>NZ_JBIVAB010000004.1:0-480743 GCF_044745345.1 Pseudomonas sp. NPDC087029 | reverse complement strand
GCGCAATGGCCAAGGCGCTGCTCGATGATGCCGAGCTTGGAATGATGCACGGATAGGCCCAATGCCGGGGCAAGGGCGCGAGCGAATGCCCCGGCACCTGTTATTTTTGCCAGTTTCATTAATCTGGCGGCTGTTCAAAATGACCCCTGGGACAACGTTTCCATCATCGCTGCAGGGGGCCGAAGCCATGAACAGGTCATTGAACGACACACTGTTCTTCTACCAACGCGACAAGCTCGTCAGCCTAAGACAGGGCAGCCAGCAGCGCGCTATCTTCCGCAATGCCGATATCCCCCTGGCACAATGGCAGACCGGTGAGGCATCGACCTCCGGGTTGCTGGCGGGCGATGACAAGGGTTCCGTCCTGAACGTGCAGTCCAATAATGAATCTCAAGCCCATCTCTATTCAGTGTATGGCCACAACCCCGCGCTGCCTTCACAACAGACGCTTTTGAGCTTCACCGGGCAGCGTTTGCAGCCCGAAGTTTGCGCCTACCTCTTGGGTAATGGCTACCGCGCTTACAGCCCTGGCTTGATGCGCTTTGAGGCACCCGACAGTTGGAGCCCTTTTGGGCGTGGTGGCTTGAATGCCTACAGTTACTGTGCGGGTGATCCGGTCAACAGGACAGACCCTAGCGGCCACATGGTTGGATGGCCGGCACTCAATCGTGCAAGAAGTGCGTCACAACCTACGATGAGTTTTCAAAACGTTAAACCAGCGGGGCTCAAGCGTAGCCAATCACTGCCCAATGTATCCGGAACAACCTCCTTCAACCGGGCCTCTGAAAGCCCCGACCCCTTCGCAAGGATCGGCGAGCCTGATGTTTTTGAATCCATCATCCGCAACTTCACCCTCAATGAGGCAACCGCGTTTGCAAATACCTCAAGGTCAAACAGTAGCTACACCAAACCGATCATTAAAAAATACCTGTCACGCGTGAAGGAAAATGATGCCTCGATGGGTGCCGCCAGAGCAGGTGTATTACCCAGGGTACCCAAGGCTTTTGGTCAAAGCCTGGGCTTGGAGCTAAACCCCTATCTGCGAGAGATAAACTCTCTGCAGTTCTACGGTCTAGGAACAAGCAACATTGCTCAAGAACTGGGCGGTGTCCGAGGTATTCAGAAGCTTTTACGCTTGGACAGAGAAACGGAGGCCCGCGCGCGCCTGGTTCGTAGTGACAGTGTTTACAGCCTCCTGGGGGACTGAAGCTGAGGCAGGGTTGAAATTTGGGCAATTCTGTTGCAACCCAAGTCGCCGGTTTCGATTCTGATGATGGCCACGATGCATGAACTCGAAGCGCTGCGGGAGCTGCTCGAGTCGGCGCTGATCCAGGTGCAGATGCCGGCGGAGCCGCGGACGCTGCACTAGGGTTGAGGCCATGTGTTGCCTGGTCTGGTCTCATCGCCGGCAAGCCGGCTCCCACAGGGAAAGCCTCAGGCCTCAGGCCATGTGCAGGGCCTTGTGGGAGCCGGCTTGCCGGCGATGAGGCCAGGCGATAAAGCACTTTCAGGGAGATCGAACAATGACCACTGACAACACCAAAACCACCGTAGGCAAGACCTTCTTCTTCCAGGCCCAAGGCCAAACCCAACCACTGTTCTGCATCGCCCCTGGCATCCCCTGCCAAAGTGCCCGCGAACAAGCCTCGGAGCTGATGGGCTATGTGCGCGACATGACCCTCACCGGCCTGATGGAAGGCGACCAGCAACTGCTCTGGACCTCCCACTACCTGAGCGCAATGGCCAAGGCGCTGCTCGATGATGCCGAGCTTGGAATGATGCACGGATAGGCCCAATGCCGGGGCAAGGGCGCGAGCGAATGCCCCGGCGGCACCTGTTATTTTTGCCAGTTTCATTAATCTGGCGGCTGTTCAAAATGACCCCTGCGACAACGTTTCCATCATCGCTGCAGGGGGCCGAAGCCATGAGCAGGTCATTGAACGACACACTGTTCTTCTACCAACGCGACAAGCTCGTCAGCCTAAGACAGGGCAGCCAGCAGCGCACCATCTTGCGCAGTGCCGACTTTCCCTTAGCCGAATGGCAGGCCGGGGACACATCGGAAAGAGGGCTACTGGCCATTGATGAAAAAGGCTCTGTGCTCGAGGTCCAGGTGGCAAACGAAGCAGAGCAACACCATTATTCCGCCTATGGCCATGCCCCGAACCTTCCCTCGGCCCTGACATCGCTCAGTTTCACTGGCGAACACTGCTACTTGCGCCTGGGCGCCTATTTATTAGGTAAAGGCCAGCGCGCCTACCACCCAACACTGATGCGATTCTTTTCCCCCGATTATCTAAGCCCTTTTGCAGCAGGCGGGTTGAACGCCTACGGGTATTGCAACGGCGACCCTATAAACCAAATAGACCCATCCGGCACTTCACCGGTTAAGTTCAGAGCGCCCGCTTCCAACGCACCCGTGCAAAAGCCTGCGTACTCTCAGAACGCCGCTATGCAAGCTGCCCAATACACTAGCTCTGCACCACTGGGCGCTAAAAGCGCCTTACCACAGCAACGCCAGCTTGACAGCAAGACGCAGAGCGTTCCTTACCGCCCAACCGATGAACACGCCCGTGCAGAATTAATCATGCGAGAACTTAGCGTCTTAGAACCCACGCGATCCGCACTAATAAAAGAAGTGTCAAAACTTAATGCTGGCATTCTTGAAAAACAAATCATCCATCAATTCGTTCCCCGGCAAGAGAAAACCAAAGTCGCACAGCTTAGAGATAAAATTGACATATTTAGAAAGAAAATCAACGCCTCAAACGATGAATTGAAAAAGATTCGCGGCTAGCGCCTGTAGATAACCCACCCGATACTCGACGTGCAGCACTCAAGGATCCGAAGCCATGAGCAAATCATTGAGCAACACCCAGTTTTTCTACCAAGGCGACAAGCTGATCACCGTCAAACACGGCGACCAGCACCGCGCTATCTTCCGCAATGCCGCGATGCCGCTGGCCGAGGTGCAGGCCGGCGAAGCCTCCAGCGCCGGGCTGCTGGCAACGGACGACAAAGGGTCTGTGCTGCAGGTGGCTAGCGAAGAGGAAGAGGAGTCTCATGCCTATTCAAGTTATGGCCATGACCCCACCTTGCCTTCTCCCCTGACGCTGCTTGGGTTCAATGGCGAGCGTTATGACCACGCTATTACAGGGTCATTGTTAGGCAATGGTTACCGGGGTTTCAACTCGACACTCATGCGCTTTTGCGCGCCTGATAGCTGGGGCCCTTTTTCAGTGGCAGGGCTGAACACTTACTGTTATTGCCTAGGTGATCCTGTCAACCACGTCGACCCGTCAGGCCATATTCGCCTGCCCATGCTGGCAAAAGCCATTACCAAATTTCTTGGACTCCGCCAGCGCCCATTGCCTTTCACCGGTACCAACGCAATGATGGTCATCGTTTCATCCCTACCTCGGCCATCTCGGCAGCGAATGCCCGTCGCGCCAAGCCCAAGGCCAGTGACAGCCCCCCACTCAAGCATTCAGGCACCACAGCAAGCGCTACGGGAGCCCGCTCCCATTCAGCTACCTCGTCAGCCACTTCAAGGCACTGTGCCTCGAGCGCGCCGCTATTCTTCCGACTCCTCGATGTCAACAGACGCTTCAACAGACTCCACACCGACGGGCAGTCGCGCTGCCAGTCCCACCCTCCCCGACTTCGTGCAACATGCACTGGACTTGAGAAGTAGCGCTTACTACAGCCGACGGTTCGATTATTGAAGTGCAAAAAAAACCCCTCATCTGAGGGGTTTTTCTAATTCACATCACGCCGCACTGAAGGTCTTGTGCGGATCGATCACAAACTTCTTCGGCACACCCGCATCGAACTCGCCATACCCTTCCGGCGCCTGATCCAGGCTGATGACCTGCACGCCAACGACTTCAGCGATATTGATGCGATCCCACATGATCGCCTGCATCAGCTGGCGGTTGTACTTCATGGTCGGGGTCTGGCCAGTGTGGAAGCTGTGCGACTTCGCCCAACCCAGGCCGAAGCGGATGCTCAGCGCGCCGATCTTGGCAGCGGCATCGACCGCGCCCGGGTCTTCGGTCACGTACAGGCCCGGGATACCGATGCTGCCGGCAACACGGGTGACTTGCATCAGCGAGTTCAGCACGGTGGCCGGGGCCTCGTGCTTGGCGCCTTCATGGCCATGGCCGCGGGCCTCGAAGCCCACCGCGTCGACCGCGCAATCGACTTCGGGCTCGCCGAGGATGTCGACGATCTGCTCGTGCAGCGGGGTGTCCTTGGACAGGTCAACCACTTCGAAGCCCTGGGCCTTGGCGTGCGCCAGGCGCGCCGGGTTGAGGTCGCCGACGATGACGCAGGCCGCGCCCAGCAGGCGCGCCGAAGCCGCAGCCGCCAAACCGACGGGGCCGGCACCGGCGACGTAAACGGTGCTGCCTGGGCCAACACCAGCGGTGACGGCGCCGTGGTAGCCGGTCGGCAGAATGTCGGACAGGCAGGTCAGGTCGCGGATCTTCTCCATGGCCTTGTCGCGGTCCGGCAGTTTCAGCAGGTTGAAGTCGGCGTAGGGCACCAGCACGTATTCGGCCTGGCCGCCGGTCCAGTCGCCCATGTCGACATAGCCATAGGCACCCCCGGCGCGGGCAGGGTTTACGGTCAGGCACACACCGGTGTGCATCTCTTTGCACGAGCGGCAGCGGCCGCAGGCGACGTTGAACGGTACCGACACCAGGTCACCGATCTTCAGGCGCTCGACATCACGCCCCATCTCGACGATTTCACCGGTGATTTCGTGGCCCAGGACCAGGCCGACCTGGGCCGTGGTGCGGCCGCGGACCATGTGCTGGTCGGAGCCGCAGATGTTGGTGGAGACCACCTTGAGGATGACGCCGTGTTCGATCTTCTTGCCGCGCGGGTCCTGCATTTTCGGGTAGTCGATCTTCTGTACTTCGACCTTGCCAGCGCCGAGATACACCACTCCACGATTGCCAGACATGCTCTTACCTCGCTTGATTTGTATTTATGCAGCGGTGGTTGAACGCGCCGCCATCCGTGGGCGGCATCGGGTACTGGGATGCAGGGAATTGTGGGCCTGATGGGCGATGTCGCAGTGACTGGAAGCGACAGGGAGATACCTTTTTACGGCAGCCCCAAAGGGGTGGGGCCAATCGCCGGCAAGCCGGCTCCCACAGACCTGTGGGAGCCGACTTGCCGGCGATAAGGCCCGAACAGCCTCTACAGAACGACCGTCCGGTTGGCATTGAGAAACACCCGCCGCTCGATGTGATACCCCACCGCCCGCGCCAGGGTCAGGCATTCGATATCCCGCCCCTTGGCAATCAAATCCTCGGGGTAATGGCTGTGGTCCACCACCTCCACGCCCTGGGCGATGATCGGCCCTTCGTCCAGGTCGTTGTTGATGTAGTGCGCGGTCGCCCCGACCATCTTCACGCCCTTGTTGTACGCCTGGTGATAAGGCTTGGCGCCTTTGAACCCGGGCAACAGCGAGTGGTGGATGTTGATTGCCCAGCCATCGAGCCTGCGGCACAGCTCGGGCGACAGCACCTGCATGTAGCGGGCAAGGATCACCAGCTCGGCGCCGCTGTCCTCGATCACCTGCAGCACCTTGCGCTCTTGCGCCGGCTTGTCCTTGGGGTCGAGGGCGAAGTGGTAATAGGGGATCTTGTGCCAGTGCGCCAGGGGTTCGAGGTCGGGGTGGTTGGACACCACCGCGACCACGTCCATGCCCAGCTGGCCGATGCGTTGGCGGTACAGCAAATCGTTCAGGCAGTGGTCGGCCTTGGACACCATGATCACCACCTTGGGGCGGTGGTTCGGGGCGGTCAGCTCGAAGGCCATGCCGAACGCTTCGCTGCGCTCGGCGAGGCCGGCGCGAAAGCCCGCCTCGTCAAAATCGTCCGGCTGGCGGAATTCGACGCGAATGAAGAAGCGCCCCGACTGCCGGTCATCGAAGGAGTGGTGCTCGGTGACGTAGCAGCGCTGCTCGAAGAGGTAACGCGTCACCACGTCGACGGTGCCGAGCATGCTCGGGCAGTCGGCGGTGAGAATCCAGGTATCCGGTGCCCGACTCATGCCATGTTCTCCTTAGGCTTCGATGCTCAGGCCGTACTCGGCCGATGCGTCCTGCAGCCACAGCCACCAGTAGTCGGCGAAGCTGCGGCGAATCACCAGCTCCCAGGTGTCTTCGGCGGTGCGGCGGATCACCAGTTGCGACTTGGCGAACACGGTGCCAACCGCCTTGCCCACCGGGAAGTTGTTCGGGTGCACATCATAGCTGGTGGATTTCATCAGCACCTCGCGCACGTTCGGGCCGCGCAGCTCCAGCAGGCTTTGCCCGCCGCTGACGTTGACCACCTGGATGTGCTGGCCTTCGAGGGCGGCGCGCAGTTTCTGCTCGACGGCGTACTCCTGGCCACCGGGCACGATCAGCAGCCACTCGTCGGGGCCCATCCACTGCAGCGACATCTCGGCGTTGGCGACCACGGTCAGGGCCACTGGCAGCTCCAGGCCCAGGGCCTTGTGCACGCCGGCGGCGAATTGCGGGTCATGGCCGTCGCCGCGCAGGGTCAGGTGGCCGAGGAACTTCTTCTCGCGCAGGGTCACGCCTGCGTTCTTGCGGCCTTTGCCGACCAGGCTGGCCAGGTCGGCGTGGTGCAGTGGCGACTGGGCCTTGGCATCGCTGCCGGGGTTTTGCTGGAAGACGTTGATAGCGCTCATTTCTTACCTGCCTTGAATTCTGGTTCGTCGAAGCGATGCAGACATCTGTCTTGTGGGGCCTTTGCCGGCCTCATCGCTGGCAAGCCAGCTCCCACAGGTACAGCATCAGCCTTCAGATCTGCATCGTTCCTGTGGGAGCCGGCTTGCCGGCGATGGGCCGGCCGGCTCACCACAGGGCCCGGAGTCAAACGTTCTGCCGCTCACCCTTCGGGTCGAAGAACACCGAAGAAACGATCTCGGCCTCGATCACGCTGCCGTCGGCCTGGGGCGAGAACACGCGCTCGCCCATGCGCTTGAGGCCGCCCTTGACCACACCCATGGCGAACGAATAGCCCAGGGAGTTGGCCGCGTAGCTGGAGGTGACGTGGCCGACCATGTCCATCGGGATCGGCTGTTTCGGGTCGAACACCAGCTGGGCACCTTCGGGCAGCCACTGGGTGGGGTTCACAGGCTTGAGGCCCACCAGCTGCTTGCGGTTGTCGCGCACGCAGTCTTCGCGGTTCATGCCGCGCAGGCCGATCCACGAGAACGGCTTGTTGCGGCCCACGCACCAGCTCATGTTGAGGTCGTCCGGGGTCATCGAGCCGTCGGTGTCCTGGCCGACGATGATGAAGCCCTTCTCGGCGCGCAGCACGTGCATGGTCTCGGTGCCATACGGGGTCAGGTTGTACTGCTTGCCCGCCTCGATCACCTTCTCCAGCACGCCCATGGCGTAGTTGGCCTGCACGTTCACTTCGTACGACAGCTCGCCGGTGAACGAGATGCGGAACACCCGGGCCGGTACGCCGGCGACGGTGCCTTCCTTCCAGGTCATGAACGGGAAGGCGTCCTTGTCCAGGTCGATGTCGTCGGTCAGCTCGCCAAGCAGCTTGCGGCTGTTGGGGCCGGACAGGGTCAGGGTGGCCCAGTGGTCGGTGACCGAGGTGAAGTACACCTTCATCTCTGGCCATTCGGTCTGGTGGTACAGCTCCAGCCACTGCAGCACGCGGGCGGCGCCGCCGGTGGTGGTGGTCATGTAGAAGTGGTTGTCGCCGACGCAGGCGGTCACGCCGTCGTCGAAGACCATGCCGTCTTCCTTGCACATCAGGCCGTAGCGGGCCTTGCCCACGTCGAGCTTGGTCCAGGCGTTGCTGTAGATGCGGTTGAGGAATTCGCGCGCGTCCGGGCCCTGGATGTCGATCTTGCCCAGGGTCGAGGCGTCGAGCAGGCCCACGCTGTCGCGCACGGCCTTGCATTCACGGGCCACGGCGCCATGGATGTCTTCACCGGCCTTGGGGAAGTACCACGGGCGCTTCCACTGGCCGACGTCTTCGAACTCGGCGCCGTTCTTCACGTGCCAGGCATGCAGGGCGGTGAAGCGCACCGGCTCGAACAGGTGGCCGCAGTGGCGCCCGGCGACAGCGCCGAAGGTCACCGGGGTGTAGTTGGGGCGGAACATGGTGGTGCCCATTTCCGGGATGCTGATCCCCAGCGAGCGGGCGGCGATGGCCAGGCCGTTGATGTTGCCCAGCTTGCCCTGGTCGGTGCCAAAGCCCAGCGCGGTGTAGCGCTTGACGTGCTCGACCGACTCGAAGCCCTCGCGGGTCGCCAGCTCGATGGCGGCGGCGGTGACGTCGTTCTGCTGGTCGACGAACTGCTTCGGCGCGCGGGCGGTGCCTTTGTCGTGCGGCACCTGGAACAGCGCCACGGTGGCCTCTTCCTTGCGCTGCACAGCTTTGGGCAGGGCGCCGGCGGTGGCTTTGAAACCGGCTTCGGTGGCTGCGCGCACGCCGCCTTCGAAACCATCGGCAATCACCTCACCCAGGGCGTAGACGCCATTCACGCCGCCCACGCACACACGCTTTTGCGGTGCATCGCCCGGCACGAAGCCGAGGATGTCTTCACGCCACACCGGGCGGCCGCCCAGGTGCGAGGCCAGGTGAACCACCGGGCTGTAGCCGCCGGAGGTGGCGATCAGGTCGCAGTCCAGGGTTTCCCCTGGGCTGGTGACTTTGTGCGCCTGCACATCGATGGCGGCCACGCGGGCGCCGGTCACGTGCTTGCTGCCCTTGGCCTCGACCACCGCGCTGGAGGTGAGGATGCGGATGCCTTTGGCACGCGCTTCTTCAACCAGCGAGCCGCGCGGGTTGTGGCGCGCATCGGCGATGGCCACCACTTGCAGGCCGGCGTCGTGCCAGTCCAGCGCGCAGCGGTAGGCGTGGTCGTTGTTGGTCGACAGCACCAGCTTGCGGCCCGGGGCCACGCCATAGCGGCGCACGTAGGTGGAAACGGCACCGGCCAGCATGTTGCCCGGCAGGTCGTTGTTGCCATACACCAGCGGCCGCTCGTGGGCGCCGGCGGCCAGTACCACGCGGCCGGCACGCACGCGGTGCACGCGCTGGCGTACCTGGCCGATCGGGGCGCGGTCGCCGAGGTGATCGGTGAGGCGCTCGTGGATGGTCAGGAAGTTGTGGTCGTGGTAGCCGTTGACCGTGGCGCGGGGCAGCAGGGTCACTTCCGGCAGGCTTTCCAGCTCCTTGACCACCGCGTTGACCCAGTCGGCAGCAGGCTTGCCGTCGAGGGTTTCGCGGGAGTCGAGCAGGCTGCCGCCGAACTCTTCCTGCTCATCGGCCAGGATCACCCGGGCACCGCTGCGTGCGGCGGCCAGGGCGGCGGCCAGGCCCGCAGGGCCGGCGCCGACGATCAGCACGTCGCAGTGCTGGTTCATGTAGTCGTAGCTGTCCGGGTCGTTCTGCAGCGGCGCACGGCCCAGGCCTGCGGCTTTGCGGATGTACTTCTCGTAAGTCATCCAGAACGACTTGGGGTACATGAAGGTTTTGTAGTAGAAGCCCGGCGGCATCATGCTGCCGCCGACCTTGCCCAGGATGCCCATCACGTCGTTGTTGACGTTCGGCCAGCCGTTGGTGCTGGTGGCGACCAGGCCTGCGTACAGCGCCTGCTGGGTGGCGCGCACGTTGGGGATCTGGGTGGCTTCGCTGGAGCCGATCTGCAAGATGGCGTTCGGCTCTTCGGTACCGGCGGCGATGATGCCGCGCGGGCGCGAGTACTTGAAGCTGCGCCCGACGATGTCGACGCCGTTGGCCAGCAACGCGGCGGCCAGGCTGTCACCGGCATAGCCCTGGTAGGTCTTGCCGTTGAAGCTGAAGTTCAGGACCTTGCTGCGGTCGATGCGCCCGCCGCTGGCGAGGCGATAGGTCTGGCTCATACTTTTTCCCCTTGGCCCTTGACGGTCGACGGTGCGGCGCTCTGCTTGCCGGCGGCGGTCACTTGCGGCTTCTCGCCAATCTTGTAGGTTTCCAGAATTTCGTAGGTCACGGTGTCGCGGGTGACGTTGAAGTACTGACGGCAGCCGGCAACGTGGTCCCACAGTTCATGGTGGATGCCGCGCGGGTTGTCGCGGAAGAACATGTAGGTGCCCCACTCTTCGTCGGAGCAGGCGTTGGGGTCCAGCGGGCGGGCGATGTGCGCCTGGCCAGAGGCGTGAAACTCTTCTTCGGAGCGCAGCTCGCCGCAGTGGGGACAGAAAATATGCAACATGACGGTGGCTCCGGTTAGTGGGCGACGGCGGCAGCGCCGTGTTCGTCGATCAGTGCGCCGTTGTAGAAACGGTCCATGGAGAACGGCGCGGCCAGCGGGTGCATCTCGCCCTTGGCCAGGCTCGCGGCGAAGACGTTGCCCGAGCCCGGGGTCGCCTTGAAGCCGCCGGTGCCCCAGCCGCAGTTGAAGAACATGTTCTTCACCGGGGTCTTGGAGATGATCGGGCAGGCGTCCGGCGAGGTGTCGACGATGCCGCCCCACTGGCGGTTCATGCGCACCCGCGAGAGGTTCGGGAACATCTCGACGATGGCCTGCAGGGTGTGCTCGATCACCGGGTACGAACCGCGCTGGCCGTAGCCGACCCAGCCGTCGATGCCGGCGCCGATCACCAGGTCGCCCTTGTCGGACTGGCTGATGTAGCCGTGCACGGCGTTGGACATGATCACGCTGTCGATGATCGGCTTGATCGGCTCGGACACCAGTGCCTGCAGCGGGTGCGATTCGAGTGGCAGGCGAAAGCCCGCCAGGCGCGCCATGTGCCCGGAGTTACCCGCGGTGACCACGCCGACGCGCTTGGCGCCGATGAAGCCCTTGTTGGTTTCAACGCCAATGACCGCGCCGTTTTCCTTGCGAAAACCGATCACTTCGGTTTGCTGGATCAGGTCCACGCCCAGGGCGTCGGCGGCGCGGGCGAAGCCCCAGGCCACGGCATCGTGGCGGGCCACGCCGCCACGGCGCTGCACGGTGGCGCCGAGGATCGGGTAGCGGGTGTTCTTGGAGCAGTCCAGGTACGGGATTTCAGCCGCGACCTGGGCGGTGTTGAGCAGCTCGCCGTCCACGCCATTGAGGCGGTTGGCGCTGACGCGGCGCTCGGAGTCACGCATGTCCTGCAGGGTGTGGCACAGGTTGTAGACGCCGCGCTGGGAGAACATCACGTTGTAGTTGAGGTCCTGGGACAGGCCCTCCCACAGCTTCATGGCGTGCTCGTACAGGTGCGCCGACTCGTCCCACAGGTAGTTGGAACGCACGATGGTGGTGTTGCGGGCGGTGTTGCCGCCGCCCAGGTAACCCTTCTCGATCACCGCGACGTTGGTGATGCCGTGCTCCTTGGCCAGGTAGTAGGCCGTGGCCAGGCCATGGCCGCCACCGCCGACGATGACCACGTCGTAGACCTTCTTGGGGGTCGGCGTGCGCCACATGCGCTGCCAGTTTTCGTGGTGGCTGAGGGAGTGCTTGAGGAGGCCGAAGCCCGAATAGCGTTGCATGGTCGTCTGCTCCACTCAGCGGTAAACAGGGAAGTCGGCGCACAGCGCAGCGACGTTCTTCGCCACATCGGCTTCGACGTCGGCATCGCCGAGGTTGTCGAGCACGTCGCAGATCCAGCCGGCCAGGGCGGTGCACTGGGCAACCTTGAAGCCGCGGGTGGTGACGGCCGGGGTGCCGATGCGCAGGCCCGAGGTAACGAACGGCGACTGCGGGTCGTTGGGTACGGCGTTCTTGTTGACGGTGATGTGCGCGCGGCCCAGGGCGGCGTCGGCATCTTTGCCGGTCAGGCCTTGGCGAATCAGGCTGACCAGGAATAGGTGGTTGTCGGTGCCGCCGGAGACCACGTCGTAGCCGCGGTCGATGAACACCTGGGCCATGGCCTGGGCGTTTTCGATCACTTGTTTCTGGTAGGCCTTGAAGCCGGGCTCCAGCGCTTCCTTGAAGCACACGGCCTTGGCGGCGATCACGTGCATCAGCGGGCCGCCCTGGGCGCCAGGGAATACCGCAGCGTTGAGTTTCTTCTCGATCTCTTCGTTGGCCTTGGCCAGGATCAGGCCGCCGCGTGGGCCGCGCAGGGTCTTGTGGGTGGTGGTGGTGACCACGTCGGCGAACGGAATCGGGTTGGGGTACAGGCCGGCGGCGACCAGGCCAGCGACGTGGGCCATGTCGACGAAGAGCAAGGCGCCTACCTTGTCGGCGATGGCGCGAAAGCGTGGGAAATCGAGGGTCTTGGAGTAGGCCGAGAAGCCGGCGACGATCATCTTCGGCTTGTGCTCGACGGCCAGGCGCTCGACTTCGTCGTAGTCGATCAGGCCGGTGTTGGTGTCGATGCCGTACTGCACGGCGTTGTACAGCTTGCCCGAGGACGACACCTTGGCGCCGTGGGTCAGGTGGCCGCCGTGGGCCAGGCTCATGCCCAGGATGGTGTCGCCGGCCTGCAGCAGGGCCAGGTACACCGCGCCGTTGGCCGAGGAGCCGGAGTGCGGCTGGACGTTGGCGTAGTCGGCGCCGAACAGCTGCTTGGCGCGCTCGATGGCCAGCGCCTCGACCTTGTCGACGTGCTCGCAACCGCCGTAGTAGCGCTTGCCCGGGTAGCCTTCGGCGTACTTGTTGGTCAGGCCGCTGCCCTGGGCCTGCATTACGCGCTTGCTGGTGTAGTTCTCCGAGGCGATCAGCTCGATGTGATCTTCCTGGCGCTGTTCTTCGGCATTCATCGCCGCCAGCAGTGCGTCGTCATAACCCTGGATCTGGTCTTGCTTGCTGAACATCATGTTTCTCCCGGCAGCGATCTGTTCTTGTCTGTAAGGCACTGTGGCCCTTTGTGGCGATGGTATGACTGGCCGGGGTGGGTCAGATGCCTGCGCACGCCTTGCAATGGCGCGTTTACGACATTGGCTTTGGGGTTGTTCACCCTGGCCCCATCGCCGGCAAGCCGGCTCCCACAGGTACAGCGCTGCACTCGAAGGCAGTGGTTTGCCCTGTGGGAGCCGGCTTGCCGGCGATAGGGCCCATGAAGTGGGTTGTATAGGCAACCGTTTCAGCAATGGTTTAGAGTGCGCTTCTGCGTCGTTCACAGGACCGTGCCATGACAGACAAGAGCCAACAATTCGCCAGCGACAACTATTCCGGCATCTGCCCCGAAGCCTGGGCCGCAATGGCAAAGGCCAACACCGGCCACGAACGCGCCTACGGCGACGACCAGTGGACCGAGCGCGCCTCGGAGTACTTTCGCAAACTGTTCGAAACCGACTGCGAGGTGTTCTTCGCCTTCAACGGCACCGCCGCCAACTCGCTAGCCCTGGCCTCGCTGTGCCAGAGCTACCACAGCGTGATCTGCTCGGAGACCGCCCACGTCGAGACCGACGAATGCGGCGCGCCGGAGTTCTTCTCCAACGGCTCCAAGCTGCTGACCGCGCCCAGCGTCAACGGCAAGCTGACGCCCGAATCGATCCGCGAAGTGGCGCTCAAGCGCCAGGACATCCACTACCCCAAGCCGCGTGTGGTCACCCTCACCCAGGCCACCGAAGTGGGCACCGTGTACCGCCCCGACGAGCTCAAGGCGATCAGCGCCACCTGCAAGGAGCTGGGCCTGAACCTGCACATGGACGGCGCGCGCTTCAGCAATGCCTGCTCGTTCCTGGGCTGCAGCCCGGCCGAGCTGACCTGGAAGGCCGGCGTCGATGTGCTGTGCTTTGGCGGCACCAAGAACGGCATGGCGGTGGGCGAGGCGATCCTGTTCTTCAATCGCGACCTGGCCGATGACTTCGACTACCGCTGCAAGCAGGCCGGGCAGCTGGCGTCGAAGATGCGCTTCCTGTCCGCGCCGTGGGTGGGGTTGCTGGAGGATGACGCCTGGCTGCGCCATGGCGCCCACGCCAACCGCTGCGCGCAGTTGCTGGCGTCGTTGGTGAGCGATCTGCCGGGGGTGCAGTTGATGTTCCCGGTGGAGGCCAACGGGGTGTTCCTGCAGATGCCGGAGCCGGCGATCGAGGCACTGCGTGGCAAGGGCTGGCGCTTCTATACCTTCATCGGCAGCGGCGGGGCGCGGTTCATGTGCTCGTGGGATACCGAGGAAGCCAGGGTGCGCGAGCTGGCGGCGGATATCCGCGCCATCATCGGCGCCTGACAGATCGCAATCGCCGGCAAGCCGGCTCCCACAGGTACCGCGCTGCACGCGAAGGCAGTGGTTTGCCCTGTGGGAGCCGGCTTGCCGGCGATAGGGCCACCACCGATCTAAAGCCTGAAGCCCCCCATCTGTCGCGCAAGATCATCCGCCAACCCACGCAGCGCCTTACACTCCTCGCGGCACCCCTGTACTTCCGCCGCCGTTTCCCGCGCCAGATCGGATATCCCCTGCACCGTGCGGTTGATTTCCTCGGTCACCGCCGACTGCTCTTCGGTCGCCGTGGCCACCTGGTGGTTCATGTCGCTGATGTGCTCCACCTGATCGGTGATCGCGCCCAACGATGAGCCGGTGCGCTGGCTGAACTCCACGCCACTGCCCGTGGCCTGCTGCCCCGCCTGCATCGATGTCACCGCCGACCCCGCGCCCTGCTTGAGCCGCTGGATCATCTGCTGCACCTCATCGGTAGACAGCTGCGTGCGCCGGGCCAGGGTGCGCACCTCATCGGCAACCACGGCAAAGCCTCGGCCCATTTCCCCTGCCCTTGCGGCCTCGATCGCGGCATTGAGCGCCAGCAGGTTGGTCTGCTCGGAAATACTGCGGATCACCGCCAGCACCTCATCGATCGAGGCCACTTCACCGGCCAGCTGGCCGACCGCATCCGCCGCCTTGCCGATGTCGCCCGACATGCCTTCGATGCCCTGGATCGAGCGCTGCACCACATCGCGCGCCTGCAGCGCTTCGTCACGCGCCGCTTGCGAGGCTTGCGCGGCATCGCCGGCATTACGTGCAATTTCCTGCACGGTCAGGCCCATCTCGTGCACGGCAGTGGCGACCATCTCGGTCATTTCCTGCTGCCGGCCCGAGCGCTCGGCCGTGTTGTCCACTACCTGGGTCACCTGCTCGACGGCAACGTGCAGGCGCTCGGTGGTGCTCAGCACTTCGCCGATCAGGCCGCGCTGGCTGTCGAGAAAGCGGTTGAAGCCGCGGGCCAGGTCGCCCAGTTCATCCTGGCGAGAATCATCCAGGCGATGGCTGAGGTCACCCGCGCCGCTGCCGATCTGCACCAGCGCCGCCGTGACCCGGCGGATCGGCTTCACCAAGCCGCGCGCCAGCCATACCACCAGCAGCAGCGAGAGCAGCGCCACGGCGCCGCCGATCAAGGTGGTCAGCCACAGCGCCTGGTGCATCTGCGCGTAGATTTCCGCCTCCGGCACCTCGGCGACCAGGGTCCAGTTCAAATCGCGCAGGGGCAGGCCCAGGGCAAGATAGGCCTCGCCGTCGCGCTCGAAGCGGTTGCTGCGCAAGGTCTGGTCGCCGGTGAGCAGCGCCTGGGCGGCGGGTGCGTCGAGCTGCTCGGCCAGTTGCCGCTTGCCACTCAAGGCAGGGTCGGGGTGCACCTGGATCAGCCCGTCGTTGCGCACCAAAAAGACCTTGCCACGCTCGCCGAAGCTGAAGTCGTGGATCAGCTTCGACAGCTCGCTCATGCGCAGGCCCATGCCCGCCACGCCCACCAGCTTGCCGTCCTTTTCCACGCGGTAATTGATGAACAGCGCAAGCTCGCCTGTGGAGCCATCGATGTCGATGTTGAGCACGCGCTCGGCACCGCTGTCGATGTAGCGGTAGAACCAGCTGTCGTGGGGGTTTTCGCGGCTGAGGGTGCGGTCGAGGCCTTTCTCGTTGTAGTAATGGCCCGTTTCGGTCGCGGCGAACATGGTCGTAAAGGCGTGGTTGCGTTGCCTGGCGGCTTCAAGGTACTCGATGAAGCGGGAGCGCTCGGCGGCGTCTTCGCCGGCTGCCAGCCAGTCGCGCAGCAGGGTGTTGCCACCAATGTCGGCGGCGGCCACCAAAGGCTGGCCGAGCATGCGTTCGATGTCGTTGCGGATGGCTTCGACGCTGGCCGGTAGCGCCGTGTCGAGCAGATAACGTTCGGTCAGGCGGTTGAGCGCCACCGTGAAAATCACCACCACCACCAAGATGCTCGCCAGCAGGGCAGCGCCCATGCTCGCGATCAACTGCCACTGGATGCTTTTACGCCAGATCCGCATGCCCCACTCCCCGTTAATTATTGTTTTACGGAAAGTGTATACACTTGAGTATCCAGTTATTCCAGTGATCTGCAGCAAACAAGTGCACCTTGTAGGAGCGGATTTATCCGCGATGCGGTAGTGAGTCCACTGACGCAATCGCGGATGAATCCGCTCCTACAAGGCCGATGTCGTGTGCTGGTTATTGTTCGGCGATGGTCCGAACGATAGCGTCCACCGTGGCGTCGATCTGCGCCTGGGTCCGCTCGAGGGTCTGCTGGTGTTCCTGCTGCAGTTCGACCTGCTTGGAACACAAGTTGAGGGCGGCCAGTACCAGCAGCTTGTCGCCGATCAGGCTCGGGTACTGACGCTTGGTCTCGGCCAGGGCGGTGTTGAGCATCCGCACTGCCTGCGCCAGGGTTTCTTCCTGGCCTTCAGGCGCCTTGATCGAATAGTCGCTGCCGAGGATCGACACGACATTGATCGGCTGCGCTTGCAGTCTCATGCGCCGACGACACCTGCGCTGGCGCGGTCAACCAGCGCCTGGATACGGGCAGCGGTCGCGCCGTGCTTTTCTTCCTGCTCCATCAGCGACAGCTGCAGGGTCTCGTTTTCTTCCTTGGCCTGGGCCAGTTCCTGGCCGAGGGAGGTGTTCTGCTCGGTGAGTTGAGCGTTTTTCTGCATCAGGTCGCTGACCAGTTGCTCGAGTTGATTCAGGGAAGCTTCCAGCATGGGGATATCTCGGGTTGTTGCAAAGGGCGCACACGATAAAGAAAAGTGTGAGCCATCGCCATTAAATAACGGATTCTCAAGGTTTCTTACCGCGAGATTGACAGGGTAACCGGCGCCTTGTTCCGACTTGGGTCAACCGCCGGTCAGGTAAATAGATAGCTGCCTCACAATTTTCGCCGCGCGCACTCAAGACTCACCGGTCACGACCGATAGCCCAGGTACGTCTTATTTTGTCGCATGGATTGCGCCCTCTTTCCTTGCCTGGACTCTTCCCCCATGTCTCTACGCAACATGAACATCGCCCCGCGCGCCTTGCTCGGCTTTTCGCTGATCGGCGTGCTGATGCTCGGCCTCGGCATCTTCTCGCTCATGCAGATGGGCAACATCCGCCAGGCCGGCATTGCCATCGAGGACATCAGCATCCCCAGCATCAAGACCCTGGACGAGCTGACCGCGCTGAACCTGCGCATGCGCACCCTCTCCTACCGCCTGCTGCTCAACCGCGAGCCCGAGGTGCAGCGCGACACCCTCAACCTGCTGGACCAGCGCAACGCCCAGATCGACCGCGCCCGCCAGGCCTACCTGCCGATGATCGGCGCCGCCGACGAGCAGGCGGCCTTCGACCAGTACACCCAGCTGCTCAGCCAGTACCGCCAGCTGGAGGCGCGCATGCGCAGCCTGAGCCAGGCCAACCGTACCGATGAGCTGCGAGACCTGCTCAACCGCGACCTTTTGGCCAACTCCGAGCAGATCAACAAGGTCATGGACACCCTGGTGAAGATCAACACCGACCAGACCCGCGACACCAACGACACCGCCGCCAGCCAGTACGCCGCGGCCTTCGCCCTGGTGATCGGGCTGCTGGTCGCCGCCACCGTGCTGACCTTCCTCTGCGCCTTCCTGCTCACCCGCAGCATCGTCAAACCGATCGACGAAGCCCTCAAGGCCGCGGAACAAGTCGCCGACGGCGACCTGACCCACATCATCCGCGCCGAAGGCACCGACGAAGCCGCCCGCCTGCTGCGCGCCATGGCCCGCATGCAGGACAAGCTGCGCGACACCCTGCAACTGATTGCCGGCTCGGCCACCCAGCTGGCCTCTGCCGCCGAAGAGCTGAACTGCGTCACCGACGTGAGTGCCCGTGGCCTGCAGCAGCAGAACAACGAAATCGAACAGGCCGCCACCGCAGTCACCGAGATGACCAGCGCCGTGGAAGAAGTGGCGCGCAACGCCGTGAGCACGTCCGAGGCGTCCGGCGAAGCCAGCCGCTCGGCCGGCGATGGACGTGACCTGGTCATGGAAACCGTCGGCGCCATCGAGCGCATGAGCGGCGACGTGCAGGCCACAGCGCAGCTCATCACCCACCTGGCCGAGCAGTCACGCGATATCGGCAAGGTGCTCGACGTGATCCGTGGCCTGGCCGACCAGACCAACCTGCTGGCCCTGAACGCGGCCATCGAGGCCGCACGCGCCGGTGAAGCCGGCCGCGGCTTTGCCGTGGTCGCGGATGAAGTACGCGCGCTGGCCCATCGCACCCAGCAGTCGACCAGCGAGATCGAGCGGATGATCGGCAGCATCCAGGGCGGCACCGAGCAGGCGGTGGAGTCGATGCGCACCAGCACCGAACGCGCCGAGTCGACCTTGAACATCGCCCGTGGCGCTGGCTTGGCGCTGGACAGCATTGCCGGGGCGGTGGCGCAGATCAATGAGCGCAACCTGGTGATTGCCAGTGCGGCGGAAGAACAGGCGCAGGTGGCGCGCGAGGTGGATCGCAACCTGGTGAACATCAATGACCTGTCGGTACAGAGTGCGACCGGGGCGCATCAGACCAGCGCCGCCAGTGCCGAGCTTTCGCGCTTGGCAGTGGACTTGAATGGGCTGGTCGCCCGCTTCAGGACCTGATACCGCTGGGGCCGCGTTGCGGCCCATTCGCCGGCAAGCCGGCTCCCACAGGAATCGGTGCAGCACTGCTGCCACTGTAGGCGCTGGCTTGCCAGCGATTGGGCTGCAAAGCAGCCCCAAATCTCGGATCAGTAATCGATCCGCACATCCCCTTTCGGCACGCTGCAGCACGACAGGATGTACCCCTCGGCTTCATCCTCTTCGGTTATCCCGCCGTTGTGCTCCATCTCCACCTCGCCGCCCAGCTTGAGCACCTTGCAGGTCCCGCAGATGCCCATGCCGCAGGCTTTGGGGATCATCAGCCCAACCTTCGCCGCCGCCGCATGCACGGTCTCGCCCGGGGCGACGCGGATGCTCTTCTCGCTGCCGATGAACTCCACCAGGTTGAGGTCCGCGGCCGCCACTTCCGGTGCGTCGGCCGCCTGCTCGGCGTGCTCCACGGCGTCGGCCTTGGCTTCGGCCGGCGTCGCGCCGAACGATTCCTCGTGGTAGTTCTTCATGTCGAACCCGACCGCTTCGAGCATGCGCTTGACCGCGGTCATGTACGGCGTCGGGCCGCAGCAGAACACCGTGCGCTCCATGTAGTCGGGCGCAATCAGCTCCATCAGCCGCTGGTTCAGGTAACCGCGGTAGCCCGCCCAGGGCTCGCCCAGGCCGTGCTTCTCGCAAATGATGTGCAGGCTGAAGTTGGGGATGCGCGACGCCATCTGCTCCAGTTCGCGGTGGTAGATGATGTCCTTGGGTGAACGGGCGCTGTGCACGAAGACCATGTCGACATTGGCATTGGTGTCGTAGAACCAGCGCGCCATCGACATCACCGGGGTGATGCCGACGCCACCGGAAAGGTACAGCACCTTGCCCGCCGGGAAGTCGATGGCGTTGAACAGCCCGACCGGGCCGTGCACCGGCAGCTCGGCGCCTTCGTGCATGGTGTCGTGCAGGTGGTTGGAGACCAGCCCGCCGGGCACGCGCTTGACGGTGATCGAGAAGCTGTAGGGCACCGACGGCGAACTGGAGATGGTGTACGAGCGCATCACCGGCTTGCCTTCGATCTCCAGCTCCAGGGTCACGAACTGCCCGGGCTTGAAGAAGAACATGATCGGCTGGTCGGCCATGAAGCAGAAGGTGCGCACGTCCCAGGTCTCCTGGATGACCTTGACGCAGCGCACGATGTGGCGGCCGTTGGCCCAGGTCTGGGTGCTGACCGGATTGAGGAAGGTATCGGACATGTTCTTCTCCAGCGGCCGACAATTGGCCTTTTTATGGCTGGGATAATGCGCAAGCTGAAGGCGACGTACATTCCTGCCTGCGACATCGGCGTGCTTATCGCGACCAGCCCCGTGCTACAAGGGCTGGGGCGTCGTAATTCAAATCGGCCATGTCGCCCATGGATACGGTTCGCGCCGCCTTCGGACGCACACTCCACGGCAAAAGAAACGGCTGTTCGCGACACACAGCCTTGCGGCACCACAACAACGATTAGCCACCTTTTGCCGGCCGCACACGGCCCCGAGGAATACACGATGGACGTCACCGCAACCCTGAGCCTGGGCGATCCACTGGAACCTGCACGCAAGGCCACCGCCCAGATGCTGCAGACCCGCGAGCGCACCTACTCGCTGCCCCAGCCTTTCTACACCGACGAGCGTCTGTTCCAGATCGACATGCAGGAGATCTTCCACAAGGAATGGCTGATCGCCGGCATGACCTGCGAGATCCCGGCAAAGGGCAACTACATCACCCTGCAGATCGGCAAGAACCCGATCATCGTGGTGCGCGGCGCCGAAGGTAAGGTGCATGCCTTCCACAACGTCTGCCGCCACCGCGGCTCGCGCCTGTGCGTCAGCGAGAAAGGCAAGGTGGCCAAGCTGGTATGCCCGTACCACCAGTGGACCTACGAACTGGACGGCCGCCTGCTGTTCGCCGGCACCGAAATGGGCGCCGATTTCGACATGAACCAGTACGGCCTGAAACCGGTGAACGTGAAGGTCGCCGGCGGCTACATCTTCATCAGCCTGGCGCAGAACCCGCCTGCCATCGATGAGTTCCTGGCCACCCTGGACCACTACATGGAGCCCTACGAGATGGACAACGCCAAGGTGGCGGTGCAAACCACCTTGATGGAAAAGGCCAACTGGAAGCTGGTGCTGGAAAACAACCGCGAGTGCTACCACTGCAACGGTTCGCACCCCGAGTTGCTGCAAACCCTTCTGGAATGGGACGACACCAACGACCCGCGCGCCAGCCAGGACTTCAAGGACCACGTGGCCGCCTCCGCCGCCGCCTGGGAAGCCGAGAAGATCCCGTACCTGCACAAGAGCCATGGCCTGCGTAACCGCATCGTGCGCATGCCGCTGCTCAAGGGCACCGTGTCGATGACCATGGACGGCAAGCAGGCCTGCCAGAAGCTGATGGGCCGCATCAAGAACCCGGACCTGGGCTCGATGCGCATCCTGCACCTGCCGCACTCGTGGAACCACTGCATGGGCGACCACATGATCGTCTTCACCGTGTGGCCGATCAGCGCCCAGGAAACCATGGTCACCACCAAGTGGCTGGTGCACAAGGATGCGGTCGAAGGCGTCGACTACGACCCGGAGCGCATGCGCAAGGTGTGGGACGCCACCAACGACCAGGACCGCCGCCTGGCCGAAGAGAACCAGCGCGGGATCAACTCCAGCGCCTATCAGCCCGGGCCTTACTCGAAGACTTACGAGTTTGGCGTGGTGAACTTCATCGACTGGTACAGCGAGCGTGTGCTGGCCAACCTGGGGGCGGAGCCTGCGCCTTACTTGAAAGAAGTGCAGGCGCAGTAGACCATCGCCGGTGACCTGGCAGCGCTCCGGACTTAACATCTGGAGCGCGCAAGGCGAACCGAATGCTCGGGCAATTCCCTACACCGCGACAACATGGGGCGTCGATCGTAACGACCTGATCCTGCTCGCAGCTTCCGCAAGTCCACTGCCTACGTGTGTAAACCCACGGCCTAGGGTAGAGAGCATCTCGTCCAACATCGTCAAATCCATGAACGTCTCCCCCAATACCCCAGGAATGTCGCGTGGATAAGTTCGCAAGTAGTTGACTACTTCTGTTCCTGCGGCCCAATTGCCTGTCAAACCGCCGCTCAGATTCGTGACCATGTTTCCTAAAGCCAATACATCCACAGCATTCTGAATACCTGGGGTCACCCCGTTGGCGCCAGCGACCACCTGCCCGGCCACACCAAACGCGCCAGTCATGCTGAACTGCTGGTTCGAAACCCTGGCCAGAGTCGTTAGCTCCTTATGAGGGTTTGCCCCCCCGCTAACGCCCCGCGAAGCCGCCCTGCGCCCGACTATATTCTTCATTGTTCGAACGAACGCGCCGCCGAAGGTGGCAGCGCTGGAGAGCACGCCAATGCCCCTGAGTATGACGCCCCAGAATGCACCATTTGGGTCATGCCGATTTACCGGATCATCGCCACAGTAGGCATACCCATTGATACCTCCCTTGGAAAACGGGCTGAGCGAGTCGTACGTCATGAATCGCATCAGGGCCGGATTATAGAAGCGACGGCCATTGCCCAACGGATAGTTTCCGGTGGACGAATGGCGGTGCTGGCCACAAAAACCAAGCATCAGTGCCGAGTTGGCTTGCATGAAGCCGTAAGGTGAATAAGCCTGCAGGCCTGGTAACACCGAGCGTTGCAGGTCTGTCGTCAACAAGTAGGTCGCCATACGTTATCCACAGGTTTGAACTGTTTGCAGTACCGTAGCGATGACTTGAAGGTTTGCCTACTGACACAAATACCAGGCAGTTCGCTGATCATTATTTGTTCAAATCAGGCAAGGCACCATGCCTATTGGGCTGCAGCGGACTCCATACACCTTATCCACAGATACACCAACAGAGTTTGTGAGCAACTGCTCAAGCCCTGGCAACCGCATTGTGGATAAGTAGCGGTTTTCAAAGAATCTAGCATCTATCGTAGGTTTTGAGCGTTTTTTGACCAAACCTGCGAAAGGATTGATCTGCGTGGCCTGCAGGCGATATCGAACATATTATCCACAGACCGGCTAACAGCGATTGTGGGTAAAATCGCTAAGTGCATCAGCGTGATGTATCCCGTGTGGATACTTCGCCATGATCAGTTTTTGATCAACGCCTTGCAGGCCACGTGGAATAGAGCCTACAGCCATACGCCAACACTTTATCCACACCTTGGCAAACAGATTCCGTGGGCAACTTGCGCAGGCACCTGACATTTTTGCCAGTTTCGCTTGCTTCGGCTTCGTGATTGATTACAGGCAAGCTAACTGCCATTGATGCGAGGTCACTTATGCACAGGCGCCTGGTCGGCACTGTGAAGTGGTTCCATGGAGGAAACGGAGTGGGAGTGATCAAGGCAGATGACGGTAGCGGGGACTACTTCGTGACGCGTATTGCGATCCTGATGGCGGGTAATGCACAGCTGCTGGAGGGAGAGCGGGTGACGTTCGATCCGATTGTCGAAGGCTTGAGTTGCTGGGCGTTCAATGTAAAGCGAGGGCTGCTGTAGGAGCGGCCTTGTGTCGCGATGGGCCGCAACGCGGCCCCAGGTTGCCGAACCGACTCGAGATTGCCGGGGCTGCTGCGCAGCCCATCGCGACACAAGGCCGCTCCTACACAGGCGCGTGTCAGCGCAGCACGCCCTCTTCCACCAGCAGCTTGAGAATCGCCTCGGCGCCCTCCTGTGGAGAAACATCCTTCAGCACCTTGCCGCCCCCACCACTGGCCTTGGCCGTGGCCGCCTTCATCCGGTCGGCACCGCTCTTGGCCTTGATCACCTTGAGCCGCTTGGGCCGCGGCCGCGCCGGCTGCAGCTCGGCCTCGCCCAGCAGTTCGTCTTCGACGATGGCCACGTTGCGCGCCGCCAGCACGCCCCGGCGCGCCGGGCCAAAGGCGCTCTGACGCGGCTTGGGCGCAGCGTTATCCACAGTCGCCAGCAGCGGCAGGCGCACCTTCAGCCGGCGCCGCTGCCCCCGTGGCAAGGCTTGCAGCACCTGGGCAGTGCCGTTGTCGATCGACTCCACTTCGGCCAGCCCCACCACCAACGGCCAGCCCAGTTTCTCCGCCAGCAGGAACGGCAGCATGCCCGAACCTTCGCCGGTTTCGGCCTGGCTGCCGGTCAGCACCAACTGGGCGCCGGCATCGCGCAGGTAATCGCCGAGCACGCCCAGCACATCAGCGCCAGCCGGCTGCTCCAACACGTCGAGATGATCCAGGCCCATGCCCAGGTAAGCCCGCAGCGCCTCTTCACGCGGGTCGCCGGCATGCACCACCTGCAAGTTATCCCCAGCCAGCTGCAAGCCCAGCTCCACGGCGCGTGCGTCCTGCTCGGCGCGGCGGGCGCGGCCGGAGCTGGGGTGGGCACCGATGGAAACCAGGCTGATGACTTTCGTACTCATGCTCGTGCCCTTATGCCGCGTCGCGCTGGCCGCCGCTGCGGAAGTTTTCCACAGCCTCGATCAGTGCCTGGAGAATCGCCGAACTGTCGCCAATCACCGACAGGTCGGCCCGTTTGATCATGTCGCAGCCCGGGTCCATGTTGATCGCCACCACCTTGTCGCAGGCGCCGATGCCCTGCAGGTGCTGGATCGCACCGGAGATACCCACCGCCACGTAGACCCGTGCCGTGACCCAGGTACCGGTGGCGCCCACCTGGCGGTTGCGCGGCATGAAGCCATCGTCCACCGCCACCCGCGAGGCGCCTTCGGTGGCGCCGAGCGCTGCGGTGGCCTTGTGGTAGAGGGCCCAGTCCTTGACGCCGTTGCCGCCGGAGACGATGAACTCGGCCTCGGCCATGGCGATGGTCGCCGGGTCCACGGCCACCGAGCCGAGGTCTTCGATACGCGACAGGCTGCGCGCCACGCTTGTGGACAACTCCACCGGCAACGCCTCGTGGCGGGTTTCGCTGACCGGTTCGGCGCACTCGGCCGCCCCCAGGATCAGGCGCGGCACGGCCCGTTGCAGGTCCTGCTGGCCGGCACCGGCGCGGCCGATGCACTGGCCGTCCTTGACCTGCCACACCCGCGTCGCCGGGCGCTCGCCCAGCGCCGCGCCCAGGCGCCGGCCGAGTTCGCCGCCACCGCTGCGGCTGTCGGGCAGCAGCCAGTGGCGCGGGGTGAACTGGTTATCCACAGCCCGCAGGCCTTGCACTAATTGCTCCGGTGCATAACCTGCGAAGGCCTCGCCCTCGATGACCAGCAGGCGGTCGACACCAGCTGTGGAAAAGTTGCTTTCCTTGTGCTCGCCGAACACCACCGCCAGCACCGCGCCGTCGCTGCCGGCCAGGCTGTGGGCCAGGCCGAGCAGGTCGCGGTCGTGGCTGCTCAGGCGGCCACCGACCATGTCCGGCACCACGGCGATGAAGAATGCCGGCGCCGGCACCTGGTGCAGCGGCAATTGCACTTCGGCAGCGGCACTGCGCCGCCCACCGACGCCGGTGCCCTGCTGGGCGCCGCTGCGGTCGATGCGCTTGATGCCATTGGGGCCGATGAAGCCGGCGGCGATGGCATGCGGGTTCTTGCGCAGCAGGCCGTTGGGGCCCATCCAGCGGGTTTGTTGCGTCTGCAGCGCTGCATGCAGCGGGTGCAGGCGGTTACGGGCGATCCACTCGGCGCGTGGGTCGCGGCGGATGATGTCGCTCATCAGTGCACCTCCGCAGGTTCACGTTTGACCGCTGGCGACTTTGGGGTCGCGGCGGTGTCCTCTTCGATCAGCACATCGGCCACCAGCTCGGCGAGGTCCTTGATCTGTGGGCGCGGTTCGACCACGCCTTCGAGCATCGCGGTGCACTGCGGGCAGCCCACGGCCACCAGCTCCGCCTGGGTTTCGCGGATGTCGTCCATGCGCATGTCGGGGATCCGCTGCTTGCCGGGGATGTCGGTGATCGGCGCACCGCCGCCACCGCCACAGCAGCGCGAACGGAAGCCCGAACGCTGCATCTCGCGCACCTCGATGCCCAGTGCCTTGAGCACTTCGCGCGGCGCTTCGTACTCGCCGTTGTAGCGGCCCAGGTAGCACGGGTCGTGGTAAGTGACGCTGCCGCCCTTGTGCTGGCCGAGGTTGAGCTTGTTCGCCGCGATCAGCTCGGCGATGTAGGTGCTGTGGTGCTGCACCTGGTAGTCGCCGCCCAGTGCGCCGTATTCGTTCTTGAGCACATGGAAGCTGTGCGGGTCGCAGGTGACGATGCGCTGGAACTTGTACTGGGCCAGCGTCTGGATGTTGCGCTTGGCCAGTTGCTGGAAGGTCGCTTCATCGCCCAGGCGCCGCGCCACATCGCCACTGTCGCGCTCTTCCAGGCCGAGCACGGCGAAGTCCACGCCGGAGGCCTTGAGCACCTTGACGAACGCGCGCAGGGTGCGCTGGTTGCGCATGTCGAAGGCGCCGTCGCCGACCCAGAACAGAATGTCGGTTGTTTTCACCTCCGACAGCAGCTTCAGGTTGAGGTCGGCCGCCCAGTTCATGCGACCACCGGGCGCGAAACCGCCCGGGTTGTCGGTGGCGATCAGGTTGTCCAGCACCTCGGCGCCCTTGTTCGGGGTCGCGCCCTTTTCCAGGGTGAGGTGGCGGCGCATGTCGACGATGGCATCGACGTGCTCGATCATCATCGGGCATTCCTCGACGCAGGCCCGGCAGGTGGTGCACGACCACAGCGTCTCGGCATCGACCAGGCCGTTGACGATCGGCTGGTGCGGGTTGCCGCCATGCTCGCCGATCGGCTTGCCGGGGTACGGGCTGCCGGCGAACTGCGCGTCGGTGCCACCGGCCAGGCCGATGACCATGTCCTGGATGAGTTTTTTCGGGTTCAGCGGCTGGCCGGCGGCGAACGCCGGGCACATGGCCTCGCATTTGCCGCACTGCACGCAGGCGTCGAAGCCCAGCAGCTGGTTCCAGGTGAAGTCGGTCGGTTTTTCCACGCCCAGGGGTGCGTTGCGGTCTTCCAGGTCCAGCGGCTTGAGGCCGGTGGAGCGGCCGCCGCCGAAGCGTTCGGCGCGGCGGTGCCAGGCCAGGTGCAGGGCGCCGGCGAAGGCGTGTTTCATCGGGCCGCCCCAGGTCATGCCGAAGAACAGCTCCGACACGCCCCACAGCACGCCCAGGCCGAGCACGCCGACCATCACCCAGCCTCCGCTGTTGGCCGGCAGGATGCCGGCCACCGGCAAGGTGGCGATGAAGAAGCTGGCGGCGAACACCAGCAGGCTTTTCGGCAGGCGCATCCACGGGCCCTTGGACAGGCGCGAGGGCGGGTTCAGGCGGCGCTTGAAGACGAAGATGGCGCCGCCGAACATGATCACCGTGGCCACCAGCAAGGCGTAGCCGAGGATCTTGCTGTGCAGGCCGAAGCCATGCACCAGGATCGCCAGCACGGCCGACAGCACGAAGCCGCCGGCGGTGGCCACGTGGGTCTTGGACATGTACTTGTCGCGCTCGACCACGTGGTGCAGGTCCACCAGGTAGCGCCGCGGCATGGCCAGCAGGCCGCCGAGCAGGTCGACCTTGGCCGGCCGGCCGCGGCGCCACATGCGCACCCGGCGCAAGGCGCCGAGCAGCGCCAGGGCAAGGGCCGCGAACAGCAGGATGGGTAGCAGGGTGTTCAACATGGGAGGCTCCCACAACAACAGCTCAATTCTTGCGCCGCTCTCAAGGGCGGCGCGGACCCCTGTAGGAGCGGCCTTGTGTCGCGAAAGGGTCGCGAAGCGGCCCCAAGATCTGTGCTGCTGCGAAGATCTTGGGGCTGCTGCGAAGACCTTGGGGCCGCTTCGCAGCCCTTTCGCGACACAAGGCCGCTCCTACAGGGGGGCCAGTCCCGCCTCTACAACGGCGGTGCGATCAGAAATCCTTGCACAGGCGCAAGGCGTCGTAGATCGCCGCGTGCACGTTGCGCTGGGCCACGCAGTCGCCGATGCGATACAGCAGGTAGCCCTCGCCCGGCTGGCTGAGGATCGGCTGCGGCTTGATGGCGAACAGCGCCTCCACATCGATCTGGCCCTTGTTGCGCGACCCTTCCTTCAGCGCGTAGTACAACGCTTCGTCAGGGCGCACGCCGTTTTCCACCACCACCTGGTCGACCACACGCTCTTCCTTGGCGCCGGTGTATTCGTTCTCCAGCACCGCCACCAGCTTGTCGCCTTCGCGGTAGACCTTCTCCAGCATCATGTCGCCGGTCATGATCACTTCTTTGGGGTACATGCTGCGGTAGTAGGTTGGGAAGGTGGTGCCGCCCATGGCCACGCCCGGCTTGATGTCGTCGGTGACGATCTCGACCTGGCTGCCCTTGTCGGCGATGAAGTCGGCCACCGACATGCCGGTGAATTCGCAGATGGTGTCGTACACCAGCACGTTCTTGCCCGGCGCCACCTTGCCGTCGAGCACGTCCCAGCTGCTGACCACCAGCCCTTCGGCGGCGCCCCAGTGCTCGTTCTGCTCAAGGAACGAATGCCCGCCCACGGCCAGCACGATCACGTCCGGGCGCAGGTCCTGGATGGTCGCCACGTCAGCGGCAGTGCCCAGGCGCAGGTCGACTTTCAGGCGCGCCAGCTCCAGCTGGTACCAGCGGGTGATGCCGGCGATCTGGTCACGTTGAGGCGCCTTGGCGGCGATGGTGATCTGCCCGCCGATCTGCTCCTTCTTCTCGAACAGGGTCACGTCGTGGCCACGTTCGGCGGCCACGCGGGCCGCTTCCATGCCGGCCGGGCCGGCGCCGACCACCACCACCTTGCGCTTGACGCCGGTGGTCTTCTCGATGATGTGCGGCACGCCCATGTATTCACGGGAGGTCGCGGCGTTCTGGATGCACAGCACATCCAGGCCCTGGTACTGGCGGTCGATGCAGTAGTTGGCACCGACGCACTGCTTGATCTGGTCGATCTGGCCCATCTTGATCTTGGCGATCAGGTGCGGGTCGGCCATGTGCGCGCGGGTCATGCCGACCATGTCCACGTAGCCGCCTTCGAGGATGCGCGTGGCCTGGTTCGGGTCCTTGATGTTCTGCGCGTGCAGCACCGGGACCTTGACCACTTCCTTGATGCCGGCCGCCAGGTGCAGGAACGGCTCCGGCGGGTAGCTCATGTTGGGGATGACGTTGGCCAGGGTGTTGTGGGTGTCGCAACCCGAGCCGACCACGCCGATGAAATCGAGCATGCCGGTGCCGTCGTAGTAGGCGGCGATCTGCTTCATGTCCTCGTGGCTGAGGCCATCGGGGTGGAACTCGTCACCGCAGATGCGCATGCCCACGCAGAAGTCGTCGCCGACTTCGGCGCGCACGGCCTTGAGCACTTCCAGGCCGAACTTCATGCGCCCTTCGAAGGTGCCGCCCCATTCGTCGGTACGCTTGTTGACCCGCGGGCTCCAGAACTGGTCGATCATGTGCTGGTGCACCGCCGACAGCTCGACGCCGTCCAGGCCACCTTCCTTGGCACGCCGCGCAGCCTGCGCGTAGTTGCCGATCACCCGCCAGATCTCTTCCACCTCGATGGTCTTGCAGGTGGCGCGGTGCACCGGTTCACGGATGCCCGAGGGCGACATCAAAGTCGGCCAGTTGAAGCCGTCCCAGCGCGAGCGGCGGCCCATGTGGGTAATCTGGATCATGATCTTGGCGCCATGCTTGTGCATGGCGTCGGCCAGGTTCTGGAAGTGCGGGATGATGCGGTCGGTCGACAGGTTGACCGAGGCCCACCATTCTTGCGGGCTGTCGATGGCCACCACCGACGAGCCGCCGCAGATGGCCAGGCCGATGCCGCCCTTGGCCTTCTCTTCGTAGTACTTCACGTAGCGGTCGGTCGTCATGCCGCCGTCAGTGGCGTAGACCTCGGCGTGCGCGGTGCTGAGCACGCGGTTGCGGATGGTCAGTTTGCCGATCTGGATCGGCTGGAACATTGCTTCGAATGCCATGACGCTATCTCCGGCTTACAACGGCTTCGTAACGAACAGGCCATCTTCGTGGCCTTCTTCCGACCCGCCGTAGACCTGCTCGGCCACGGTGCGGATCTTGCTGCCGCGGGCAGCGAGAATCTGGTCCATCGCGCCGGCGAACCAGCCGGTGAACATGTAGTCGACCTTGCGCCCGCACTTGCCGTACACGTACACGAACGCCGAGTGCTTGAGCTTGACGCTGCAGGTGCCTTTGTCCAGGTCGATGTCCTGGATCTGGAACAGGCCCCAGCCACGCTGGCTCAGGCGCTTCATGTAGTGCTCGAACACCGCCACGCCTTCCAGGCCATGGCACTCGGCTTCTTTTTCACACCAGTGCCAGGCCGACTTGTAGCCGGCCTTGTAGAGGATCTCGGCGTAGGCGTCGGCGCCCAGCACTTCTTCGATGCCGATGTGGTTGTTGACGAAGAAATGCCGCGGCACGTACAGCATCGGCAGGGCGTCGCTGGTCCAGACACCGGTCTCGCTGTCGACTTCGATTGGCAATTGCGGGGCGATCTTGGCCATGGAAACTCAACTCCATAAAATTTTTCATGTGGGTGCCCCGGCGTTGCTGGCAGGGGCTATCAGGCGTGGAGAGCGGCTTACTCGCCCCAGACGTCCTTGAGGACGTTGACCCAGTTCTCGCCCATGATCTTGCGCACCACGCGCTCGGAGTGGCCGCGCTTGAGCAGGGTTTCGGTGAGGTTGGGGAACTCGCCGACGGTGCGAATGCCGAGCGGGTTGATGATCTTGCCGAAGTTGGTCAGGCGACGGGCGTAGCCCTTGTCGTGGGTCAGGTATTCGAAGAAGTCCTGGCCGTGGCCCTGGGTGAAGTCGGTGCCGATGCCGATGGCGTCTTCACCGACGATGTTCATGGTGTACTCGATGGCTTCGGCGTAGTCGTCGATGGTCGAGTCGATGCCCTTGGCCAGGAACGGCGCGAACATGGTCACGCCGACGAAGCCGCCGTGGTCGGCGATGAACTTGAGCTCCGCATCGGACTTGTTGCGCGGGTGCTCCTTGAGGCCCGACGGCAGGCAGTGCGAGTAGCACACCGGTTTTTTCGATTCGAGGATGACTTCTTCGGAGGTCTTGGAGCCGACGTGGGACAGGTCGCACATGATGCCCACCCGGTTCATTTCTGCCACGATCTCGCGGCCGAAGCCCGACAGCCCGCCGTCACGCTCGTAGCAGCCGGTGCCGACCAGGTTCTGGGTGTTGTAGCACATCTGCACGATGCCCACGCCCAGCTGCTTGAACACGTCGACGTAGGCGATCTGGTCTTCGAAGGCATGGGCGTTCTGGAAGCCGAAGAGGATGCCGGTCTTGCCCAGCTCCTTGGCCTTGCGGATGTCGGCGGTGGTGCGCACCGGCATCACCAGGTCGCCGTTCTCGCGGATCAGCTTCTGGCTGGCGGCGATGTTGTCGACGGTGGCCTTGAACCCTTCCCAGACCGACACGGTGCAGTTGGCTGCGGTCAGGCCGCCTTTGCGCATGTCTTCGAACAGCTCGCGGTTCCATTTGGCAATGATCAAACCGTCGATGACGATGCTGTCGGCGTGCAGTTCGGCTGGGCTCATCAGGCTGTCCCCTTTTATTGAGTTGGGTCGCACCGAACGATGTGCCGGCGCTTTGGGGCCAGCATATGCCTGTGCCCCAAGGCGCCCCGATGCAAAAACGACAGGGGGTTTGCCGAAAGCGTCAATGCGCGACATCGGCCCGTCTGGCCCGGCGCCTGGGGATGAGAGACAGTCTCGATAACGACCTGTTGGGGCGTTTCATGAACATTTCGTCAGGGAGCTATCGTCTTGTCGTGGGGTGAGCGAGAATCCCTGCGATTCATCAGCCTGTTTAGGAGAAAACGGATGAAATCATTGGCATGGCTGGTACTGCTGGCGGTGGTCGGCGTGGCCCAGGCCGGCGAGGAAGAGAGCACGCCGTGCGACAACGTTGAAACCGACCAGCAGACCTATGCCTGCGCGGCGTTCAACAAGCAGACCGCCGAGCGTGAGTTGAAGTTGGCGTATGACGACCTGATCCAGCGTATTCGCGACCAGTATGCCGACGAAGCGGCCCAGGCCACGGCGCTGGTCGGGCGCATGGACGCCGCCGAGAAGCTCTGGACGCAATTGCGTGATGCCGACTGCAAGGTCGAGACCTACGCCGAGAAACCCGGGAGCAAGGCCTTCGAGGCGGCGTGGAACACCTGCGTGGCGCAGCGCAGCGATGACCGCTCGGAGTACCTGCAGACCATCGGGCAGCAGTAGCCTGCACGGCCCCCATCGCCGGCAAGCCGGCTCCCACAAGTGACACCACAGCCTTTTGTGGGAGCCGGCTTGCCGGCGATGAGGCCGCCACTGACACCCCTCAAACCGCCCGCGCCAGCCGATCCTCCCGGGGGCACCGGGCAAACCGCGCCCGGTAGCAGCGGGTGAAGTACGAAGCCGACTCGAACCCGCACGCCACCGCCACCTCCAGCACATTCATGTCGGTCTGACGCAACAGCTGCCGCGCCTTGTCCAGCCTCAGGCGCAGGTAGAAGCCGCTGGGCGTGTCCTCCAGGTGCAGGCGAAACAGCCGCTCCAGCTGGCGCCGGGTCACTTGCACCGCATCGGCCAGCACCTGGGTATTGAGCGGCTGCTCCAGGTTGCGCTCCATCTCGCCAATCACCTTCACCAGCTTCTTGTTGCTCAGGCCATAACGGCTGGCGATCTGCATGCGCTGGTGGTCCTGGCGCGGGCGGATGCGCCCGAGCACGAACTGCTCCGACACCTGCACCGCCAACTCGCTGCCATGGGCCTGGGCGATCAGGTCGAGCATCAGGTCGATCGACGCCGTGCCGCCGGCGCAGGTGATGCGCCGGCGGTCGATCTCGAACAGCTCCTGGGTCGCCTGCAACCTTGGGTAGCGCTCCTTGAAGGCGTCCAGCGCCTCCCAGTGCAAGGTCGCCCGGTAGCCATCGAGCAGGCCGGCCTCGGCCAGCAGCATGGCGCCGGTGTCGATGCCGCCGAGGATCACGCCGTCGTGGTCGAAGCGGCGCAGGCCCTGCTGCAGCGCCAGGCCGTAGTGCGCCAGCGGGTCGAAGCCGGCCACCACCAGCAACATCTTGCCCGGCGCCTCCTGCGCCAGCGCGCCATCGGCATTCACCGACATGCCATTGCTCGCCTGCACCGCGCCGCCGTCCAGGCTGAGCACGCGCCAGCGGTACAACGGGCCGCGAAAACGGTTGGCCACCCGCAGCGGCTCCAGGGCGCTGATGAAGCCCATGGCGGAAAAGCCCGGCAGCAATAGGAAGTGGATGGTGTCCGGCATCGAATGCTCCACAGTGAAGGTGGTCGCTTGCGTGCAAGTGTTGGTCGCCAGGGTGCGATTTTCCACCCCGCCGCCCGCGTAGCTTATTCACACGGCCCGCAGAGGCCGCCCACCATAACAATATGCACTGCCGATGGAGAGCCACCATGCACAGCTTGATCCGCCGCAGCCTGTTGTCCCTTGCCCTGAGCAGCATCGTCGCCACCCCGCTTTTCGCCGCCGAGCCCGCGGCCTGCAAGAACGTGCGCCTGGGCGTGGTCAACTGGACCGACGTCATCGCCACCAGCGCCATGGCCCAGGTACTGCTCGACGGCCTGGGTTACCAGACCAAGCAGACCAGCGCCTCGCAGCAGATCATCTTTGCCGGTATCCGCGACAAGCGCCTGGACATGTTCCTGGGTTACTGGAACCCGATCATGACCCAGACCATCACCCCATTCATCGACGCGCAGCAGGTCAAGGTGCTGGAAAAGCCGAGCCTGGAAGATGCGCGGGCGACCCTGGCAGTGCCCAAGTACCTGTATGACAAGGGCCTGAAGACCTTTGCCGACATCCACAAGTTCGACAAGGAGTTGGGCGGCAAGATCTACGGCATCGAGCCAGGTTCGGGCGCCAACACCCAGATCAAGGCCATGATCACCAAGAACCAGTTCGGCCTGGGCAAGTTCCAGCTGGTCGAGTCCAGCGAGGCCGGCATGCTCGCCGCCGTCGACCGCGCCGTGCGGCGCAAGGAAGCGGTGGTGTTCTTCGGCTGGGCGCCGCACCCGATGAACGTGAACATCGACATGGCCTACCTGGGCGACAGCCAGGATGCCCTGGGCCCGGACGAAGGCCGCGCCACGGTGTGGACGGTAACCGCCCCGGACTACGCCGACCGCTGCCCCAACGCCCACCGCCTGCTGGCCAACCTGAGTTTCAGCGCCGAGGACGAGAGCCGCATGATGCAGCCGCTGCTCGACCACAAGGACGCGCTGGAATCGGCCCGCCAGTGGCTCAAGGACCACCCCGACGACAAGGCCCGCTGGCTTGAGGGTGTGACCACCTTCGATGGCAAGCCGGCCGCAGACAACCTCAAGCTCAGCGCCAACTGACAGATCGCCTCGCGGATAAATCCGCTCCTACAAAACCTTTTGGCCAGGGGGCAGCGCCGCCCCCTGTAGGAGCGGATTCATCCGCGAAAAGCCTCAACCGACCCCACAAGGAACACACGATGAACCACGACGTCATCATCACCTGCGCCCTCACCGGCGCTGGCGACACGGTCGCCAAGAGCCACCTGGTCCCGGTCACCCCCAAGCAGATCGCCGAGTCCGCCGTCGAAGCCGCCAAAGCCGGCGCCACCGTGGTCCACTGCCACGTCCGCGACCCGCAAACCGGCCGCTTCAGCCGCGACGTGAACCTCTACCGCGAAGTCATGGAACGCATCCGCGAAGCCGACGTGGACGTCATCGTCAACCTCACCGCCGGCATGGGCGGCGACCTGGAAATCGGCCCAGGCGAATCGCCCATGGAATTCGGCCCCGGCACCGACCTGATCGGCCCGCTGGAGCGCCTGGCCCACGTCGAGGCGCTGCTGCCGGAAATCTGCACGCTCGACTGCGGCACCCTCAACTTCGGCGACGGCAACGCCATCTACGTCTCCACCCCGGCGCAACTGCGCGCCGGCGCCAAGCGCATCACCGAACTGGGGGTGAAGGCCGAGCTGGAAATTTTCGACACCGGCCACCTGTGGTTCGCCAAGCAGATGATCAAAGAAGGCCTGCTCCAAGACCCGCTGTTCCAACTGTGCCTGGGCATCCCCTGGGGCGCGCCGGCCGACACCACCACCATGAAGGCGATGGTCGACAACCTGCCGGCCAACGTCACCTGGGCCGGCTTCGGCATCGGCCGCATGCAGATGCCGATGGCAGCGCAAGCCGTGCTGCTCGGCGGCAACGTGCGGGTGGGCCTGGAAGACAACCTGTACCTGGACCGCGGCGTGCTGGCCAGCAACGGCCAACTGGTGGAGCGCGCCGCCGAGATCATCACCCGCATGGGTGGCCGCGTACTCAGCCCGGCAGAAGGCCGGGAAAAAATGAACCTCAAGCGCCGCTGATCCCTACTGGAGACCGATATGCCCTTCATCACCGAGATCAAGACCTTCGCCGCCCTGGGTAGCGGCGTGATCGGCAGCGGCTGGGTCGCCCGCGCCCTCGCCCACGGCCTGGACGTGATCGCCTGGGACCCGGCACCGGGTGCCGAGCAGGCGCTGCGCAAGCGCATCGCCAACGCCTGGCCTGCGCTTGAAAAGCAGGGCCTGGCGGCAGGTGCATCACCCGAGCGCCTGACCTTTGTGGCCACCATCGAGGAGTGCGTGCGCAACGCCGACTTCGTCCAGGAAAGCGCGCCAGAACGGCTGGACCTCAAGCTCGAGCTGCACGCCAAGATCAGCGCCGCGGCCAAGCCTGACGCCATCATCGGTTCGAGCACCTCGGGCCTGCTGCCCAGCGAGTTCTACGAATCGGCCACGCACCCCGAGCGCTGCGTGGTCGGCCACCCGTTCAACCCGGTGTACCTGCTGCCGCTGGTGGAGATCGTCGGCGGCAGCCGCACCGCGCCCGAAGCCATCGAAGCGGCAAAAACCATCTACACCGCCCTCGGCATGCGCCCGCTGCACGTGCGCAAGGAAGTGCCGGGCTTCATCGCCGACCGCCTGCTCGAAGCGCTGTGGCGCGAGGCGCTGCACCTGGTCAACGACGGCGTCGCCAGCACGGGCGAAATCGACGATGCCATCCGCTTCGGCGCCGGTTTGCGCTGGTCGTTCATGGGCACCTTCCTCACCTACACCCTGGCTGGCGGAGATGCGGGCATGCGCCACTTCATGTCGCAGTTCGGCCCGGCGCTGAAACTGCCCTGGACCTACCTGCCCGCCCCCGAGCTGACCGACAAGCTGATCGACGACGTGGTGGACGGCACCTCGGCGCAACAGGGCGAACGCAGCATCGCCGCGCTGGAGCGCTATCGTGATGACACCCTGCTGGCGGTGCTGGAAGCGGTGAAGACCAGCAAGGCCAAGCACGGCATGGCCTTTGGCGACTGAGGAGCGCACGATGCCCGCACTGACCACTTACCGCACCCCCGTCCAGGAGGACTGGGTCGACTACAACGGGCACCTGCGCGATGCCTTCTACCTGCTGATCTTCAGCTATGCCACCGATGCGCTGATGGAGCGCATCGGCCTGGATGCCGACAGCCGTGGGCAGAGTGGCAATTCGCTGTTCACCCTGGAAGCTCACATCAACTACCTGCACGAAGTGAAGCTGGCCACCGAGGTGTGGGTGCAGACGCAGATCGTCGGCTTCGACCGCAAGCGCCTGCATGTCTACCACAGCCTGCATCGGGCGGGGTTCGACGAGGCCCTGGCGGCCAGCGAGCAGATGCTGCTGCATGTCGACCTGGCCGGGCCGAAGTCTTCACCGTTCGCTGAGCGCAGCGTCGAATTGCTGCAAGGGCTGCTGGCTGAACAGCAGGATCTGCCTGCGCCTGCGTTCACCGGCCGGGTGATCGGCCTTCCCGCGAAGGCCTGACAACGCGTGTTTGCGGGGCAAAAAAATAGCCCCGCAAAGCCGTGAGCCAGCGGGGCCAAGAGCGAGCAACATCCACTGTGCGTGAGCGAGGGTGACCAAACCCCCTGGTACCGTGAATGGCTTCAGTGTGCAGGCTCGCCGGGCGCGGGATTTAGCCGTAAACGACCTGTTCTTAGCCAAAGCAGCCATGCCGGCATTCTGTTGTTGCGGGGCTGCCGTGCGCGTCACAGAATCGATGTGAATCAAGCAGCACTCTCTTCGCGATAAAAGGGACAATAGCCATGATGCATGCGGATTTGATTGATCAGGACGACCTGGCAGGCCACCTGCGCGCGCGCGGTTTCGACATTCCGGCCGGGGCCAGTGCCGAGCAGGCCTGCGAAGCGGTGGTGCGGGGGCTGACCGAGCCCAACGCGCGGGCGCTCAAGGGCATGGTCGAGCAGATGTATACCGGCAGCGCGACGATCTTGCCGGCGGTGCGCCAGGCCATCGACAAACAGCTGTTGCCGGCGTTGGCGCAGTTCAACAAGCGCGCCTGATCGGCTTTTCCTGTACTGGCCCTATCGCCGGCAAGCCGGCTCCCACAGATACCCCACTGAGCTCAAGGGCTGTGGGTTACCTGTGGGAGCCGGCTTGCCGGCGATGGGGCCAGCGCGGTTTCAGAGCCTCACACTGGCAAAGGTCGACTCGTTGCGCGCCTGGCTCAGCGCCGCCATCGGCCCGCTGTGCGGCGACAGCGCCATGGCCTGCGGAATCGGCATCATCGCCACCTGCTGCGCGGTATTGGAACCCACCCGCTCATCGCGCGGCGGAATGCCGAAGTACTCGCGGTAGCACTTGGAGAAGTGCGGGGTGGAGACGAAGCCGCACACCGACGCCACCTCGATGATCGACATCGGCGTCTGCTTGAGCAGCTGCCGCGCGCGGATCAGGCGCAGCTTCAGGTAGTAGCGCGACGGCGAGCAGTGCAGGTACTTCTGGAACAGCCGCTCGAGCTGGCGGCGCGACACCGACACGTACACTGCCAGTTCATCCAGGTCGATCGGCTCTTCGAGGTTGGCTTCCATCAGCGCGACGATTTCCTGCAGCTTCGGCTGGTTGGTGCCGAGCATGTGCTTGAGCGGCACGCGCTGGTGGTCCTGCTCGTTGCGGATGCGCTCGTAGACGAACATTTCGGAGATCGCCGCCGACAGCTCGCGGCCGTGATCGCGGCTGATCAGGTGCAGCATCATGTCCAGTGGCGCGGTGCCGCCGGAGCTGGTGAAGCGGTTGCGGTCGAGGGTGAACAGGCGGGTGCTCATGTTCACCCGCGGGAAGGCCTCCTGCATTGCCGCCAGGCATTCCCAGTGCACGCTGCAATCGAAGCCATCGAGCAGGCCGGCACAGGCCAGCGCCCAGCTGCCGGTGCACACCGCGCCCAGCCGGCGCGACTGGCGGGCCTGGGCCTGCAGCCAGGTGACGTGCTCACGGGTGACCGAACGCTGGATGCCGACACCCCCGCAGACGATCACGGTGTCCACCGGCGGTGCATTGCCGATGGCCGCATCCGGGGTGATCTGCAGGCCATCGCTGGCCCATACCTGGCCACCATCGACGGTCAGGGTGTGCCAGCGGTACAGCTCGCGGCCGGACAGCTGGTTGGCCATGCGCAGCGGCTCGACGGCCGAAGCCAGGGAAATGAGGGTGAAGTTGTCCAGTAGAAGAAACCCGATGGACTGGGGTGCTGTGCGGTTCTGGGTTGGATTCCCGGAGGTGTACGACGTCATCGCGATTTCTCCTCACACAATGCTGGGCGTGCCTCAGGCGGGCACTGATTTCTTGTTATTGACCCCTCGGTCATTTTCCGGGGGTGGTCTGCCAATCTCAACGCAAACGCCGTGCCTGAAGTTGAACGGCCATTCGAAAAAACCTGAAAACGACGCCAATGTTGGGCAATTCAAGGTCTTGCATCAAGGTTGTCAATCGCCTAAAACCGGCGAGTTAGTGCGATGCGTGTAACGGTTGAGCAGTTTAGTGACACGCGCAGTGTGGGTTTTCCAGAAACGACACTCTTGAGTGTCACCGACAACGCCCATACCAATCGCGACATCCGACGGCCGGCCATGCCCTGGAACAGGGCACCACTGAATCAGTGGTGCCCGTTGTGAATGCAGTGGGTACCTGCAGGAGCCGGCTTGCCGGCGATGGGGACAGCCCAGGGTGTCAGCATTCGATGACGCTGACCGCCAGGCCACCACGCGAAGTCTCTTTGTATTTGTCATGCATGTCGGCCCCGGTGTCGCGCATGGTGCGGATCACCTGGTCGAGCGAAATGAAGTGCTCGCCATCGCCGCGCAAGGCCATCTGCACCGCATTGATGGCCTTCACCGCCGCAATCGCATTGCGCTCGATGCACGGCACCTGCACCAGCCCACCCACCGGGTCGCAGGTCAGCCCCAGGTTATGCTCCAGGGCAATCTCGGCCGCATTCTCCAGCTGCGGCGGCGTCGCCCCCAGCACCTCGGCCAGGCCCGCCGCCGCCATGGCGCAGGCCGAACCGACCTCGCCCTGGCAGCCCACCTCGGCACCGGAAATCGACGCATTCTTCTTGCACAAAATGCCCACGGCAGCAGCACCCAGGAAGAAATCGACCACGCACGACTCGTCCACCGCATCGCTGAAGCGCATGTAGTAGTGCAGCACCGCCGGGATGATGCCGGCCGCGCCGTTGGTGGGCGCGGTCACCATGCGCCCGCCGGCGGCGTTCTCTTCGTTGACCGCCAGGGCGAACAGGTTCACCCACTCCATGGCGCTCATGGTCGAGCCGATCACGTTGGGTTTGCCGATCTCCTGCAGGCTGCGGTGCAGCTTGGCGGCGCGGCGGCGCACGTTCAAACCGCCAGGCAACGTGCCTTCGTGCTTGAGGCCGTTGTTGACGCACTCCTGCATGGCTTGCCAGAGCGTGTGCAGGCCGGCGCGGATCTCTTGCTCGCTGCGCCAGACCTTCTCGTTGGCCATCATCAATTGCGACACGCTGAGGTCGTTTTGCTTGCACAGGCGCAGCAGCTCGGCGGCGCTGTTGAAGTCGTAGGGCAGCACCGTCTGGTCGGCATCCAGCACGCCGCTGGCGGCCTGCGCGGCATCAACCACGAAACCGCCGCCCACCGAGTAGTAGGTGTCGCGGTGCAGCTCGCCCTGCTCGCCTTCGGCGATCAGGGTCATGGCGTTGGGGTGGTACGGCAGGTTCTCGTCCAGCAGGCGCATGTCGCGGGCCCAGACGAATTCGATGGGCAGGCGGCTGTCCAGCAGCAGGGTGTCGGTTTCACGCAGGTCGGCGATGCGCGGGGTGATCTGCGCCGGGTCGATCGCGTCCGGCCATTCGCCCATCAGGCCCATGATGGTGGCGTTGTCGGTGCCGTGGCCAATGCCGGTGGCCGAGAGCGAGCCATACAGCTGCACCTCCACCCGCTTCACCCGCTCCAGCTCGCCGCGTTCGCGCAGGCCCTGGACGAACAGGGCGCCTGCGCGCATGGGGCCGACGGTGTGGGAGCTGGAAGGCCCGACACCGATCTTGAACAGGTCGAACACGCTGATGGCCATTGTCGCTTCACCTCTTGCTGGGCTTGTCTCTGCGCGCCATGCGCAGGGCGGGGCAACTGCTAGGCTGAAGCTGCGAGCCGCCACGAATGCACGCATCATCGGGGTTTTGACGCCCTCCTCGCCGTCTGCAACCGACGTACTTTTGTCCACCAGCGCCGCGCTGTTTTGCCCAGCCGTGCGCCGTTTTCCAGCGCCCTGGTGACGCAAAAATGCGGCCGTGAGGATGGAAAAACCCATATGCGACATCGCCCGTACTGGATGCGACCCGTTCGGTACTGGTTACGACCCCACCAGTAGGCGTAAGCCCGGCGCTGGAGGATTATCGAAAGCGACTCGTATTGCACGGCCTCGCAACCTGCCCTCTGCAGGCCAGGTCGACCGGACCCTGAGAAAGCCCGGCGACCCGCGCGAACCCGAAGATAAAATCACAGGAGTCCATCCATGAAAGGTTCACCCTCGCTGTTGCTGGTTGCGTTGCTATCGGCACCGCTGCTGGCCCACGCCGCCGAACCCGAGCAGTGCCAGACGGTACGCTTCTCGGACGTCGGCTGGACCGACATCACCGTGACCACCGCAACCACCAGCGTTGTGCTCGAAGCACTGGGTTACAAGACCCACACCACCATGATCTCGGTACCGGTGACCTACAAGTCGCTGGCCACCGGCAAGGACCTGGACGTGTTTCTCGGCAACTGGATGCCGACCATGGAGAACGACATCAAGCAGTACCGCGACGCCGGCACCGTCGAAACGGTTCGCGCCAACCTGGAAAACGCCAAGTACACCCTGGCCGTGCCCCAGGCGCTGTATGACAAGGGGCTGAAGGATTTCAGCGACATTCCCAAGTTCAAGAAGGAACTGGACGGCAAGATCTACGGCATCGAACCGGGCAACGACGGCAACCGCACCATCCAGAGCATGATCGACAAGAACGCCTTCGGCCTGAAGGACGCCGGCTTCAAGATCGTGCAGTCGAGCGAGGCCGGCATGCTGGCGCAGGTCGACCGGGCGCAGAAGCGCGGCGAGGCGATCGTGTTCCTGGGCTGGGAACCGCACCCGATGAACACCCGCTTCAAGATGCAGTACCTCACCGGCGGCGATGATTTCTTCGGCCCCGAGTTCGGCAAGGCCACCGTGCTCACCAACACCCGCAAGGGCTACGTCAACGAATGCAGCAACGTCGGCCAGCTGCTGAAGAACCTGTCGTTCGAGCTCAAGGATGAAAGCACCATGATGGGCTATGTCCTGGACGACAAGATGAAGCCCGACGACGCCGCCAGGAAGTGGCTCAAGGCCAACCCCGGCAAGCTGGACACCTGGCTGGCCGGCGTGACCACCGTGGATGGCAAACCCGGCCTGGAAGCGGCCAAGGCCAAACTGACGCAATAACGCAAGGCGCTGTAGCAACACCGCCGGGGCGCGGCCGTGCCCGTCCCGGACTGATTTCAATCTTTGCAGGTGGAAGCTCGCTATCATGCTTATCGATCAGAAAATACCCCTGGGGCAGTACATCGCCTCATTCGTCGAATGGTTGACCCAGAACGGCGCCAGCTACTTCGACGCTATCGCCCAAGGCCTGGAATTCATGATCCACGGGGTCACCAGCGCCCTGACCTGGTTCAACCCGTTCGTGCTCATTGCCCTGTTCGCCGCCCTTGCGCACCTGATCCAGCGCAAATGGGCACTGACCGTCTTCGTCGCCTTGTCCTTCCTGCTGATCCTCAACCTGGGGTACTGGCAGGAAACCATGGAAACCCTGGCGCAGGTCACCTTCGCCACGGTGGTGTGCGTGGCCATCGGCGTGCCGCTGGGCATCCTCGCCGCGCACAAGCCGATGTTCTACACCGCCATGCGCCCAGTGCTCGACCTGATGCAGACGGTGCCGACCTTCGTGTACCTGATCCCTACCCTGACCCTGTTCGGCCTGGGTGTGGTGCCGGGGCTGATTTCCACGGTGGTGTTCGCCATCGCCGCGCCCATTCGCCTGACCTACCTGGGCATCTGCGACGTCCCCCAGGAACTGCTGGACGCCGGCAAGGCCTTCGGCTGCTCGCGCCGGCAACTGCTCACCCGCATCGAACTGCCGCATGCGATGCCGAGCATCGCCGCCGGCGTCACCCAGTGCATCATGCTGTCGCTGTCGATGGTGGTGATCGCCGCCCTGGTCGGCGCCGACGGCCTGGGCAAACCTGTGGTCAACGCACTGAACACCGCCGATATCTCCCTGGGCTTCGAAGCGGGCCTGGCGATCGTGCTGCTGGCGATCATGCTCGACCGTATCTGCAAGCAACCGGAACTGCCGGTAAGGGGTGAGGCATGAGCATCATTCGCTTCGAAGACGTCGACGTCATCTTCTCCAACAAGCCGCGCGAAGCGCTGGCGCTGCTCGACCAGGGCAAGACCCGCGAGCAGATCCTCAAGCAGACCGGCCTGGTGGTGGGGGTCGAAAAGGCCAACCTGGACATCAACAAGGGCGAGATCTGCGTGCTGATGGGCCTGTCCGGTTCGGGCAAGTCGAGCCTGCTGCGCTGCATCAACGGCCTCAACACCGTGAGCCGCGGCAAGCTGTTCGTCGAGCACGAAGGCAAGCACATCGACATCGCCCACTGCACCCCGGCAGAGCTGAAGATGATGCGCACCAAGCGCATCGCCATGGTGTTCCAGAAGTTCGCCCTGATGCCTTGGCTGACGGTGCGCGAGAACATCAGCTTCGGCCTGGAAATGCAGGGCCGGCCGGAAAAGGAACGGCGCAAGCTGGTGGATGAGAAGCTCGAGTTGGTGGGCCTGACCCAGTGGCGCAACAAGAAGCCGGACGAACTCTCCGGCGGCATGCAGCAACGCGTGGGCCTGGCCCGGGCGCTGGCGATGGACGCCGACATCCTGCTGATGGACGAGCCGTTCTCGGCCCTCGACCCGCTGATTCGCCAGGGCCTGCAGGACGAGCTGCTGGCGCTGCAGAACAAGCTGAGCAAGACCATCGTGTTCGTCAGCCACGACCTCGATGAAGCGCTGAAACTGGGTAGCCGCATCGCCATCATGAAAGACGGGCGGATCATCCAGTACAGCAAGCCGGAAGAGATCGTGCTCAACCCGGCCGACGAGTATGTGCGCACCTTCGTTGCCCATACCAACCCACTCAACGTGCTGTGCGGCCGCAGCCTCATGCGCACCCTGGACAACTGCAAGCGGATCAATGGCTCGGTGTGCCTGGACCCGGGGATCGACTCGTGGCTGGACCTTGGCGAAGGCGGTTCGCTCAAGCGTGCGCGCCAGGGCCAGAACGGGCTGGACCTGCAGAACTGGGCGCCGGGGCAGGATGTGGACTTGCTGGAGCGTCGGCCGACGCTGGTGAATGCCGACATCGGCATGCGCGAGGCGCTGCGGATTCGTTATCAGACCGGCAACAAGCTGGTGTTGCAGGACAACGACAAGGTGGTGGGGATTTTGGGGGATACCGAGCTTTATCACGCCTTGCTTGGCAAGAACCACGGGTGAAGCTGTTGGGGCCGCCTTGCGGCCCTTTCGCGACACAAGGCCGCTCCTACAGGAAAATGCGTACCTCTGTAGGAGCGGCCTTGTGTCGCGAAAGGAGGGCAAAGCCCTCCCAGCAATCCATCAGCGAACCACGATCCCGCGCGATGCCATGTAGGCCTTGGCCTCAGGCACCGTGTACTCGCCAAAGTGGAAGATACTGGCCGCCAGCACCGCACTGGCATGCCCTTCCAGAATCCCGTCCGCCAGGTGCTGCAGGTTACCCACACCACCCGAGGCAATCACCGGGATCCCCAGCGCATCGCTGATCGCCCGGGTAACCCCGAGGTCGAAGCCGTTCTTCATGCCGTCCTGGTCCATGCTGGTCAGCAGGATCTCGCCGGCACCCAGGCCTTCCATCTTCTTCGCCCATTCCACGGCATCCAGCCCGGTCGGCTTGCGCCCACCGTGGGTGAAGATCTCCCAGCGCGGCGCTTCGCCCGGCCCGGAAACCTTCTTGGCATCGATGGCAACCACGATGCACTGCGAACCGAAACGGTCTGCCGCCTCGCCCACGAACTCGGGGTTGAACACCGCGGCGGTGTTGATCGAAACCTTGTCGGCACCGGCGTTGAGCAGGTTGCGGATGTCCTGCACGGTGCGCACGCCACCGCCCACGGTCAGCGGGATGAACACCTGGCTGGCCATGCGCTCCACGGTATGCAGCGTGGTGTCGCGGCCATCGACGCTGGCGGTGATGTCGAGGAAGGTGATTTCGTCGGCACCCTGCTCGTTGTAGCGGCGGGCGATTTCCACCGGGTCGCCGGCATCACGGATGTTCTCGAACTTGACGCCCTTGACCACCCGGCCGTTGTCCACGTCCAGGCAAGGGATGATGCGCTTGGCCAGTGCCATGGTTCAGTCCTCAGCCTTGGTAGTTGTCGCAGAAGGCCTGGGCCTCGGCGACATCGAGGGTGCCTTCGTAGATGGCACGGCCGGTGATGGCGCCGATGATGCCGGGGGCCTTGGCGTCCAGCAGGGCCTTGATGTCACCCAGGTTGTGGATGCCGCCCGAGGCGATCACCGGAATGCGCGTGGCTTCGGCCAGGGCCTTGGTGAAGGGCACGTTGCAGCCTTGCATCATGCCGTCCTTGGCGATGTCGGTGTAGACGATCGCCGAGACGCCATCGGCCTCGAAACGCTTGGCCAGGTCGATCACCTGCACCGTGCTCACTTCGGCCCAGCCGTCGGTGGCAACGAAACCGTCCTTGGCATCCAGGCCGACGATGACCTTGCCCGGGAACGCCTTGCACGCTTCGGCGACGAACTCCGGCTGCTTGACCGCCTTGGTGCCGATGATCACGTAGCTCACGCCAGCCTTGACGTAGTGCTCGATGGTTTCCAGCGAACGGATGCCGCCGCCGATCTGGATCGGCAGGGTCGGGTAGCGCTTGGCGATGGCGGTAACCACTTCACCGTTGACCGGCTGGCCTTCGAAGGCGCCGTTGAGGTCGACCAGGTGCAGGCGGCGGCAGCCACCCTCGACCCACTTGGCGGCCATGCTCACCGGGTCGTCGGAGAATACCGTGGAGTCTTCCATGCGGCCCTGGCGCAGGCGCACGCAAGCACCGTCCTTCAGATCGATAGCGGGGATAATCAGCATCTTGGGAACCTGTCTATTTGTTGGGTTTCAGGGCTTCTCGAGTGCCCACAGGTCGCTTTCGATGCTCTCGAACCGCTCCTTGAGGTGCAGCTGAACATCGGCAATCGCCCTGTTGTAGTAATGGGGTGCAATCTCTTTGCTGAACACGTCGAGGACCTCGGCCACTTCGAACGACCCCAGCTGCAACTCGAAACGGTCTTCGAGAAAACGCTTGAGGGTATCGAGCGCCTCGCGCTCCTGTTCGGGGGCCAGGGTGATGACCGGGGCCTTGGCCTTCGACCTGCTCATTTACCAGCGCCCGTCCCAGGCCACGAAGTTCTGCAGCAGCTGCAGGCCATGGGTATGGCTCTTCTCGGGGTGGAACTGCACGGCGAAACGCGAACCATCGGCCAGCGCGGCGGCGAAGTCGACGCCATAGTGGCCGCGGCCGACCACCTGGCCCGGCTTGCCGGCTTCGATGTAGTAGCTGTGCACGAAGTAGAAGCGCGCACGCTCGGGGATGTCGTGCCACAGCGGGTGGTCGATGGTCTGGCTGACCTCGTTCCAGCCCATGTGCGGCACTTTGAGGTGCTCGCCGTCTTCTTCCAGGCCCTTGCCGAAGAAGCGCACCTGGCCTGGGAACAGGCCGATGCAGTCGACGCCCTGGTTTTCTTCGCTGTGCTCGAGCAGCGCTTGCATGCCCACGCAGATGCCGAGGAACGGGCGGTCCTGGCTGACTTCACGCACCAGGCTGTCGAAGCCCAGGCGGCGGATCTCGGCCATGCAGTCGCGGATCGCGCCGACGCCTGGGAACACCACACGGTCAGCTTCGCGGATGACGGCCGCGTCGCTGGTGACCACGACCTTGCCGGCACCTACGTGCTCCAGCGCCTTGGCCACCGAGTGCAGGTTGCCCATGCCATAGTCGATTACGGCTACCGTCTGCATTTACAGGCATCCCTTGGTGGATGGCATCTGCCCGGCCATGCGCTCGTCCAGGGTAATGGCCATGCGCAGGGCGCGGCCGAAAGCCTTGAACACGGTTTCGATCTGGTGGTGGGTGTTGTGGCCACGCAGGTTGTCGATGTGCAGGCTCACCAGGGCGTGGTTGACGAAGCCCTGGAAGAACTCCTGGAACAGGTCGACATCAAAGCCACCGACCGTGGCCCGGGTGTACGGCACGTGCATCTGCAAGCCAGGGCGGCCGGAGAAGTCGATGACCACGCGCGACAGCGCTTCATCCAGCGGCACGTAGGCGTGGCCGTAGCGGAAGATGCCTTTCTTGTCGCCGATGGCCTGGGCAAATGCCTGGCCCAGGGTGATACCGACATCTTCGACGGTATGGTGATCGTCGATATGCAGGTCACCCTTGCACTCGATATCCAGATCGATCAGCCCATGTCGGGCGATCTGGTCGAGCATGTGTTCAAGGAAAGGCACGCCGATATCGAATCGAGCCTTGCCACTGCCATCGAGGTTGATCGAGCACTTGACCTGGGTTTCCAGGGTATTGCGCTCGACGGAAGCCTTACGTTCGACCATCACCAGCTCCGCAAAATCATTGGGCGAAAAGGGCTCCATTATAGGCCCAGAACGCGCCAGCTTGAAACGCGGATGACATATGGCAATGCCGGAGGCTGCTTTGTAGCCCGATCGCCGGCAAGCCGGCTCCCACAGATCTCAACATCACAGAGCTCGTGTGGGAGCCGGCTTGCCGGCGATGAGGCCGTCACAGCCAGCCAATCAGCCAGCGGTCATGCCCTCAATGGAACAGCACCGCCGTCTTCTGCAGGGTGACCCACACCCCCCAGGCCAGCGGAATCACCACCACCGCCCAGGCCACCAGCACCAGCGGCAGGCTCCCCGGCGCAGCGTGCCACTCCAGCGACCGGCCGCCATCGGCGCCCTTGTCATGGCTCAGCGCCCGCTCGGCGGCAAGTTCGGCGTCGCTCATGAAGTGCTTATCCGCCACCGGCCGCACCAGCATGTTGCAGATAAAGCCCAGCACCAGCAGGCCGGCGAGGATGTACAGGGTCATGTCATAAGCCGCTGCCCGCTCGACGCCCGCCGCCAGCTGGTACTCGCGCAGGTAGGTGATCAGCACCGGCCCCAGCACCCCCGCCGCCGCCCAGGCAGTCAGCAGGCGGCCGTGAATGGCACCGACCATCTGCGTGCCGAACAGGTCGGCAAGGTACGCCGGCACCGTGGCGAAACCGCCGCCATACATCGACAGGATGATGCAGAACGCCGCCACGAACAGCGCCACGTTGCCCAGGTGCCCCATGTTCGGCACCAGGCTGTAGAGGCCGACACCCAGGGCGAAGAAGGCAAAATAGGTGTTCTTGCGGCCGATGTAGTCCGAGAACGAGGCCCAGAAGAAGCGCCCGCCGATGTTGAACAGGCTCAGCAAGCCGGTGAAACCGGCGGCGATCGCGGCAATCTGCGCCAGCTGCGCGGGGTTCAGCTCGCTGAAGGTCAGCTCGTTGCCTAGCAGCTTGCCGGCGAACACTTCCTGCAACAGCGGCGAGGCCATGCCGAGGATGCCGATGCCGGCCGACACGTTCAGGCACAGTACCAGCCAGATCAACGCAAATTGCGGGGTTTTCCACGCAACGCTGACATGCACGTGGCGGTCGGTGACCATCGCGTTGGCCTTCTTCAGCGGCGCGGTCCAGCCCTCGGGCTTCCAGCCGGTGGGCGGCACGCGGTAGGCCAGCGCGCCGGCGGTCATGAACACGAAGTAGATCGCGGCCATGGCGACGAAGCTCTGCCACACGCCGACCTCATGCTCGTTGCCAAAGTGGCCCATCAGCGCGGTGGCCAAGGGTGCACCCACCATCGCGCCGCCGCCGAAGCCCATGATCGCCATTCCGGTGGCCATGCCGCGCTTGTCCGGGAACCACTTGATCAGGGTCGAGACCGGCGAGATGTAGCCCAGGCCCAGGCCGATACCGCCAATGACCCCGGAGCCCAGCCACATCAACCAGAGCTGGTGGGTTTTTACCCCGACCGCCGAAATCAGCATGCCGCCGCACCAGCACAGTGCCGACACCAGGCCGGCCTTACGCGGGCCGGCATGTTCCAGCCAACCGCCGAGCACCGCGGCCGAGCAGCCGAGGAAGACGAAGAACAGGGTGTAGATCCAGCTCAGCATCGAGATCGGCCAGTCGCACTCGGCGCTGAACAGGCGGGCGATGAAGCCCATGTCGGCCGAGCAGGCGACCGGGGCGGTGATGCCGATGGCCTGGGACAACGGCAACCAGAACACCGAGAAGCCGTAGGCCATGCCGATGCACAGGTGAATGGCCAGGGCCGCCGGCGGCACCAGCCAGCGGTTGAAGCCCGGGCGGGCGATGATGCGCTCCTTCGACAGGAAGCCCGGCGCGCTGGCGGCGGCCCCTGCCGTGATACTGCTGTTCATGGATTCGATCCTTTTGTAGGTAGACGATGCCCGCGGATTGAATGCCCGGCTCTTCTGGCTGCACACAAGGTGAAACGCGGCCGTTGGCGGCAACGCCCGCGACAATCTGTCGCGGCGCTCCACGCAAGCGGCGCAAGGGTATCAGCAACACCTGACATAGTGGCAATCTGATGCAGGGTCGCGTCTCTCCCATAAACGGACGGAACTGCCCGCCCTCAGGCTGTCGAAAGCCGCACTACCTGATCCATTAGTAGGAAATGGCCTGTATCTCTTGTCGGATACTCAGGCCCTACCCCGGCGGCGCTATACTCAACCGCTTGAATTCAAAAACGGACTACAAGGACTCGCCCATGAAAGCGTTCGGCAAAATCCTGGGACTGGGGCTTCTCGGGTTGCTGCTGATCATCGTGGCACTGGGCTTTGCCCTGACCCACCTCTTCGATCCCAACGACTACAAAGACGAGATCCGCCAGCTGGCGCGCGACAAGGCCCATGTCGAGCTGACCCTCAATGGCGATATCGGCTGGAGCCTGTTCCCCTGGCTGGGCCTGGAGCTGCACGATGCCAGCATCGCCACCCTGAACAAGCCCACCGAGCCGTTTGCCGACCTGCAGATGCTCGGCCTGTCGGTGCGCGTGCTGCCCTTGCTGCGCCGCGAAGTGCAGATGAGCGACGTGCGCGTCGAAGGCCTGAACCTGACCCTGGTGCGCGATGAGCAAGGCCATGGCAACTGGCAGGACATCGGCAAGCCGCTGCCACCCCAGGGTGGCACCAGCAGCAACGCACCGGCCCCCGCCGAACAACCCGGCGCACCTGCCGACAGCGGCAGCGAGCGTGCGGTCAAGCTCGACATCGACAGCCTGACCGTGAACAACGCCCGGGTGCAGTACACCGATGCCCAGAACGGCAAGAGCTACAGCGCCGAAAGCATCCAGCTGAGCACCGGCCCCGTTCACGAGGGCACCAACATCGCCCTCAAGGCCAGTGCCTTCCTCAGCGCCAGCCAGCCGAACATCAAGGCCCGTACCGAGCTTGCCGGCGAGCTGCGCTTCGACCGCAAGCTCAAGCGCTACAACTTCGAAGACATGCGCCTGTCGGGCGAAACCTCGGGCGAGCCCACCGGCGGCAAGACCGTGACCTTCGCCGCCCAGGGCCAGTTGCTGGTCGACATGGCCGCCAACGTTGCTTCGTGGAACGGCCTGAAAGTCTCGGCCAACCAGCTGCGCGCCCTCGGCGAGCTGAACCTGCGCGACCTGGACAAAGCCCCGCAGCTCAGCGGTGGCCTGTCGATCGCCCAGTTCAACCTGCGCACCTTCCTCGACAGCATCGGCCGCCCCCTGCCGGCCACCAACGACCCGGCCGCCTTCGCCAAGCTGGAGCTGGTGACCCGCCTGCAGGGCACGCCGAACAGCCTGGCCCTGGCCGACCTTGCGGTAAAACTGGACGACAGCACCTTCACCGGCCGCGTGGCCGTGGACGACTTCGCCAAGCAGGCGCTGCGCCTGCAGCTCAAGGGCGACAAGTTCGACGCCGACCGCTACCTGCCGGCCAAGAGCGAAGAGGCCAAGGGCGCCACGGCCGCGCGCCAGAGCGAAGTGCAGCAGCAAGAAGCCAGCGCCGTGGGCAACCCCGGCACCTCGCCGCTGCCCAACGCCCCGACCCAGGTGGCCTGGAGCAATGACAAGCTGCTGCCGGTGGACCGCCTGCGCGAGCTCGACCTGCAAGCGGACCTGGCCTTCGGCGCGCTGACCCTGGACAAGCTGCCGATCAGCGATGCCCAGCTTCAGGCCACCAGCCAGGGCGGCCTGCTGACCCTGCAAAGCCTGCGCGGCGGCCTCTACAACGGCAGTTTCGAAGCCAAGGGCAGCGTCGACGTGCGCCCTGCGGTGCCGCAGGTTGGCTTGAATACCAAGATCAACCGCGTGCCGGTCGAGCACTTCATCAAGCGCGAAGGCAAAGAACAGGCCCCGCCAGTCAAAGGCCTGCTGACCCTCAACAGCGACCTGACCGCCACCGGCAACAGCCAGAAGGCACTGGTCGACACCCTCAACGGCAGCGCAAACTTCACCATCAACGACGGTGTGCTGGTCAACGCCAACCTGGAACAACAGCTGTGCCAGGCCATCGCCACCCTCAACCGCAAGACCCTCAGTGGCGAACCGCGCGGCAAGGACACCCCGTTCCAGGAACTGCGCGGCAGCCTGGTGGTGCGCAATGGCGTCGCCAGCAACCCGGACCTCAAGGCGCGCATCCCGGGCCTTACCGTCAACGGCCATGGTGACCTCGACCTGCGTGTGCTGGGCATGGACTACAACGTTGGCGTGATCGTCGAAGGCGACCAGCGCGCCATGCCGGACCCGGCCTGCCAGGTCAACGAACGCTATGTCGGCGTCGAAGTGCCGCTGCGCTGCCGTGGCCCGCTGGAGCTGGGCGCCAAGGCCTGCCGCCTGGACCAGGACGGCCTGGGCAAGGTCGCGGCGAAACTGGCCGGCAACCGCCTCAAAGACAAGATCGATGAAAAGCTCGATGAAAAACTCGGAGACAAAGTGAGCCCAGAACTGAAAGAAACGCTCAAGGGGCTGTTCAAGCGATGAGCCCAGAGCAGTTCTCCAGCGCCGTGCTGGCCTGGTACGACCAGCACGGCCGCCACGACCTGCCCTGGCAACAGGGCATCACCCCCTACCGAGTGTGGGTGTCGGAAATCATGCTGCAGCAGACCCAGGTCAGCACCGTGCTCAACTACTTCGACCGCTTCATGCAGGCCCTGCCGACCGTGCAGGCGCTGGCCGAAGCGCCGGAAGACGAAGTGCTGCACCTGTGGACCGGGCTGGGTTACTACACCCGGGCGCGCAACCTGCAGAAGGCAGCGAAGGTGGTGGTCGAGCAGTATGGCGGCGAGTTTCCGCGCAGCGTCGAGCAGCTCACCGAGCTGCCCGGCATCGGCCGCTCCACCGCCGGTGCCATCGCCAGCATCAGCATGGGCATCCGCGCGCCGATCCTCGACGGCAACGTCAAGCGCGTGCTGGCCCGCTACACCGCCCAGGCCGGCTACCCCGGCGAACCCAAGGTAGCCAACCAGCTGTGGGCCACCGCCGAGCGCTTCACCCCGCAGCAACGCGCCAACCACTACACCCAGGCGATGATGGACATGGGCGCCACGCTGTGTACCCGCAGCAAGCCCAGCTGCCTGATCTGCCCGGTGCAGCGCGGCTGCGAAGCGCACCTGCACGGTGAAGAAACCCGTTACCCCGAACCCAAGCCACGCAAGGCGCTGCCACAACGGCGCACGCTGATGCCGCTGCTGGCCAACCACGAAGGCGCGATCCTGCTTTACCGTCGGCCTTCCAGCGGCCTGTGGGGCGGCCTGTGGAGCCTGCCGGAGCTGGACGACATCGCCCAGCTCGACGACCTCGCCTACCAGCACGGCCTGCGCCTGGCCGACAGCCGCGCACTTGACGGCCTGACCCACACCTTCAGCCACTTCCAGCTGGCCATCGAGCCCTGGCTGGTGCGCGTCGACCCGGTCGGCCAGCACGTGGCCGAGGCCGACTGGCTCTGGTATAACCTCGCCACCCCGCCGCGCCTGGGCCTCGCCGCCCCGGTGAAGAAGCTGCTCAAACGCGCGGCCGACGAACTGATTGCAGGAGACGCCCGATGACCCGCACCGTGATGTGCCGCAAGTACAAAGAAGAACTGCCAGGCCTGGACCGCCCGCCTTACCCAGGCAGCAAGGGCCAGGACATCTTCGATCACATCTCGCAGAAGGCCTGGGCCGACTGGCAGAAGCACCAGACCATGCTGATCAACGAAAAGCGCCTGAACATGATGAACGCCGAGGACCGCAAGTTCCTCCAGGGCGAGATGGACAAGTTTTTCGCCGGCGAAGATTACGCCCAGGCCGAAGGCTACGTTCCACCGGCCGAATGACCCCAAAAATCGTAAGCGACGGAATTAATTTAAAATTTTTTCAAAAAGTCGTTGACGAGCGGTCTGGAAATCTATTTAATTCACCTCGTCGCCCAGATAGCTCAGTCGGTAGAGCAGAGGATTGAAAATCCTCGTGTCGGCGGTTCGACTCCGTCTCTGGGCACCACCTTCAAGCTTCTGGTGGTTGCAAAGTTACCCGAAGCGACAACAAGAAACCCGCCTAGTGCGGGTTTTTTGTTGCCTGCGTTTTTTGCTGCAGGGTTGGCAGGTCCCTGCCCGGCATCGGCTGCCACAGCAACCCACCTACCCAGCCGCTACGACCGCACGATCATCACACCTCAGCATAGGCATCCCAGTGCTCTCGCAAGACCGACCAGGGCAGCAGCGAGCGATGCAGGTCTTTTTCTTCAAGGCAAGTCTCCAGGTACAAAGCCATCTCTTGATCGGCCTTGCACCGTTCAACACTTCGACAAACATCGCAATCCAAAAAACGATTTCTCCTACAAAATCTCCTCACAACTAAATCTTATATATAAATTGAAACATAAATACGCAAATTAGAATCCTTGCAGAGCTTAGCAAGTACGCTACGTTTACTGTGGACCGAAATTCAAGACCACAGTTTGCATGGAGAGCAATATGCAGTATTCCGCCTGTTTACGCGTCGGACTAAATGATGTGAAGGCTCTGGTCAATCTGGAGCCAGAAAGAAGAGATCACTTTACCCCACTGCTGGATATGCGCGGCAAGGACGACAAGCATCTTCAGTCCTTCCTAAAGGATTGGACTGAACACCGATTTTTCATCGACATATCCAGGGGCAGATTGGATAGGCTTGAGGCCTTCATTGCCGACAATGATTTACATAACCCCAAGAATGCGTTCGAACGAAAAAAGGCATTTTTCGATTACGTCCATACCACAGCCTCTCTCGCTATCCCCGTTATCTCCTGGACGGACGATGATCCTCAACGAGATGTGATTCAGCTTGGCCTTGCACTGGAACGCGACTTTGACGAAATCGCGATTCGCGTATTCTGCCCAGAAAAGCCAACGAGCATCTCTCGCAATCGCCTGTTTTCATTACTGGACTCATTGACTCACCCTGGAGAAGCCCATGTCATTGTCGACTACATTGCGTCTCCCCCGTCCAGCACTGCAACGGGATCAGAGTTCGATCATTTCATCAGGGACATCGCAGCCTATGCGCCCGCCAGCATCATTCTGCTGAGCACCTCCTTCCCTACGCACAAGCCCGCCTCTAACTCGTCGAGGTCAGCTACCTGCACCGACATCGCATGGCAATCAACGGTCAACAGGAGTATCTCCGGCACCCAGGTGGTTTACGGTGACTACGCCGCAACGAACCCCACGGCGGCAATCGAATATGTGGCAGGCATGCCCGTGCTACCGTTTGGCTGCTATTACACCCCAACCGAGTGGTGGCAACGACGCAAAGGTGGCGATAAGGAGTTCAATAACTACATTGATATTGCCAGAGAAATAAGAGCGCTCCCCGGGTATCATCAGGATGATTTTTGCTGGGCGACCAAGGAGTATGCAAGGATCGTTGCCACTTCAACAGGCTATGGCAATAACGGCACTTGGAATGGATATAGAATCAATCAACACATTTGCGCGATGCTGAAGTCCATCCTGGATCGTCAGCACAATGCACTTGAACCGATAGACCCAGATGAACTGGACGACCTGATCTAGGAATAGCGCCGCTTCAATATACTCAGCACGAACTCTCTGATCTGTTCCAATGACAGTGCGTCACTCACAGCCTGGCGCACTGTCTTTATAAGATCCCTGCTTTTAACCTGCACGCCATGTGCACGCGCAAGGCGGTCAAGCTCATCCCGCCATAGAAACCCGGTCAGGTGAAACTTCTCTTGCTTTCTGTTCGCCTTCGCTTTGCGAACCATCGCCATACCAGAGAAATCATCAATCACGAGAATGCCCACATTAGCGGCGGACACCTCCAGTGCTTTGACCAGGTGTCGAGAATGACAGCAAAGCCATACTTCATCAAAACAGGCCAGATAGGCATCTTGCTGCCCGGCCCATCTCAGCAATGTGTCTGCGTGGGACTTGATTTCAAAAGCCGTCAGCCTGCCATTGGCATGCACCAAGTCCGCACGCCTGGCTTTATCAATGAAGCAGAGCTCCTCGATGAACACATCACCGGGCTCGTGGCTCATCACCTTTGTGACCCACTGCTTCAAGAGGGGGCGGATTTCGTCTGGATTCAGCATGCCGCGATTATAGCTTCCGCCCTGCCACGCTTCACAAGCTGTACGACAGGCTGTGCATGTAAAGTGTTTCTCGGCCGGTGAGCCACAGAATCCGCCAGCGGGCAGGCCTGGCGGCAGCGTGGGTTGACCGACATCAACAAGCCACTATTCGCTCGAACTCACAATTGGAGTCGGACTCTAGAATCGACCCCGCAAGGACCCCCATGAGCGAAGAATCCCCCCTCCTGCTCCCCGCCCCCGATAAACCCTCGACCAGCGCCTCCCCCACCCCGCGCCCTCGCCGCCCACGCCAACGCAAGCCCGAGCCCAGCATCACCGAGATCAGCCAGCAACCCGCCGCGCTCGAAGTGGCCACCGCGCCCAAAGGCAGCAACGAAGACAGCACCTCGGCGCGCCTGCCGGCCAGCTACCCGTACCGCACCCGCCTGCGCCGCCAGGACTACGAGAAGGCCAAGCACGCGCTGCAGATCGAGCTGCTGAAGGTACAAAGCTGGGTCAAGGAAACCGGCCAGCGGGTGGTGATCCTGTTCGAAGGGCGCGACGCGGCGGGCAAGGGCGGCACCATCAAGCGCTTCATGGAGCACCTGAACCCGCGTGGCGCGCGAATCGTCGCGCTGGAGAAGCCTTCTGAGCACGAGCTGGGCCAGTGGTATTTCCAACGCTACATCCAGCATCTGCCCACGGCCGGTGAAATGGTCTTCTTCGACCGCTCCTGGTACAACCGCGCCGGGGTCGAGAAGGTGATGGGCTTCTGCACGCCGTTGCAGTACCTGGAGTTCATGCGCCAGGCGCCGGACCTTGAGCGCATGCTGTGCAACAGCGGCATCCTGCTGTTCAAGTACTGGTTCTCGGTGAACCGCGAAGAGCAGCTGCGCCGCTTCATCTCGCGCCGGGATGACCCGCTCAAGCACTGGAAGCTGTCGCCCATCGACATCAAGTCGCTGGACAAATGGCAGGACTACACCGCCGCCAAGGAGGCGATGTTCTTCCACACCGACACCGCCGATGCGCCGTGGACGGTGATCAAGTCGGATGACAAGAAGCGCGCGCGGATCAACTGCATCCGCCACTTCCTGCATTCGCTGGACTATCCGGGCAAGGACCACAGCGTGGCGCACGCGCCCGATGAGCTGCTGGTTGGCCGGGTGGCGCGCGGCTTCGAGGAGGACGAGGGTTCTGCGCTGGGCAGTTGAATAGCCGGGACTGCTGCGCTTCAATACGCGCACTTTCAGGACACACCCAAGGAATCGCCCCATGGCCTCCAATACCAAGCAACAAAAACGCGCCAAGCGCGCCGCCAGCAAGGCCAAGCAAAACCGCATGGTGCGCAGCGGCCAGGCGGTGAAGGCCAGCGCCGGTGACAGCGCCAGCATCGAGCAGGTGTTCCACAAGGCCATGGAGTCGGACAGCTACAAAGAGCTGTTCAACAAGATGAAAGAAGCGCAGCAAACCAGCCTGGTGGCGATGATCTCGGTGTTCCTGGTCGACCCGCTGCTGGCACTGGTGCTCAAGGGCCACAAGGAAGAGCACGCCACCGACTACATCGTGCTGGTGTTCAATGCCTACCGCACCTGGCTCGACGGCGCCGACGAAGACACCACCATGGCTTGGCTTGAGAGCGACGAGTTCCAGCAAGCCTACATCACCGCTTCCGAGGTGGTGGCCAAGCAGCAGCAACAGCAGAAGCAGTTCGGCTGAGGCCTCACTGGCCCTATCGCCGGCTTGCCGGCGATAGGGCCGGAGCAGGCAAACAAAAAAGGCCGCGCCCTACACCGGGCGCGGCCTTTTTCATTGCAGCCAACGCAGGTCAGTTATCCAGCGCCACCCGCCCTGCAGCCTCGCGCTTGCGGTGCACCAGCAAGCCCGCCGCCACCACGCCAATGCTCAGCAGCGCCGTCGCGATGATCTCGGCGCGGTGGTCCTCACGCAGCGCCATCACCACCAAAATGGCAACGATGAAGGCAATGGTCGCCCAGGTCAGCCCCGGGAACAGCCACATCTTGAAGGCGATCTTCTCGCCCCGCGCTTCACGCTGGCTGCGCATGCGCAGCTGGGAAATCGCGATCACCAGGTACACCAGCAGCGCGATGGCGCCGGAGCTGGCCAGCAGGAACTCGAACACCTGGGCCGGCGCCACATAGTTGGCGAACACGCACAGGAACGCCGCCGCAGTCGACAGCAGCACCGCCACATGCGGGGTCGCCGCCTTGGTGGTGCGCTGGGCAACCGCCGGGGCATCGCCACGCTTGCTCAGCGAGAACAGCATGCGCGAAGAGGTGTACAGCGCCGAGTTCAGACAGCTGGTTACCGCGATCAGCACGACGATGTCGACGATCAGCTTAGCGTTCGGCACGCCGATGCGGCTCAGCACGGTCTGGTAGGAGCCGGTTTCGGCCAGCGCCGGGTCGTTCCACGGCACCAGGGCCACCACCAGGAAGATCGACACCAGGTAGAACAGGCAGATACGCCAGATCACCGAGTTGGTGGCGCGACTGATCTGCTTGCCCGGGTCTTTCGATTCGGCCGCCGCGATGGTGACGATCTCGGTGCCCATGAACGAGAACATGGTGGTGAGCATGGCCGCCAGCACCGCGCCCAGGCCGTTGGGCATGAAGCCCTGGGTGTCGAACAGGTGGCTGGCACCGCTGACCTGGCTGTTAGGCACGAAGCCGAACATGGCAGCGCAACCGACCACGATGAAGCCGATGATCGCCAGCACCTTGAGCAGGGCGAACCAGAACTCGAACTCACCGTAGTTCTTCACGCTGCACAGGTTGGTCGCGGTCAGCGCCAAGGTAATCAGGAGGGAGAAGGCCCACAGGTCGACTGCCGGGAACCAGGCATGCAGGATCGCTGCAGCCGCGTTGGCTTCCAGCGGGATGACCAGCACCCAGAACCACCAGTACAACCAGCCAATGGTGAAACCGGCCCAGCGGCCAATGGCGCGGTCGGCGTAGGTGGAGAACGAACCGGTATCCGGCGAAGCGATGGCCATCTCGCCAAGCATGCGCATCACCAGCACCACCAGGGTACCGGCAGCGGCATAGGCCAGCAGCACGGCGGGGCCGGCGGCAGCGATGGCGTGGCCGGAGCCGACGAACAGGCCGGCGCCGATGACGCCAGCAATGGACAGCATGGTGACATGCCGTTGTTTGAGCCCCTGAGCGAGGTCATTGGAATTGTTACCGCTCATAAAACTACCTTTGTAAGGAGTGGACCACCCGACTGAGTACGAAGCGCGCCCGGGGTTGATTTAGGCGTCGCTGCAATCGGCGGTTTCCAGACGGCAATAAGTGGGCCATGTGCTGAATGCATTCGTCAGATGAAACCGGCGGCCCGTAAAGGACGCGGCTTGCAGGGCTTTCGGCCAACAACTGGCAGAATGGCCGCCAAATCCACAGGGAAAGGCTGGATTACGGAAATACCCACTTACAAATGCACCAGAGGTGCCCCTCGGTAACACCTTTGCACTATTGCAAGGCAAAAAAGTGCAACCTGGGGTACAACCTTTTTCTGTGCGGGCCCTGTCGCGGCTGCAGCCGCTCCTACGGAGGGCAAGGGCAACCTTGAGGGCGGCTTTAGCCGCGATAGGGGCAAAACTGCTTCCCAGTCCCGCCCAAAGCTGGCACCATCGCGCCTTTTTTCATCAAGGCTCTGGAGCTGGGCGACACCTGCGCGGACATCTGCGCGACGTTGCACTGCAGCGATGCGACAAACTGCCCCGGCACTGCCCCGAGCCCCCTGCGACCCTGTTGGCCGCCCTGATGCCGCTATGCTAGCTTGGCGCACGCCAGGAAGGCCGCCAACAGCTGGGAACGCACCCGAACACATGAGGACCGCACATGGCCCAGGCCACGCCCGCGCTGGAAATCCGCAATCTGCACAAACGTTACGGCGAGCAGGAAATTCTCAAGGGCATTTCGCTGACCGCGCGTGACGGTGACGTGATCTCCATCCTGGGATCGTCCGGCTCCGGCAAGTCCACCCTGCTGCGCTGCATCAACCTGCTGGAAAACCCGCACCAGGGCGAAATCCTCGTGGCCGGCGAAGCGCTCAAGCTCAAGGCCGCCAAGAACGGCGACCTGATTGCCGCCGACAACCGCCAGATCAACCGCCTGCGCAGCGAAATCGGCTTCGTCTTCCAGAACTTCAACCTGTGGCCGCACATGTCGATCCTCGACAACATCATCGAGGCGCCACGCCGCGTGCTCGGCCAGAGCAAGGCCGAGGCCATCGAAGCCGCCGAGGCGCTGCTGAACAAGGTCGGCATCTTCGACAAGCGCCACAGCTACCCCGCCCAGCTTTCCGGTGGCCAGCAGCAGCGTGCCGCCATCGCCCGCACCCTGGCCATGCGGCCTAAAGTCATCCTGTTCGACGAGCCAACTTCGGCGCTCGATCCGGAAATGGTCCAGGAAGTGCTAAACGTTATCCGCGCACTGGCCGAAGAAGGCCGTACCATGCTGCTGGTGACGCACGAGATGAACTTTGCCCGCCAGGTGTCCAGTGAAGTGGTCTTCCTGCACCAGGGCCTGGTTGAAGAGCAAGGATCGCCGCAGCAGGTCTTCGAGAACCCGACCTCGGCGCGTTGCAAGCAATTCATGTCCAGCCACCGCTAACGGAGCAACACGAATGCAGACCTACAAGAAATTCCTCCTGGCAGCCGCTGCCACGCTGGTGATGTCGGCCAACGCCATGGCCGCAGAAAAACTGCGCATGGGTATCGAAGCCGCCTACCCACCGTTCAACAACAAGGATGCCAGCGGCCAGGTCGTCGGCTTCGACAAGGACATCGGCGACGCCCTGTGCGCCAAGATGAAGGTCGAGTGCGAAGTCGTCACCTCCGACTGGGACGGCATCATCCCGGCCCTGAACGCCAAGAAGTTCGACTTCCTGATCTCCTCGCTGTCGATCACCGACGAGCGCAAGCAGGCCGTTGACTTCACCGACCCGTACTACTCGAACAAGCAGCAGTTCATCGCGCCGAAAAACGTCGATTTCAAGACCGACGACAAATCGCTCGAAGGCAAGACCATCGGCACCCAGCGCGCCACCCAGGCTGCAACCTGGCTGGACGATCACGGCGGCATGGACGGCAAGTTCAAGGTCAACCTGTATGACGGCCAGGAAAACGCCTACCTGGACCTGACCTCCGGCCGCCTCGACGCCATCCTGGCCGACAAGTACGCCAACTACGATTGGCTGAAGTCCGAAGCCGGCAAGAACTATGAGTTCAAAGGTGAGCCGGTCAACGACAGCGACAAAGTCGGCATCGCCGTGCGCAAAGGCGACGATGAGCTGCGCAACAAGCTCAACGCCGCACTGAAGGAAATTGTCGCCGACGGCACCTACAAGAAGATCAACGACAAGTACTTCCCGTTCAGCATCTATTGATTCGCCCCGACCGGTACGCCTTTGGGCGTGCCGGTCCCTAGAACGACCCTGCCCATGAATATCGACCTGCACGGATTCGGTCCGGCCCTGGCGGCTGGCACCCTGATGACCGTAAAACTGGCGCTTTGCGCCTTGCTGCTGGGCCTGGTCCTGGGCCTGCTCGGCGCCCTGGCCAAGACTTCCGCGGTCAAGCCACTGCAATGGCTTGGCGGCTTCTACTCGACCCTGGTTCGCGGCGTGCCCGAACTGCTGTGGGTGCTGCTGATCTATTTCGGCACCGTCGGGCTGATGAACAGCCTCGGCGCCGCCTTCAACAACCCAGGCCTTGAACTCAGCGCCTTCGCCGCCGGCGTCATCGCCCTGGGCCTGTGCTTCGGCGCCTACGCCACCGAAGTGTTCCGTGGCGCCATCCTGGCCATCCCCAAGGGCCATCGCGAGGCCGGCCTGGCGCTGGGCCTGTCGAAGGCGCGCATCCTGTCGCGGATCATCCTGCCGCAGATGTGGCGCATCGCCCTGCCCGGCCTTGGCAACCTGTTCATGATCCTGATGAAGGACACCGCGCTGGTGTCGGTGATCGGCCTGGAAGAAATCATGCGCCACGCGCAAATCGGCGTGACCGTGACCAAGGAGCCGTTCACCTTCTACATGGTCGCTGCCTGCATCTACCTGAGCCTGACCATCATCGCCATGACCGGCATGCACTTCCTGGAAAAACGCGCCGCTCGCGGCTTTGCGAGGGCTGAACAATGAACTGGGAAGTGATCATCAAGTGGCTGCCACGCCTGGCCCAGGGCGCCACCCTGACCCTGGAGCTGGTGGCCATCGCGGTGGTTGCCGGGTTGATCCTGGCCATCCCGCTGGGCATCGCCCGCTCGTCGCGGCACTGGTACGTGCGCGCCCTGCCCTACGGCTACATCTTCTTCTTCCGCGGCACGCCGCTGCTGGTGCAGCTGTTCCTGGTCTATTACGGCCTGGCGCAGTTCGACCTGGTGCGTTCGAGCAGCCTGTGGCCTTACCTGCGCGACCCGTTCTGGTGCACCGTGGTCACCATGACCCTGCACACCGCCGCCTACATCGCCGAGATTTTGCGCGGTGCGCTGCAGGCCATCCCCAAGGGCGAGATCGAGGCGGCGCGGGCGCTGGGCTTGTCGCGTGGCAAGACGCTGTTCTACATCATGCTGCCGCGCGCGGCGCGCATCGGCCTGCCGGCCTACAGCAACGAAGTGATCCTGATGCTCAAGGCCAGCGCCCTGGCCAGCACCGTGACCCTGCTGGAACTGACCGGCATGGCCCGCACCATCATTGCCCGCACCTACCTGCCGGTGGAAATCTTCTTCGCTGCCGGCGTGTTCTACCTGGTGATCTCGTTCGTGCTGGTGCAAGGCTTCAAGCTGCTCGAGCGCTGGCTGCGCGTGGACGCCTGCCAGGGCCGTTGAGCCCGCATTGACCGCATCGCCGGCAAGCCGGCTCCCACAGGTACTCCACCGCCCTTGTTGTGGGAGCCGGCTTGCCGGCGATAGGGCCCTCTAACTCACCTGATGGCCAACCCCATGCACCCCATCCTCCACAGCCATCACCTAAGCGACCGCTTCCAGGCCCTCGACCAGTTCCTGGCCAGCCACCAACAGCTGTGGAAACCCCGCCCCTTCACCGCCCTGCGCCTCGACTGGGAAGCCGCATACCCCGAGCTCGCCGCCCACCTGCGCCAATGCCCCCTGGCCGACGCCGAGGCCAACATCGACCCGCAAGGTCTGCCCGCGCCCTTCCCGCAACTGGCCCAGCAAGCCCAGCAGCTGTCGGCAGTCGGCGAGCTCCCCGACACCGGCCTGCCCCCCGCCGGCCACCGCCTCGACGCCAACGTCCCCGGCCGCAAATGGCAGCAGATCGAAGCCTTCAGCCGCCGCCTGGGCTTTCACCAGCAGACCCAGCACTGGCTGGACTGGTGCTCGGGCAAAGGCCACCTCGGACGCCGCCTGCTGCAGCCCGGCCAGCAACTGACCTGCCTGGAATACGACGCCGAGCTGGTCCGCGCCGGCCAGGCCCTGAGCGATCACCATCAGCTGCCCGCCACCCACGTACACCAGGACGTGATGGCCGCAGGCAGCGCCCGGTACCTGGGCAGCGACAAGAGCGTGGTGGCCCTGCACGCCTGCGGCGAGCTGCACGTGCACCTGCTGCGCAGCGCCAGCCAGCAAGGCTGCCGCCACCTGGCCGTGGCCCCGTGCTGCTACAACCGCGTGCCGGGCGAGCACTACCAGGCGTTATCCACAGCCGCGCAGCGCTCGCCGCTGCAGCTGTCGCTGCACGACCTTGGCCTGCCGCTGAGCGAAACCGTCACCGCCGGCGCCCGCGTACGCCACCAGCGCGACCGCTCGATGGCCCGGCGCCTGGGCTTCGACCTGCTGCAGCGCGAGCAACGCCAGCGCGATGAATACCTGCCCACGCCATCGTTGCCGGTTGCCTGGCTGGACAAAGCCTTCGCCCAGTACTGCCGCGACCTGGCCGAGCTGCGCGGGCTGGAGCTGACCCTCACTGCAGACTGGGCAGCCCTGGAAGCCGCCGGCTGGCAGCGCCTGGCCGAAGTGCGCAACCTCGAACGCCTGCGCAACCTGTTCCGCCGGCCGCTGGAACTGTGGCTGGTGCTCGATCGCGCCCTGTTCCTCGAAGAACAGGGCTACAGCGTTCGCGTTGGCACTTTCTGCGACTATCCTTTGACGCCACGCAACCTGCTGCTGCTGGCCGAACGCGACCGTTAGCCGCAGCACAACCTGTGGATAAGTCTGTGAACAAGCTTTTGATGACTGGATCAAGCCGAGCGCTATTTCAAGCCGCCCGGTTATTCCCTCGTGTGCTTCAAGCCCAGTAAAAACAGGCGTTTGCGCAAAGACCAGCGGTGGCGTGGTTCGGCATGCCTTTCGCGCAAGCAGCGCATGCCTCTTGTGCATAAGCTTTTCTTGTGCGTAGGCGCGGGGCGTCAATGCAGGCGGTTCTTGGCCATCTCGATGTCGTTCATCAAAGCCTTGGCCAAGGCGCTGAGGTAGTCGGCGGCGCCCAGCAGCTTGTGGTCATCTTCCATATCGCCTTCGCGAACCAGGTGCTTGATGTAGCCGAGCAGGATCGAGACCTGTTCGTAGGCATCGTCCACCGGGATGCCCGGCTGCACCCGCAGCAGGTCGATGGGTGGGTTGCCGACTTCGAGGAAGGTTTCAGCGCCCGCCGTGAGAAGGGGTGTGGGTTTGTCGGTCATGGCCTCACTCCCCTTCCTTTTCGGCGTTTATCCGCGCCAGTGCGTGCTCGGCGAGTACCCGCGCCGAATCGGTGGCGTGGGCGGCGTTGCCGAGGATGTTCAGGCCGGGTTCGCCGGCGTGCAGGTGGCAGTATTCGTCGAGGGTGTCGATCACGCCACACAGGAGCTCGGCGGCGTATACGAGGGCGTCGGGCGGGGTGATGTCGCTGTGGATCGAGAAGAATGGGGTGTGGAGGATTTTTTGGCGGGGTGGGTCGGGGACAATCTTATTCATGGCAGCAGCTCCGGTTGGACTGCCACAGAGACCTTTCTCACGGATCAAGGCGGCAGTCATACACGGGGTGAGAAAACCGAGGGAGCTACAAAGCTCGGCCAGACCGAAGTCTGCCCGTGTACGACTGCCATAACAGCAAGCTCAGTAACTCCTTAGCGGGTTCTCACACCCGGTCGCCAGGTATTGGCGACCGGGGAACGGTATCCCTGGGCCACTTCCCCGCCAACAGTGAAACTTCGCAAGCGTGCGTAGGATAATTCCCAAATGCTGATTTCCTGAAGCATTTGGCCCCAGGTTCAGAATTCCCTTACGGCGACAGGCCCTTTCCCGCAAACCCTGCCACCGGTGTATCATCCCCGCCCCAAATCAGTAAAAAGCCGAGTCGCACGCTGCCCGCCAGCCTCGCGACCTTCTGGCGTCGCGCCAGAACCGACAATGGACTACCGGACTTTCGCATCGTGACCCAAGCCAAACCCCTGACCCTGCTGGCCTGCACCCTGGCCCTGGGCGCCTGCGCCACCAGCACCCCAGCGCCCCACACCAGCCACCTGGACTGGAACACCCCCGGCATGCAGCTGGGCGGCGACAACGGCCTGCCCTTGCGCGTCGAAAGCCCCTGCCGCAAGCGCGGCTGCGACAACGACAAGCTGTTCTTCAACCCCGGCAAGACCGAACCGAACGTCAACACCATCCACCGCGGCTGGTAGGAAAATTCCCCTTTCAGGCCGGTGACTTAGCTCATTTGCGCACAATCGAAAGGAAGTGGTTTACAGGCGCCAACCGATCGCTATAATGACGCCCCATTGCCGGTATAGCTCAGATGGTAGAGCAACTGACTTGTAATCAGTAGGTCCCGGGTTCGATTCCTGGTGCCGGCACCATACGCAGTATCAAAAAAGGCTCACCGAAAGGTGGGCCTTTTTTGTTTCGGGTTTTCCCATGCCGCTTAGGCAGCTTTCTGCTCCAACGCCTCCCAGCCCAGACACGCTAATGCCAACGTGCGTGGCACAGCTTCGCGACCACTGCTGTACCGACTGATGCTCCGCGCACTCACCCCGAGCGCTTCGGCCGCCTGGTCGAGTGTCATCCGATGCCGCAAGCGCCAGCGAATGAAAATCCGTGTGTTCTCATCCGGTGCTGTCTGGGCCAGCGCATCCAGCAACAAGGTGTCGGCACCGATCTGAATATCCAGCTGCGGCCATTCAACCGACCAGCCGCCATCCCCCAGGATGGCGCCTTCGAACGCTTTGGCCTTGGCCAGCGGCGCTAGCCCTGGAGATGTTTGCAGCGCGTCGCTCATGTCCAAGGTAAATCGCTGGCCATTGGTAAATGTCAGCTCCAGTTTGGCGCCTGGGCGGGGCTGAACAGCCTGCAGGCGAGGACGTTTCATCGATGCCATTTCAATCCAATCCTTCAACAGACCTTCTCGATCATGTCGCCAATTTGGCTATACCTCAACAAAGCTTGATCTCAGTCAGCCCTGGCTGGAGTGGCAAGCGTAGGTTCAGATCACACGATCTCCTCCCGGAGGCATGCCATGGCCAAGAAGTTTCCCCACAACCCCACCCACCCAGAGCGCATCTGCTGGGGGTGCGACTTGTATTGCCCGGCCAAAGCGCTGGCCTGTGGCAATGGCGCAGACCGGACCATGCACCCGGTCGAGTTGTTTGGGGAGGATTGGGACAGTCTGGGTGGGCATTTGCAGAAGGATGATGTGGACCAGCGGGGAAGGCGCCCAGGTGAGGGGGCGTGAGGCGGCCGGGTGTACGGCATTAGTGATGCGGGGACGTTGAGATCGAGCGCCGCCCGCGCGGCGCATCGCGGATGAAATCCGCTCCTACATTTGTTGCAACGTACCTATGCCTGATAGGCCATGGTTGCCAGCCTTGTTGGCTCGACGCGATTTTTTGGTTGGCACGGATACCTACCGGGTTTTTCGGCGGGCGCCAAGGCGGACAACCATGGCCTGACAGACCGTGGCACGTTGCAACAAATGTAGGAGCGGATTTCATCCGCGATGCGCCGCGCGGGCGGCGCTCGATCTCCAACCCCCTACACAACCAAAGGCATGAACCTACAAATCAAAACGCCGTACTCACCCCAACCGACACACTCCGCGGATCCCCATAAATCGCCCCCGCATAGAACCCGTACTGCGTGTAGTAATGCTTGTCGAACAGGTTATCCACATTCAGGCTAACCGCCGTCTCATCGGTCACCTGATACTTCGCCATCGCATTCCAGATCGCATACCCCGACCAGTTCACATCGGTAGCCCCCGCACTCACCCCATTCACCGGCTGCCCCGCCGGGCTTGAAATGGCGCGGATGTTGGTCTGCGCCCTCACCCCCGCCCCCACGGTCAACCGATCAAGCGCCCCAGACAGCCGATAAGTCGTCGACGCCTTGAACAGGTGCGAAGGATCGCTACGCCCGTCGCTGTCGACACGGCGGAAATGCAGGTACGTATACCCGCCATACACATTCCAGTTCGGCGTCAGGGCGCCGGCGATTTCCAGGTCGATCCCGTCAGTTTCCTGGCCGGTGCCTGCCTTGTAGGCATCACCTCCGGTGGGGGTGGTCAGGCCATCGTCGAGCACGGCTTTGTTCTCCTGCTTGGTGCGGAAATACGCCGCCGAGGCATTCAGCCGCCCCTCCAGCCACGCGCCCTTGATGCCGGTTTCGTAGCTCTGGCCACGAATCGGCTCGACCTTGGTGCCGCTCTCTGTCTCGGCCGTTTGCGGGTTGAAGATGTCGGTGTAGCTGGCATACAGCGAATAGGTGTCGTCCAGATCGTACACCGTGCCCAGGTAAGGCGTGACGATGCCGTGGTTCTGCTGGTTGCTGCGCACGCCGCCGACACTGCGGGTGGTGGCGGAGTAGTCCGTGGAGCGCAGGCCGATGATCACCGACAGTGGGTCGGTAATGCTCAGGCGGGTGGCCGCGTACATGCCCTGCAGGCGGGTGGTGGTCTTGCTGTGGCGGCCGGTGCGCGAGGCGAGCATGTCGAAGTCGCTGTCCACGCCGTTGTGCCAGTCGGTGAGCGGCAGGCCGTTGTTGGCGCGGAACTGGCAGCCCAGCGCGGGGGCGCTGACGCGGGCGTCGCTGACCATGGTGCAGCTGTACTCCGGCGACCAGGCCACGGTGCGGCTGTCGTTGTAGCCGACCATCGCCTGGTGGGTGCGGCCGAACAGCTGGAATGGCCCGGACAGGTCGACCTGCGCGGACTGCTGGGTGGTGTCGCTGGAACTGTGCAGGCCATTGAGCACCGCGCCGCTGCCATCCTGGTCCCAGTAGCCGCCGTAGCGGCCGCGCCCGGCCGAGTTGACCTTGGCCAGGCCGCGGTGGTTGAGCACCTCGCTGGTGCTCTGGGCGGCTTTCAGGTCCAGCGACCAGTCGTTGTCGAAGCGGTGCTGCAGCGAGCCGAAGGCGGTGCGGGTGGTGTACTCGCCAAAGCTCCAGCTCGGCGCCAGGTTGGTGCTGCGCGGCAGGTCGGTGGTGCTGCCGTCGCGGTACCAGATCGGGATGTTGGCACCCCAGCCGCCGCCGACCACCTTGTTGTATTCGTACTGGTAGCCGGCACCCAGGGTGGTGGCGTCGTCCAGGTCGAATTCGAAGTTGGCCAGGGCCGCGCGGGCGCGCTCGGACTGGTTGTCGCGGAAGGAGTTGGCGTCTTGCTGGGTCATCACCAGGCGCGAACGCAGGCGGCCATCGGCCGACAGCGGCAGGTTGAGGTCGGCGCCCAGGCGGCGCTTGTCCCAGCTGCCATAGGTGGCGTAGGCGCTGCCGCCGAAGGTGGTGGTCGGGGCCTTGCGCTGCAGGTTGACGGTGGCCGAGGGGTCGCCGGTGCCACCGAGCAGGCCGTTGGCGCCGCGCACGATGTCGATGCGTTCGTACAGGTCCATGTTCAGCGCATTGCCGCCACCGCTGAAGTCGGAGCCACCCTGGAACTGCAAGCCATCGACCTTCCAGTTGCTGATCGAGTAGCCGCGGGCACGGAAATCGGTGCGTCCACCTACCTCGGACTGGTTGGCGGTCACCCCCGGCGTGGTGTCCAGCGCCTGGGCGATGGTGTGGATATCGCGGTCGTCCATCTGCTGGCGGGTGATGCTGGTGACCGACTGCGGCGTCTGCCGGGGCGTCAGGGCCAGGCCTGTGGAGCTGCGGGTGTTTTCCACCGTGTAGCCGAGCTGGCCGGCAGCGTCGCCGGGCAGCAAGGCACTGTCTTGAATCTGCGTGGCTTGCAGCTCCATGGGTTGGGTTTCGGCGGCCAGGGCACTGCCGCTGACGGCCAGCGCGACGACGCAGGCGAGCGGGTGAAGCTTCATGCTTTGAGGTTTCATTTGGGAAGGCTTCGTATTTGCAGATGATTTTTTGTTACGATTCTAGGGATGCGCCCTCTGCGCTCCATGCTCGGCTTGTACGGGCATGTAATTGAACGTAACGAGCGCTGAAGGCCCTCCCCGAACAGGTGTTTTCCCCCAATGAGCACGACCCTGCTGGTCGTCGATGATGACGACGAGATCCGCGAACTTCTCTGCGATTACCTGACCAATGCCGGCTACACGGTCGTGGCGGCGGCCGACGGTGATGGCATGCGCCAGCAGATGGCCCGGCACAAGGTCGACCTGGTGGTGCTGGACTTGATGCTGCCAGGCGAAGACGGCCTGAGCCTGTGCCGGCAGCTGCAGGCCACCCCGGGCCTGGCGGTGATCATGTTGTCGGCCAAGGGCAGCACCCTGGACCGCATCATCGGCCTGGAAGTGGGCGCCGATGACTACCTGGCCAAGCCCTTCGAGCCGCGCGAGCTGATTGCCCGCATCAAGGCCGTGCTGCGCCGCCCGCAACGCCTGGATGCCCCGAGCGAGGCGCCAGCGGCCGAGGCGCAGCACTTTGCCGGCTTCAGCCTGGAACACGTCAAACGCCTGCTCACCCGCCCCGACGGCCAGGCGCTGACGCTGCCCCGGTCCGATTACCGGGTGCTGCGTGAACTGCTGGAGGCCAACAACCGCGTGGTATCGCGCGATCAGCTCACGCGCAGCGCGTTCGGCCGCGAGCACCTGCCCGACGACCGTTCGGTGGACATGTGCATCAGCCGCCTGCGCCAGCAACTGCGCCGGGCGCCTGCCAACGCGGCGCAGATCCTCACCATCCGCAACGAAGGCTACCTGCTGAGCATCCACCGCGCCGAGGCCGGCTGAGCATGCGCTGGCTGCGGCGCCTGTGGCCGCGCACGCTGTTCGGCCAGTTGTTGCTGATCATGGTCAGCGGCACGCTGGTGATCCAGCTGATGTCGAGCAGCATCTGGTTCGATGTGCGCTTCGCCCAGGTGCTCGAAGCCCCTGTGCGCTTGATGGCCGCCCGCAGCGCGCCGCTGATTGCCCAGGCTGATTGCCAGGCCGCCGGCGTGCAGGTGCCCAGGCACTACCATGTGCGCTGCGCCGACCACCCGCCGGGGCCCGAAGACAACCAGCGCCGCGGCCATCGGCGCATCGCGCAGTTGCTGCAGCAGTCGCTCAGCTACGAATTGGGGCATGCGCAGGCGGTGCGGCTGCTCAAGGCCCACCTCACCGACGAGCAGGGCCAGCCGATCGTCTGGCACAGCCTGTTCGGCTTGCGCACGGCCCAGGCGCACCTGCAGTTCGCCGTGCCGCTGGCCGACGGCCACTGGCTGCTGGTCGATGGCCAGGAGTTGCAGGGCTGGAGTGGCGAGTCGGCCTGGTTGCTGATCAGCGATTACCTGCTGCGGGTGTATGCCGTGCGCATGCTCGCCGTGCTGCTGGTGTGCCTGGTGGCGGTGCGCCTGTGCCTGCGCCCGCTGCAGCGCCTGGCCGACGCGGCCCGTGGCCTGGGCAGCAACCTTGCGCAGGCACCGCTGGCACTGGACGGCCCGCAGGAGGTTCGCCAGGCAGCCCAAGCCTTCAACGCCATGCAGCAGCGCCTGATCAGCATGGTCAACGACAAGGCTTACTTCCTCGCCGCCGTTTCCCACGACCTGCGCACGCCGCTGACCCGCATGCGCCTGCGCCTGGAGCGCCTGGCCGACGACGAACACCGCGAGCGCTTGCGCCAGAACATCACGCAGATGGACGGCATGATCGGCCAGGTGCTGGATTATGTGCGCGCAGGCGAGCAGCAGAACCTGCAGCAAGTGGACCTCGACCGGCTGGTGTCGCGGCAGTGCGCCGACCTGGCCACTGGCGAGGAAGCACTGCCCGTGCAGGGCAAGGCCGGCAGCGTGCGAGTGGATGCGCTGCTGATGCAGCGCTGCCTGCAGAACCTGCTGGTCAATGCCTTGCGTTATGCCAGGGAGGTGTCGGTCACGCTGGAGCGCAGCGCCACGGGGGTGCTCATCCACGTCGATGATCGTGGGCCGGGTATTGCGCCGGGGTTGCTGGCCACCATCACCGACCCGTTCGTGCGTGGCGAGGGCTCGCGCAACCAGGGCTCTGGTGGCTATGGGCTGGGGCTGAGCATCGCCCAGCGCATCGCGGCCAGCCATGGCGGTGAATTGGTGTTGGCCAACCGCGACGGGGGTGGCTTGCGGGCCAGCGTTCGGCTGCCTGGCTAAGGGGGCTTTGCCGGCGATGAGGCCCGCAGCCACAAAGCAACCCACTATCAGGTAACAGTGTTTTACCGTTTCGCCTGGTTTTCCCACCGCCCAGTTTGCCTATGCTTGGCCCGGTCATCCTGCCTGCGATGGACCCATGAAACACTCCCTACCCAGCCGCTACGCCTGCCTGGCCCTGTGCCTGCTGTTCACCTTCGCCAGCCTCCCCCTGCTCGCCGAACACGCCTGGCTGTGGCCGCTGACGGTGGTCACCGCCCTGCTCAGCCTGGTCGGCCTCAACGACCTGCGCCAGAGCCACCACGCCGTGCGCCGCAACTACCCGATCCTGGGCAACATCCGTTATCTGATCGAAACCATTCGCCCGGAAATCCGCCAATACCTGATCGAAGGCGACGACGACAAGCTGCCGTTCTCGCGCTCGCAGCGCTCGCTGGTCTACGCCCGGGCCAAGAACGAAAGCGCCGAGAAGGCGTTCGGCACGCTCAACGATGCCTACAAGCCGGGCTTCGAATTCATCAGCCATTCGATGCTGCCGGTGGCAACGCCGGACCCGGCCTCGTTTCGCATTTCCATCGGCGGGCCGCAGTGCCGCCGGCCTTACTCGGCGTCGATCTTCAACATCTCGGCGATGAGTTTCGGCGCCCTCAGCGCCAACGCCATCGCCGCGCTCAACCAGGGCGCGCGCCTGGGCCGCTTTGCCCATGACACCGGCGAAGGCAGCATCAGCCCCTACCACCGCGAACACGGCGGCGACCTGATCTGGGAAATCGGCAGCGGCTATTTCGGCTGCCGCACGGAAGATGGGCAGTTCGACCCGCAACGCTTCGCCGCCCAGGCCAGCGACCCGCAGGTGAAGATGATCGAGATCAAGCTCAGCCAGGGCGCCAAGCCGGGCCATGGCGGCATCCTGCCAGGCCACAAGGTGAGTGCGGAAATCGCCGCCACCCGCGGCGTGCGCGAAGGCCAGGACTGCATCTCGCCCGCCGCGCACAGCGCCTTCCACACCCCCATGGAGCTGTTGCACTTCGTCGCCAGCCTGCGCGAGCTGTCTGGGGGCAAGCCGGTGGGCTTCAAGTTCTGCCTGGGCCACCCGTGGGAATTCATGGGCATCGCCAAGGCCATGCTGGTGACCGGCATCACCCCCGACTTCATCGTCGTCGATGGCAAGGAAGGCGGCACGGGCGCGGCGCCACGCGAGTTCAGCGACAACATGGGCGTGCCCATGCGCGAAGGGTTGATGTTCGTGCACAACACCCTGGTGGGCCTGAACCTGCGCTCGAGCATCCGCCTCGGCGCAGCGGGCAAGATCGTCAGCGCCTTCGATATCGCCAGCGTGCTGGCGATCGGCGCCGACTGGGTCAACTCGGCGCGCGGCTTCATGTTCGCCATCGGCTGCATCCAGTCGCAGAGCTGCCACACCAACAAGTGCCCGACTGGCGTTGCCACCCAGGACCCACTGCGCCAGCGCGCGCTGGTGGTGCCGGACAAGGCCCAGCGGGTGGCCAGCTTCCACCGCAATACCTTGCACGCCTTGGCCGAAATGCTCGCGGCGGCGGGCCTTGAGCACCCGTCGGAGCTCAAGCCCAAGCACCTGGCGCGGCGCATCAGCACCAGCGAGATCAGCCTGTTTTCCGACCTGCACCAATTCCTCAAGCCGGGCGAACTGCTCAGCGGCTCGATCGAAAGCGAGTTCTATGCGCGGATGTGGCGGATGGCCCGCAGCGACAGCTTTGCGCCAGAGACCGGGGAGGCGGCAGCGGCGCCCGCGGCACCGGTGCGCAGAAAAGAAACAGCCCCGGCATAAGCCAGGGCTGTTGGGTACGCCTGATCAGTATCAGAAGATGCTGATCGGGTACTCGACGAATACGCGGACTTCGTTGCCGTCGTCGTTGTAGCCGTTCTGCTGTACAGCGTTGTTGGTGCGCAGGAACGAGCTGCGCAGCTTGATCGACAGGTCCTTGGCCGGGCCGTCCTGTACCACGTAGCGGATCTGGTTGAAGATCTCGCGCTCTTTACCTTCGCCGAAGCCTTCTGGGTTGGCGACGTTGCGGGTGTTGATGTTGTCACCCACCACGTAGGCCAGCTTGTAGGTCAGGCCCGGGATGCCGTAGGCACCGAAGTCCAGGCCGTAGCCCAGCTGCCAGGAGCGCTCGTCTTCGGCGTTGAAGTCGGACCAGTAGGAGTTGGCCAGGTAGATGGTCGAACCACCGTCACCCACGCCGCCTTCGTTCTGGTACCAGCCGTAGTTGTAGCCGGTGCTGCCAGTGCTGCGCTGGTGCGCGATGGTGAACGAGTGCGCGCCGTAGGCGTAGGTCGCGGCCAGGCTCCAGATGGTGTTGGAGTCGCCGTTCAGGCCGGCGGCCTGCACGTACTTGTTGTCGATGTCCGACTTGTAGCCGTTGAAGTCCAGGGTCAGCGACTGGTCATTGGCGATCGGGAAGACATAGTTCAGGCCCAGGTAGTGCTTCTTCATCACGTCTTCGTTGTCTGCGGTGTACAGCGAAGCGGTGAAGTTGTCGGTGAACTTGTAGCTGCCGCCGAGCACGTTGATCGACTTCAGGCCGCCACCGTCACGACGCTCGGCGCTCTTGCGCGCTTCCTGGGTGAAGCGACCGGCGTTCAGCTCCAGGCCCTGGATTTCCTTGGAGGTGATCAGGGTGCCCGTGAAGCTTTCTGGCAGCAGGCGCGCATCGTCGTACTGCAGCACGGGCAGGGTCGGCATCTGGTCACCGTACTTGAGCACGGTGTTGGAGATGCGGAACTTCACCGCTGCACCGGCGCGGGCCAGGTCATGCGGGCCGCTGGCGTTGCCGTCGGCGTTGGTGGTGTTGTGCGGCTTGAAGAAGTCGACACCGGCGCCACCGTTGTGGCCCTTGCCGCCGTCCAGGCGCACGGCGTACAAGCCGAATGCGTCGACGCCGACACCGACGGTGCCCTGGGTGAAGCCGGAGGAGAAGTTGGCGATGGCCGCCTGGCCCCATTCGATCTGGTCATCAGTGCCGTGCTTCTTGTCACGGTTGATGTAGGCGTTACGCAGGAGAACGTTTGCGTGGCTGTCCTCGATGAAGCCCTTGCTGTCGGCCTGCTCGTTGGCCTGGGCCTGGGTCGCGGCGATCATCGCCAGGGCGACCAGGCTGATCCTGGTTTTCAACATGTTGTTTTCCTTATTCCTAATCAAAAACGCTCTGCAATATGACGCCAGGAACCAACGCCCCTTCGTAGGTTCGACGCTATGCGGATCCAAACTGAAAAGCCCGCCGAAGCTTATGTGGCGGGCCTTGAACAGCAGCATGGCCAGGTCATGGCCAGCAGGCGTTGGCGGAATCCTAGCCGTGTGCGATTACAAATGTCAAAAAGTCGTGAAATGCAGGTCGTTATAACCAAAATCACCTAGAGGAACGCTGCATTTGCGCGCACGTTCGCGCCATCAGCAGGCAATTTATCTTTTGTCAGAAATCTCATTTTGATCTCAATCACGATTTACCTGATGGCACCCTGCCAATTGACTAGTAACAAAGTGATACAAACGTAAAGACAAGCCTTTACGAATTCCCGAGCAGTAGCAAATAGCAAGCATTACCATTCGCATCCCTTTTCACCTGCCCCAGGTCTGGATGCCTCCATGCTTGCCCCTTGCCGCCTTTCACCCCTGACACTCGGCCTTTCGCTGCTGTTCAGCGCCAGCCTGGCCAGCGCCGCCACCACCACCCTGCCGGAACTGTCGGTAACCGCCGACAGCGAGCGCGAAGAAGACAACCCGCGGGTCAAGGAAGTGAGCACCGCCACCCGCACGTCCACGCCGGTGCGCTACGTGCCGCAGGCCATCGACACGGTAAAAGCCGCCAACGTGCTGGATTACGGCAGCAACACCCTGGGCAAGGCGCTCGAAGGCATCCCCAACGTCAGCAGCGGCGCCGACACGCGCTTCGACAGCGTGCGCATTCGCGGCTTCGAGGCCAGCAACGACTTCTACCTGGACGGCATTCGCGACGACAGCCAGTACATCCGCGACCTGCACAACATCGAGCGGGTCGAAGTGCTCAAGGGCCCGGCAGCCGTGCTGTATGGCCGTGGCAGCCAGGGCGGCATCGTCAACCGGGTGAGCAAGGCCCCAGAGCAAGGCCGGCGCTCGTCCATCGAAGCCCAGGGCGGCAGCGAAGACCTGCGCAGCCTGTACGCCGACCTCAGCGCCGACCCCAGCGACACCGTGAGCCTGCGCCTGAACCTGGGCAACCAGGACAACAACAGCTTCCGCGATGGCATCGATGGCAGCCGCCAGCTGTTCGCCCCGTCGATGAGCTGGCAGATCTCCCAGGACCTGAACTGGCTGGTGCAGTACGAATACAGCCGCTACAACCGCACCCCCGACCGCGGCATCCCCGGGGTCAACGGCCGCCCTGCCGACGTCAGCCGCAGCACCACCTACGGCGACACCCAGCGCGACTACATCGACGACCGCGCGCAGTCGCTGCGCTCGCGCCTGAACTACCAGCTCAACGACACCTGGCAGCTGCGCCATACCCTGGGCCTGTTCCAGCTCGACAGCGATTTCGACAACACCTACGCAACCGCCTACAACGCCAGCAACAACACCGTCACTCGCCAGCGCTGGCAGCAGGACCTGACCACCCGCAACCTGTTCAACAACCTCGAGGCCGAAGGCGATTTCGCCACCTGGGGCGTGGAGCACAAGCTGCTCGTGGGCCTGGAGCTGGGCCACCAGCGCCGCGACCCGACGCTGTACAACGCCGCGGCAGTTTCGGCCGGTGGCACGCCGGTGCCGCCGCTGGACCTGAACAACCCCAACCGTGACCTGCAGCACAACGGCAAGATGGTGGTGTCGAGCGACAACCACACGGTGGTCGACAGCCGTGGCCTGTACCTGCAAGACCAGATCCGCCTGAACGATCAGTGGCAGATCCTCGCCGGGGTGCGTTTCGACCAGTTCGAAGTGGAAACCACCAACAAGGTGCGCGACCTTTCCGAAAAACAGGACAGCACCACCACCAGCCCCCGCCTGGGCGTGGTCTATACGCCGTGGCGCGACCATTCGTTCTATGCCTCGTGGAGCAAGACCTTCTCGCCGGTCGGCGGCGGCCTGATCGGCATCACCCCAGGCGCCCCGGGCAACACCAACGACACCAGCCCCGAGCTGACCCGGCAGAAGGAAATCGGGGTCAAGAGCGACTGGCTGGACGAGCGCCTGACCACCACGCTGGCGATCTACGAGCTGGAGCTCTACAACCGCCGCACGCGTGACCCGATCAACCCGGAAATCACCGTGATGAGCGGCCTGCAGCGCTCGCGCGGCATCGAGCTGACCGCCACCGGCAACGTCGTTGGCAACTGGTACGTGCGCGGCGGTATCGGCTTGCAGGACGCCACCATCGTCAAGGACAACAACGGCCTGGAAGGCAACCGCATCAACGATGTGGCCAAGCGCAACGCCAGCCTGTTCGTGACCTGGAAGCCCGAGCTTGGCTGGTACGCGGAAACCGGCCTGACCCTGGTGGGCGAGCGTTATGCCGACAACCAGAACACCACGGTGCTGCCGGGCTACGGGCGCTGGGATGCGCTGGCGGGCTTCCGGACCCGGGAGTGGGATGTGCGGGCGGCGCTGAGCAACATTGCCGACAGGACCTACTACAGCTCGGCGACCAGTGCCGCGCAGATTCAGCCAGGGGACCCGCGTAGCCTGGTGGTGACCGGTACCTACAGCTTCTGATGGTTGCCTGCGCCGGCCCCATCGCCGGCAAGCCGGCTCCTACACAGCCTGCGCTGCCCCTTGTGGGCGCCGGCTTGCCGGCGATGGGGCCGCCACTGACACCCCACAAACGAAAACGCCACCGCATTCACGGTGGCGTTTTTCATGGGGTCGGGCTCCTGCCCTGTTTCAGTGCCACACACCCAGCAGTGCTTCAAGCTCCGCATCGCTGATCAGCCCTTGCGGATAGCGGCCGTCAAGCAGACGTCGTGGGTCGGTCGTCCTGACCCGATTGCTTCCATGGTGTTTCAACCACTGCGCCAGCATTCTGAGCGATTGGCGATTCACTGACGATGGGCGCAAAGCCGTCTCACTTGCTGCATTCATGTCTACACGTACTCCCTTGGCCCGTGAGCGGCTAATTTACGTAGTGATTGTTACAAGACGGCGATCCGACGTGCTTCAGTAACTCCCTGAAATCAATACAAAACATATGCCATTCACAGCGCCGCATATCGCCCGCGCAAAAAAAAGGCCCGTCATCCGACGGGCCTTTTCTGCATTGCAGCCTCAGCGCTTGAACGGCGCCGGTTGCTGCTGGGTCAGGCAGTGGATGTTGCCGCCACCGAGCAGCAGCTCGCGGCCAGGGATCATCACCACTTCGTGGTCGGGGAAGATCTTCGCCAGGATCGCTCTGGCCTGGGCATCTGCCGGGTCGTTGAAGCTTGGCGCGATGATGCCGCCGTTGACGATCAGGAAGTTCACGTAGGAACCGGCCAGGCGCACCGACGGGTCGCGCTCCTGGCTGCCGACCACGTGGTCGACACCGGCGCACTCTTCTTCGGTGGCGAACAGCGGGCCTGGAATTGGCATCTTGTGCACCACGAACTCGCGGCCTTTGGCATCACGGCTGTTTTTCAGCACCTCGAACGCGGCGTGGCAGCGGGCGTAGTTGGGGTCGTTGGAATCATCGGTCCAGGCCAGTAACACTTCGCCTGGGCTGACGTAACAGCAGAAGTTGTCGACGTGGCCATCGGTTTCGTCGTTGTACAGGCCATCCGGCAGCCAGACGATGGTTTCCACCGCCAGGTGCTCGCGCAGGATCTCTTCGATCTGCTCGCGGTTCAGGTGCGGGTTGCGGTTGCGGTTGAGCAGGCACTCTTCGGTGGTGATCAGGGTGCCTTCGCCGTCGACGTGGATCGAGCCGCCTTCGAGCACGAAACCTTCGGTGTGGTAGCGCTGGCAGCGCTCCATTTCCAGTACCTTGGCCGCCAGCTCTTCGTCGCGGTTCCACGGCGCGTACAGGCCGCCGTCGAAGCCGCCCCAGGCGTTGAAGCCCCAGTCCACGCCGCGCACTTCGCCGGCATCGTTGATCACGAAGGTCGGGCCGGTGTCGCGCACCCAGGCGTCATCGTTGCTGATTTCCACCACGCGGATGTTCGGCAGGTCGAGCTGGCGGCGGGCGTTTTCGTACTGGCCGGCAGACACCGCGACGGTGACCGGCTCGAAGCGGGCAATGGCCTTGGCCAGGGTCACGTGGGCGGCCTGGGCAGGCTTGCCGCCCAGGCGCCAGTTGTCCGAACGCTCGGGCCAGACCATCCAGACCTGGCTTTGCGGCGCCCATTCGGCGGGCATGTGGAAGCCATCGGCGCGAGGCGTGGAGTTGAGGGTCTTCATCGGTAACCTCTGGGGAATAGGGGAAGGCATGGCGGTTTTATACCCGATATATATCGACAATAAAAGCCAACCAACCAACCGTTAAGGAATAAAAAAACCGCGTATGTCGATAACAATCGACATACGCGGTTTCACTGTGATTACAGGCCTTCCGACAGGATGCGATCGATGCTGTCGACAAAGTAGTCCACGCTGGCCCGCGTGGTACACATCGGCGGCTTGATCTTGAGGATGTTCAGGTAATCCCCGGTCGGCTGCATGAAGATGCCCAGGTCACGCAGGCGGTTGCACAGCTGGGTGGTTTCCTCGGTGGCCGGCTCCAGGGTCTGGCGGTCGCGCACCAGCTCCAGGCCCAGGTAGAAGCCCGAGCCATGTGCCGCCCCGGCAAGCGGATGTTTATCGACCAAGGCCTGCAAGCGCGCCTTGAAATAGCGCCCGGTGTCGCGGGTGTTCTGCCACAGCCCCTCCTCGTCCATCACCTCCAGCACCGCCATGCCGATACGGCAGCTCACCGGGCTGCCGCCCGCCGAGGAGAAGAAGTAGCCCTCGGCCTCCAGCGCCTCGGCGATTTCGCGGCGGGTGATCACCGCGCCCAGGGGCTGGCCGTTGCCCATGCCCTTGGCCATGGTGATGATGTCGGGCACCACGCCCTGCTCCTCGAAACCCCAGAAGTACTCGCCGAGGCGCCCGTAACCCACCTGCACCTCGTCGGCGATGCACACGCCGCCGCGCTCGCGCACCTTGGCATAGGCCTGTTGCAGGTAGCCCGCCGGCAGCGAGATGCCCCCGGCGTTGCCATACACCGGCTCGCAGATCATGCCGGCCAGCTGGCGGCCACGGGCGTCGAGGTCGGCAAGCTTGGCATCGACATCGCGCAGGTAGTCGGCCGCGCTGTCGGCGCCCCGGTAACGGCCGCGGAAGGTGTTCGGCGCCTCGACCGGGTGCACCCAGTCCGGGCGGGTTTCCAGGGCCTGGGGGTTGTCGGCGATGGAGGTGGAGATGGCGTCGGTCGCCACCGACCAGCCATGGTAGGCCTCCAGCACGCTGAGCAGGTCGCGCCCACCGCTGTAGGCCCAGGCCAGGCGAATCGCCAGGTCGTTGGCTTCGGTGCCGCTGTTGACCAGAAACACCCGGTCGAAGCCTTCGGGCGCCAGCGCCAGCAGGCGCTCGGAAAACTCGGCGATGGCGGCGTAATGGAAGCGCGAGTTGGTGTTGAGCAGCGACCATTGCCGCGCCGATTCGGCCGCCATGCGCGGGTGGCCGTGGCCGAGTACCGCGACGTTGTTGAGCATGTCCAGGTAGGAGCGGCCCTGCAGGTCGATCAGGTAATTGCGCCAGCCGCGCTCGATCTGTGGCGGCTGGGCGTAGTAGTGCTTCTGCGAGCGGGCGAAGCTGGCGTCGCGGCGGGCCAGCAGGGCCTGTGCATCGGGCAGCGGCTCGGCGTCGCAATCGAAGCCCAGCAGCGCGGCCGGTGACGGGCACAGCGCCAGCCAGGCAGCGGCCCGCGAAGGCGTGGCGAAGAACGGCGGCTGCAGGGCGGCGTCCAGGCACAGTTGCACGCTGAGAAAACCACAGCTGCTGCCCAACGCCTGCCCCTTGGCCACGGCCTGGCCATCGGCCGGGGTGCCTTCCAGGCCGCTCAGCCACAAGGCCCAGTGCGCGGTGCGCAGGCAGCCACGCCCGTCGCCAAGGTGCTGCCAGGTGCCTGCCTGCGGCGCCTGCACCGCAGCGCCATCGGGCACATGCAACTCGACGCCCAGGGCGCAGGTGGCCGGCTCGTCGGCGCGGTCGATGTGGGTTTGCGACAGGCGATACTGCCCATGCAGGCTGCAGGCCGGGGCGGGTTGCGCCGTCAGCAGGTGCTGGTCGAAACCGGGCTGCTCCCAGTTGCCGGCCTGGCAATGGGGGCTGAGCACACCCAGGTCCAGGCGCTTGACCGCCTGCCCGGCCAGCGCCGGCAGCAAGGGGGCGCAATCGGCCAGGTCGGGGCGGCCGGGCTCGACGCCGGCGGCCTGCAGGATGGCGGCCTGCATCAAGGCGAAGGGCACGGCAGTGGCGGTATCGAAGATCTCCCACTCGTGGGCGATATTGTCGCGGGTGTACTGGTTGCCCGGGTCCACGGCCAGTTGCTGCTCGCTGCTCAGCACCAGCACCGCGGCGCGGTTCAGCACCAGCGGCCACAGGGCGCGCAGCTCGGCCTCGCTCAGCGGGTTGATGGCCTGGTAGGCACGCACCGCCGGCAGGATGCGCAGCGGGTCGCCTTCGGCGTGGTGCAGCAATGCCGCGCAGGTCACCGACAGGTCGGCGATGCGCCAGGTGCGCAGCAGGTCGCCGAAGTCGATGACGCCCTGCAGTTGCCACTGGCGTTCGCCATCGCGGGCCCACACGGCATTGTCGTCGGTGATGTCCAGGTGCACCGCCTGGCTTGGCAGTTGCCCCACCAGCGGCGCCAGTTGCGCGCTGGCCTGGCGGGTGGCCTGCTCGATGCGTGCACGCTGGGCCGGGTCTTGCAGCACCGGCAGGAGGTGTTCGATCAGCGCCTGGGCGTGCTGCGGGTCCCATTGCAAGGTCCGCGCCAGGCCCGGGTGGTCGAAGCCGGCCAGGGCCTTGTCGACCCGGGCGCACAGCGCGCCCAGCTCGGCGATCAGGCGCGCCGGCATGTGCTTGAGTCGAGTCAGCGGCTGCCCTTCGATATAATCGAGCACGCGTGCCCGCAGCGGTTGCCCGTCGATGTCCAGCGCCAGCAAGGCCTGCCCATCGCGCGCCGGGCGCACGCCCGGCACCGGCACGCCCTGCTCGCGCAGGTAGGCCAAGGCCGCATGCTGCGCCTCCAGCTCCACCTGGGCATAGCTGCCATGGCAGACCTTGAGTACGTAGCGCCCCTGGCCCGTGTCCAGCCGGAAGTTCAGGTCCTGCTGGCTGCCCAGCGCACACAGGCTACCGGCAAGGTCGTAATGCGCCTGCAGCAAGGCATGGGCCTGGGCTTCGCTGAGCGATGGGCTGGGCAGGCTGGAACGCTGGATCAGGGTGCTGAGGGGCATGGAAGATGAAACCTCTTTTACTTTTCGCTTATCTCGCCACTGCCAAGGCCGATAAACAAGTGGCAAAGATGAAATGATGATCATGCGTCAACGCTCGGATCCTTCTGCCATCTAGGCTGCAAAGGGCCAGGGGCGGCAAAACTGCAGATGACCGGTACGGTCTAACTCTGAACTTACTGGTCGACCAATCGCCATGAACATAATCGCCACCGCAATACCCGATGTACTGATCATCGAACCGAAGGTCTTCGGCGACAGCCGAGGGTTTTTCCTCGAAAGCTTCAACGCCCGCGACTTTGCCGAGGCGACGGGGATCCAGGCGCAGTTCGTCCAGGACAACCATTCCCGCTCCCAGCGCGGTGTGCTGCGCGGCCTGCACTACCAGATCGACAACCCCCAGGGGAAACTGGTGCGGGTCACCCAGGGCGCCGTGCTCGACGTGGCCGTGGACATCCGCCGCAGCTCGCCGACCTTCGGCCGCTGGGTCGCCACCCGCCTGAATGCCGACGACCACCGCCAGTTCTGGATCCCGCCAGGGTTCGCCCATGGCTTCCTGGTGCTGAGCGAGTCGGCCGACTTCCTGTACAAGACCACCGACTACTACAACCCATCTGCCGAGCGCAGCATCCGCTGGGATGACCCGGACCTGGCCATCGACTGGGGCCTGCAGGCACCACCGCTGCTGTCGGCCAAGGACCAGGCTGGCGCCTGGTTGGCCAACGCGGACCTGTTCCCATGAAAATTCTCGTCTGTGGCCACAACGGCCAGCTTGCCCAAGCGCTCGGCACCCAGCTGGCAGGCCTTGGCGAGCTTCACCTGCTGGGCCGCGAGCAGCTGAACCTGGCCCGCCCCGAGGCTTTGCGCGAACCGCTGCGCCGGCTGGCCCCCGACCTGATCGTCAACGCCGCGGCCTACACCGCCGTGGACCAGGCCGAAAGCGACGCGGATGCGGCCTATGCGGTCAACGCCGACGCCCCGCGGGTACTGGCCGAAGAAGCACTGCGCCTGGGCGCGCCGCTGATCCACTACTCCACCGACTACGTGTTCGACGGCTGCAAGGCCCTGCCCTACAACGAAGCCGACAAGCCCAACCCGCTGAGCGTCTATGGCCGCAGCAAGCTGGCCGGCGAGCAGGCCATCGCCGCCGTCGATGGCGAGCACCTGATCCTGCGCACCAGCTGGGTGTATTCGCTGCACGGGCGCAACTTCCTGCTGACCATGCAACGCCTGCTGCAGGAAAAACCGCAACTGCGGGTAGTCGCTGACCAGGTTGGCGCGCCCACCTGGGCCGCGACCATCGCCACCAGCACCCGCGCCCTGATCGAGCGCTGGCAGGCCGGCCAGGCTGGCGCCTGGGGTACCTACCACCTGACCGCCCAGGGCGAAACCTCCTGGTTCGGCTTCGCCCAGGCCATCGCCGAACAGCTCCAGGCCCGCGGCCTGCCCTGCGCCGAGCTGTTGCCGATCCCCTCCAGCGACTACCCCACCCCCGCCCGCCGCCCGCTCAATTCGCGCCTGGACTGCAGCCGCCTGGCCCATGAATGGGACATCCACCTGCCGCACTGGCAGCAGGCGCTGATCGACTGCCTCAAGTAGCGCATAATTGCGCCAGACTCTTCTGGCGCATTTACGCAATGATTGCAAAACCGACGCCCCCCCGCCGCCCCCGCTGGCGCAGCCTGGCCCTGCTGGCGCTGTGCCTGGCACCGCTGCTGTGGCCGCTGCACCACCTTGCCGAACGCTATTACCAGGACGAACTGGCCTCGCAGAACCGCCAGACCCTCGACCTGTACGTGGCCAACCTGCTCGGCACCCTGCACCGTTACGAAACCCTGCCGCAGATCCTCGGCGAACTGCCGGCGCTGCGCACGGTGCTGGCCGACCCGTTCAAGCTCGAAGCGGTCACCAACGCCAACCGCCTGCTCAAGGACATCGTCCAGCAGACCGGCGCCGAGGTGATGTACCTGATGGACGTCAGCGGCAACACCCTGGCCGCCTCCAACTGGGACAAGCGCGACAGCTTCGTGGGCCGCAACTTCTCCTTCCGCCCCTACTTCATCGAAGCCATGGACGGGCACCTGGGGCGCTTCTTCGGCCAGGGCACCACCTCGGCCAAGCGCGGCTACTTCTTCGCCGCCGCCGTGCACGACCGCGAGCGCATCGTCGGCGTGCTGGTGGTCAAGGTCGACCTCGACCACACCGAAACCCTGTGGGGGCGCACCCCCGAGCAGTTGCTGCTGACCGACCACAATGGCGTGGTCATCCTCACCTCGCGGCCCGACTGGCGCTTCCGTGCCACCCGCGCGCTGACCGAGGCCGAGCGCCAGGCGATCATCGCCATCCAGCCCTACCCGACCCAGGCGCCGCAGCCCTTGGTGCTGAACCCGGACGCCTGGCTCACGCAAACCCGTGACATCAAGGAAACCGGCTGGCAAGTGAGCCTGCTGGCGCCCCGCGCCTTGGTCGACCGCTCGGTGCAGACGGTGATGGCCATTGGCGGTGGTGCGCTGCTGGTGCTGATGCTGCTGGCCGGCCTGGTGATGCAGCGGCGGCGCCACTACATCGACCGCATCGACTTCGAGGCCCGGGGCCGGCAGGAGCTGGAAAACCGCGTGGTGCAGCGCACCGCCGACCTCGAAGGCCTCAACACCCGGCTGAAAAATGCCGTGCTCGAGCGCGAAAACGCCCAGCAGGAGCTGGTGCGGGCCCAGGACGAACTGGTGCAGGCCGGCAAGCTGTCGGTGCTCGGCACCATGTCGGCGAGCATCAGCCACGAGCTCAACCAGCCGCTGGCGGCCATCCGCAGCTACGCGGAAAACGCCGAGATTCTCCTCGACCACCAGCGCACCGAGGATGCCCGCGGCAACCTCAAGCTGATCGGCGAGCTGACCGGGCGCATGGCCTCGATCATCGCCCACTTGCGCGCCTTCGCCCGCCGCGACCGCCACGCCCCGGAAAGCGTGGCCCTGCAGCCGGCGCTGGACGATGCCCTGGCCTTGCTGGCCAAGCGCCGCCGGGCCATGGCCGTGGAGCTGGTGCGCGACCTGCCGGACGCTACCTTGTGGGTCCAGGCCGGCGAAACACGCCTGCGCCAGGTGCTCGGCAACCTGCTCGCCAACGCCCTCGACGCCTTGACCGAAAAGGCCAACCCGCGGCGCCTGTGGCTCAGTGCCGAAACCCGCGATGGCTACGTCTACCTGTACATCCGCGACAACGGCCCGGGCTTCAGCCGCCAGGCCCTGGAGCATGCCAAGGAGCCGTTCTTCACCACCAAGACCCGCACCCAGGGCCTGGGCCTGGGCCTGGCCATCTGTGAAAGCCTGATGCGTGCCCTGGGCGGTGAACTGCTGCTGGCCAACCACCCGGAAGGTGGCGCACTGCTGACCCTGCAACTGCGCACGGCCGCGCCCGGCGCCAACCTGCAACCCTCGGAGGACCCCTCGGCATGACGACCGAGACACAGATCGACAACCAGGCCCAGGTGCTGCTGGTGGACGACGACCCGCACCTGCGCCAGGCCCTGAGCCAGACCCTCGACCTGGCCGGGCTCAAGGTGGTCGCCCTGGCCGATGCCCAGGGCCTGGCCGAGCGCCTGGAGCCGGACTGGCCTGGCGTGGTGGTCAGCGATATCCGCATGCCGGGCATCGATGGCCTGCAGTTGCTGGAACAGCTGCATGGCCGCGACAGCGAATTGCCGGTGCTGCTGATCACCGGCCACGGCGATGTGCCGCTGGCGGTGCAGGCGATGCGCGCCGGGGCCTATGATTTTTTGGAAAAACCCTTCGCCAGCGATGCCCTGCTCGACAGCGTGCGCCGCGCCCTGGCCCTGCGCCGCCTGGTGCTGGACAACCGCAGCCTGCGCCTGGCCCTGAGCGACCGCCAGCAGCTGGCCACGCGCCTGGTCGGCCATTCGCCGTCCATGCTGCGCCTGCGCGAGCAGATCGGCGCCCTGGCCGGCACCCGCGCCGACGTGCTGATTCTCGGTGAAACCGGTGCTGGCAAGGAGGTGGTGGCGCGCGCCCTGCACGACCTGTCCAGCCGTCGCGATGGGCCATTCGTGGCCATCAACGCCGGGGCGCTGGCCGAGTCGGTGGTGGAAAGCGAGCTGTTCGGCCACGAGCCGGGAGCCTTCACCGGCGCGCAGAAGCGCCGCATCGGCAAGTTCGAATTCGCCAACGGCGGCACGCTGTTCCTCGACGAAATCGAGAGCATGAGCCTGGACGTGCAGGTGAAGCTGCTGCGCCTGTTGCAGGAACGGGTGGTCGAGCGCCTGGGCGGCAACCAGCTGATCCCGCTGGATATCCGCATCATTGCCGCCACCAAGGAAGACCTGCGCCAGTCTGCCGACCAGGGGCGTTTTCGCGCCGACCTGTATTACCGCCTGAACGTGGCGCCGCTGCGCATCCCGCCGCTGCGCGAGCGCGGGGACGACATCCTGGTGCTGTTCCAGCATTTCGCCGACGCGGCCAGCCAGCGCCACGGCTTGCCGCCGCACAGCCTGCAACCGGCGCAACGCGCCATGCTGCTGCGCCATGGCTGGCCGGGCAACGTGCGCGAACTGCAAAACGCCGCCGAGCGTTTCGCCCTGGGCCTGGAGCTGGCCCTGGACGGCCAGGTGGCCGCTGCAACGCCGGCGGCGGCGCCGATCCTGCTGGGCAACTTGAGTGAGCAGGTGGAGCGTTTCGAGCGCTCGCTGATTGCCGCCGAACTGGCCCAGCCCCACAGCTCCATGCGCAGCCTTGCCGAGGCCCTCGGCATCCCGCGCAAGACCCTGCACGACAAGCTGCGCAAACACGGCCTGCACTTCGAAGGTGGCAGCAGCGGGCCCGACGACCACGAGGAAAACCGCCCATGAGTTCCGATAGCCAGTACCTGCAGCACGTGCTGCACGGCGACATCCCGCTGACCCGTGAAATGGGCCTGGACGTGCTCGACTGGCAAGCCCAGACCCTGCGCCTGCAGCTGCCGCTGGCCGCCAACGTCAACCACAAGAGCACCATGTTCGGCGGTAGCCTGTACTGCGCCGCAGTGCTGGTGGGCTGGGGCTGGCTGCACCTGCGCCTGCGCGAGCTGGGTATCGATGATGGGCATATCGTCATCCAGGAGGGGCAGATCAGTTATCCGCTGCCGGTCACGGGCGCGGCGGTGGCGCGCTGTGCGGCGCCGGATGAGAAGACCTGGGAACGCTTCGTGACGATGTACCAGCGCCGAGGGCGTGCGCGGCTGACGCTGGAAACCACGGTGAGCAACCTTGGCAGCGACGAGCCTGCGGTGAGGTTCAGCGGGCAGTATGTGCTACATCGCTGATTGCTGTAGGAGCGGCCTTGTGTCGCGAAAGGGCTGCGCAGCAGCCCCAGCAATTTCAGTTTCGCCGCTATATCCCTGGGGCTGCTGCGCAGCCCTTTCGCGACACAAGGCCGCTCCTACAGGGACCCTGCCAACTTGATGAGCGCTTGGCGCCAGCCTGCTGCAGCGGGCAAGGCCAGGAAAAACGGGTTGAGCAGCGACTCGCGCGGCGGGTAGCGGAACGGCTGCCCATCCAGGCCAATCACCTCACCCCCGGCACCTTCCAGCACGCCTTGCGCCGCTGCGGTATCCCACTGCGACGTCGGCGCCAGGCGCGGGTAGCAGTCGGCGCTGCCTTCGGCCAGCAGGCAGAACTTCAGCGAGCTGCCGATATTGGCCAGCTCAAGCGCCCCCACCGCAGCACCCAACCCTGCCAGCAACGCCTCCTGCTGCGGGCTGGAGTGGCGACGGCTGGCCACCACGGTGAAGCGGCCGTCGGCTGGCGGCGCGTTGCGCACCTGGATCGGCAGGGCATCCGCGCCGGCGTCTGCGCGCCAGGCGCCCAGGCTGCGCCCTCCGAAATAGCAGCGCCCGCTGGTCGGCATCGACACCACGCCAAACACCACCTCGCCGTTTTCGATCAGGGCAATGTTGACGGTGAACTCTTCGCTGCCGGCAATGAACTCCTTGGTGCCGTCGAGCGGGTCGACCAGCCACCAGCGCTGCCAGCCCTGGCGGGTAGCCAGGGGGATATTGCAGTCTTCCTCGGACAACACCGGAATCTGCGGCGCCAGCGCCTGCAGGCCGTCGGCGATCACCTGGTGCGCGGCCAGGTCGGCGGCGGTCACCGGCGAGTCGTCGGCCTTGCTGGTCACCGCGACATCGGCGCGCCAGAACGGCAGGATCGCGTCGCCGGCCAAGCCGGCCAGCTTGACCACTTCGAGCATCAGTTGCTGGTCGTTCATACCTCGAGCAGCCCCCGCTGGATCAGCAGGTCACGGGCCAGGTACAGCGCCGCCAACGCCCGCCCTTCGGTGAACTGCGGGTGCATGGCCAGGGCCGAGAGCTCACGCAGGTTGACCTTGTCGACGCGCATCGGCTCGGGCTCGTCGCCTTCCAGGCGCTCTTCGTACAGGTCGCTGGCCAGCACCACCTGGATCTTCTGGCTCATGTAGCCCGGCGACAGCGACAGCTCGGTCAGGTGCTCCAGCTGGCGTGCGCCAAACCCGGCCTCTTCCTTGAGCTCGCGGTCGGCCGCGGCCAGCACGTCCTCACCCGGCTCGATCAGGCCCTTGGGCAACGACAGCTCGTATTCATCGGTGCCGCCGCAGTATTCCTCGACCAGCACCGCGTGTTCGGCGTCGAGCATGGCCACGATCATCACGGCGCCATAGCCATTGCCACGGCCGACCAGGCGCTCGTAGGTGCGCTCGTTGCCATTGCTGAAGCGCAGCTGCACGGCCTCGACGCGGAACAGGCGGCTGCTGGCGACGATTTCGCGGCTGAGGACGGTGGGTTTCTGGCGCATGGGGCGGCTCCTTGGCGTGAACGGGTTACTATACCGTGGCTTGCCGACTGAACGAGAGTTTCCCATGCCTGTTCTTCCCTGGTCCGCCATCGATACCGTCCTGCTGGACATGGACGGCACCCTGCTCGACCTGCACTACGACAACCGCTTCTGGCTCGACCACCTGCCCCAGCGCTACGCCGAGCTGCACGGGGTGAGCCGGGCCATGGCGCAAATGGAGCTGCAGCCGCTGTTCGAGCGCAACGCCGGCACCCTGAACTGGTACTGCCTGGACTTCTGGAGCCGCGAACTGAAGCTGCCGATCCGCGAGCTCAAGCGCGAGATCGCCGACCTGATCGCCCTGCGGCCGGATGCCGATACCTTCCTGGCAGCCATCCGCCAGGCCGGCAAGCGCGTGGTGATGATCACCAACGCCCACCGCGATTCGCTGTCGCTGAAGCTGGAGCGGGTGGAGCTGGCGCCGTATTTCGAGCGGCTGATCAGCTCGCATGACTATGGCTACCCCAAGGAGAGCCCGCAGTTCTGGGATGCACTGCAGGCGGATATCGGCTTCGAGCCGCAGCGCAGCCTGTTCATCGATGACACGCTGGCCATCTTGCGCAGTGCGCGGCGCTTTGGTGTGGCGCACCTTTTGGCGGTGCGCCAGCCGGACAGCCAGGCGGCGCCGCGCGATACCCAGGAGTTCGCGGCGGTGGAGGATTATCGGGAGTTGCTGGTGGGGCTGTGAATGGCCCTATTGCCGGCTCCCACAGGGAACGCGGTGGCGAACCTGTGGGAGCCGGCTTGCCGGCGATGAAGCCGATGAAGATCTATCAGTCAGGAATACGCAGCACCTGCCCCGGGTAGATCTTGTCCGGGTGCGACAGCATCGGCTTGTTCGCCTCGAAGATCTTGTTGTACTGGTTGGCATTGCCGTACACGACCACGGAAATGGCTGACAGCGTGTCGCCCTTCTTCACGGTCACGAACCGCGCAGCCTTGACCACCGGCCCGGTCACGGTGATCTGGTCATCGACGCTGGCCACACCATTGATGTTGCCCGCCGCCAGGATGATCTTTTCCTTCTCCTCCTGGCTGGCCACCTCGCCCTTGAGGATGATCTTGTCACCCTCCACGGTGGCCGTGATGTTGGGGTTGCCCAGGCCGACACTTTCCACGTGCTTCTTCAACTGCTCCTCGGCGTTGGCGTTGCCGGGGGTCAGCAGGTCGATCAACTTCTCGCCGGCTTCCTTCACGAAACTGAACAGGCTCATGACGCGCTCCTTGTTGACGTATACCTTCGGAGCAAGGAGTCTAGGCCAGCTTTGCCCACCCCGCCGCTTGCCGCTCATCGACGCGCTCTATCAAGGCATAGACCCTAGCGATTAGACGCGCGCAGCCCGCCGGCCTAGGCTGGTGCTATCAGATAGCCGCCGGTAGTCAGCCCCGATGAACAGCAAACCTCCGGTCTGCGCGGCCTCCACGCCTCTGGCCCTGCCCGCCGCCAGCAATACCTACGACTATGCCCAGCTCGACGATGGCGAGCTGGCGAGCACGCCGCTGGCCGAGGAAGTGGCCCTGGCCATCGCCTACAACGGCCTCAACCAGGCAGTGATGCTGGTCAGCCCCACCGACCTTGAAGACTTTGCCGTCGGCTTCAGCGTCGGCAGCGGCATTGTCGAAGGCACGGCAGAAATCTACGACCTGAAACTCTCCGGCAGCGGCTCGGCGATGTATGCCGACCTGGAAATTTCCAGCCGCGCGTTCTGGAACCTGAAGAACCAGCGCCGCCAGCTGGCCGGCACCAGTGGCTGCGGCCTGTGCGGGGTCGAGGCCCTGGAGCAGGCGCTGCCGGAACTGGCCGCGCTGCCGGGCGCCCCGCTGCCGCCGGCGCAGTGGCTGGCCGGCCTGCGCCAGCGTATCGATGCCTTCCAGCCACTGGGCCAGCATTGCGGCGCCGTGCATGCGGCGCTGTTCATGAATGACCAGGGCGAGCTGCTGCTGGGCCGCGAAGACATCGGCCGGCACAACGCTCTCGACAAGCTGATCGGCGCCCTGCTGCGCCAAGGCATCAGCACCACCGGCGGCCTGGCCATCGTCACCAGCCGCTGCAGCCTGGAGCTGATCCAGAAGGTGCTGCGCGCCGGCATCCAGACCCTGGTCAGCCTGTCGGCGCCCACCGGCCTTGCCCTGCAATGGGCGCGCAAGCACAACCTCAACCTCATTCACCTGCCCAAACACAGTGCACCGCGGGTCTATAGCCCAGCGGCGGAGTCGTAACAGCCGTGACCTCGTACCAGAACCTTCCGGACAACGCCCCAGCCTCCTCCCCTCGCTACCAGCCCTACCACGGCCCCGCCGGTGGTTGGGGCGCGCTGCGCAGCGTGGCCAAGGCCTGGGTCGGCAGCGACAACGCGCTGAAGAACATCCGCGCGCTGCTCAAGACCAACCAGAACGGCGGCTTCGACTGCCCGGGCTGCGCCTGGGGCGACTCGCCCGAGAGCGGCATGGTCAAGTTCTGCGAGAACGGCGCCAAGGCGGTCAACTGGGAAGCCACCAAGCGCCGCGTCGACGCCGCCTTCTTCGCCCGCTACAGCGTCAGCGCCTTGCGCCAGCAGAGCGACTACTGGCTCGAATACCAGGGCCGCCTGACCGAGCCGATGGTCTACGACCCGCTCAGCGACCGTTACCGGCCCATCGCCTGGGACGCCGCCTTCGCCCTGATCGCCCGCGAGCTGAACAAGCTGGCCAGCCCTGACCAGGCCGAGTTCTACACCTCCGGGCGCGCCAGCAACGAAGCGGCGTATCTCTACCAGCTATTCGTGCGTGCCTATGGCACCAACAACTTCCCCGACTGCTCGAACATGTGCCACGAAGCCAGCGGCGTGGCCCTGGGGCAAAGCGTCGGGGTGGGCAAGGGCACCGTCACCTTCGACGACTTCGAGCATGCCGACGCGATCTTCGTCTGGGGCCAGAACCCCGGCACCAACCACCCGCGCATGCTCGACCCGCTGCGTGATGCAGTGAAACGCGGCGCCCAGGTGGTGTGCATCAACCCGCTCAAGGAGCGTGGCCTGGAGCGCTTCCAGCACCCGCAGAACCCGCTGGAAATGCTCACCAACAGCGACCGGCCGACCAACACGGCGTTCTTCCGCCCGGCGCTGGGCGGCGACATGGCGCTGCTGCGCGGCATGGCCAAGTTCGTTTTGCAGTGGGAGCGCGAGGCGCAGGCCAAGGGTGAGCCGGCCGTGTTCGACCATGCCTTCATCGCCGAGCATGGCCTGGGGGTCGATGAATACCTGGCGGTGGTGGATGCCACCGGCTGGCAGCAAATCGAGGAGCAATCGGGCCTGACACTGGCCGATATCGAACTGGCCGCCCGCATGTACTGCCGTGGCAAACGCGTGATCATGTGCTGGGCGATGGGCATCACCCAGCACCGCCACTCGGTGGCGACCATCCAGGAAATCGTCAACCTGCAGATGCTGCGCGGCAACATCGGCGCGCCCGGTGCCGGCCTGTGCCCGGTGCGTGGCCACAGCAACGTGCAAGGCGACCGCACCATGGGCATCAACGAACGCCCGCCGCAGGCGCTGCTCGATGCCATCGAAAAACGCTTCGGCTTCCCGGTGCCCCGGCACAACGGCCACAACACCGTCGAGGCCATCCATGCCATGCTCGAGGGCCGCGCCAAGGTCTTCATCGGCCTGGGCGGCAACTTCGCCCAAGCCACCCCGGACACCGAGCGCACCGCCCAGGCGCTGCGCAACTGCGCGCTCACCGTGCAGATCAGCACCAAGCTCAACCGCAGCCACCTGATCCACGGCCAGCAGGCCCTGATCCTGCCGTGCCTGGGGCGCACCGACATCGACTTGCAGGCCGACGGGCCACAGGCCGTCACCGTGGAAGACTCCTTCAGCATGGTCCACGCCTCCAACGGCCAGCTCAAACCCCTGTCATCGCAGATGCGCTCGGAGCCTGCGGTGGTCGCCGGCATCGCCGCCGCGACCCTGGGCAAGCACCCGGTGGACTGGCATTGGCTGGTGGCCGACTACGACCGCATCCGCGACCTGATCGGCGACACCATCGCCGGCTTCAGCGGCTTCAACCAGCGCCTGCGCCAGCCCGGCGGTTTCTACCTGGGCAACAGCGCCGCCAGCCGCGAATGGAAGACCGCCTCGGGCCGCGCCAACTTCAAGGCCAACCTGCTGCCGGACAGCCTGCTCGATGCGCGTGTGCGCGCCAGCGGCCAGCTGCCGGACCTGATCATGCAATCGATGCGCTCGCACGATCAGTACAACACCACCATCTACGGCCTGGATGACCGCTACCGCGGCGTGCGTGGCCAGCGCGACGTGCTGTTCGCCAACGAAGCCGACATCGTCCGCCTGGGCTTCCAGCCGGGGCAGAAGGTCGACATCGTGTCGTTGTGGGGCGATGAGCACGTGCGCCGGGTGCATGCCTTCACATTGCTGGCGTTCGATATCCCGGCCGGGCAGGCGGCAGCGTACTACCCGGAAGTGAACCCGTTGATTCCGCTGGAGAGCATTGGCGAGGGTAGCCACACGCCGACTTCCAAGTTCGTCGCGATCAAACTGGAGCGTGCGCGGGACGATGGGCGCATCCTGTAAATCGGCCGGCAAAAACGCAAAAAGCCCTGCTCCACAAGGGGTCAGGGCTTCGTCACAATTATTTCAGACCTGCAATATTCGAGAAAGTTTCATCGCAAAAACAATAACTTAGAAAATTGTGTACAACTCGTGCTACTCGTCGGATTTGCGTTGCCACGGGCACCTCGGAGCCTCAAATTTCGCCTCGTCATCCCTATGAGGCTCTGTTGATGAAGAAGTACTCCTCGATTCTGTTGTTGTCTTTCAGCTTGCTCAGCGGCGTTGCCATGGCCGGTGGCAATACCGAGGCCGGCATTGGCGGCGCACTAGGTGGGGTACTCGGCTCCGTGGTGGGCAACTCCATCGGTGGTAGCACCGGCGGTGCCATCGGCGCCGGCCTGGGTGGCGCCGCAGGCGGTGCCCTGGGTGCCGACAAGCGCCAGCGCGGCGAGGCGGCCATCGGTGGCGCGCTGGGCGCCGCTGGCGGCAACGTGGTCGGCCGCTCGGTAGGCGGCACCACCGGTAGCTACATCGGCGCAGCCGCAGGCGGTGGTGCCGGTGGCGCGCTGGGTAACTACATGGGCAACAAAGCCGATGAAGACGAGCGCCACGATGATCGCCGCTACCGTCGCAGTTACGACGACCGTCGTCACTATGACCGTGGCCGCCACTACGGCCACCGCAAGCACAAGCACTGGCGCCACTGATACCGGGGGCACCTCCCTGGTAGAAAAAAGCCCCGCCCTCACCGGCGGGGCTTTTTCATGCCTGGGCTTCGAGCTGCAGGCCGGCCAGGATGCGCTGCAGCGGCTCAGGCAAGGGCACCGGCGTGCCGCTGGCGCGCTCGATGAACACCTGCACCACCGTGCCCGCCGCACAGGCATCCGCCTCGCCCGGGCGATACAGCGCCAGCCGGTACTCCACCGTGCTCCCCGCCAGGCGCGTCACGCCCAGGCCCACCTCCAGCACGTCGGGGAAGCCGGGCAGCGCGTAGAAGTCTGCCGCGGAACTGACCACGAAGGCTGCCAGCTCGCCCTCGCGCAGGTCGAACTCGGCCTGCTCCACCAGAAACGCCTGCACGGCGGTCTCGAAGAAACCATGTACGGTGGCGCCGCCGATGTGGCCGTTGTGGTCGTTGTCCTGGGGGCGGGTGAGGATCGGGTGAAAGTGGGAAAAGGCTGTGCGGTTGGGGGATTCGATCATCGGGCTGACTCGTATCGTCGCAATGGATACTGTCAGTGAAACAGAATTTCCTGGGTTTGTGGCTGCCTGGTCGGGCCGTATCGCCGGCGAGCCGGCTTTCACAAGGTTGAGGGCGCTAGCAGTAAAGATACCAGGCACAAAAAAGCCGCCCTTTGGGGCGGCTTTCTCGTTGCAGCTGGCGTCAGCTTACAGCTGTGGGCCAGCGGCCTTGATGGCGTCGGACACGTCGAACTTCTTGAAGTTCTCGGTGAACAGGCCGGCCAGGCCTTTGGCCGCTTCGTCGTAGGCCGCTTTGTCAGCCCAGGTGTTGCGTGGGTTGAGCAGTTCGGTCTCGACGCCTGGAACGGCTTTTGGCACGTCCAGGTTGATGATGTCCAGGTGTTCGGTTTCGGCACCGACCAGAGCACCGCTCTGGATCGCAGCGATCACGCCACGGGTGGTCGGAATGCTGAAGCGCTTGCCGACGCCGTAGCCACCGCCGGTCCAACCGGTGTTGACCAGGTAGACCTTGGAGCCGAAGGCGTTGATGCGCTTGATCAGCAGCTCGGCGTATTCGCCGGCCGGGCGCGGGAAGAACGGTGCGCCGAAGCAGGTGGAGAAGGTCGACTTGATGCCGCCGCCCGAACCCATTTCGGTGGAACCGACCAGCGCGGTGTAGCCGGACAGGAAGTGGTAGGCCGCCTGCTCGTTGTTCAGGATCGAAACCGGAGGCAGAACACCGGTCAGGTCGCAGGTCAGGAAGATGACTGCGTTCGGCTCGCCACCCAGGTTGGCTTCGGCGCGCTTGGCGACGTGCTCCAGTGGGTAGGCGGCGCGGCTGTTCTGGGTCAGGCTGACGTCGGCGTAGTCGGCGTGCTTGTTGGCGTCGAGCACGACGTTTTCCAGCACGGCGCCATGCTTGATGGCTTTCCAGATGACCGGCTCGTTCTTCTCGGACAGGTCGATGCACTTGGCGTAGCAGCCGCCTTCCATGTTGAAGACAACGCCCTCGCCCCAGCCGTGCTCGTCGTCACCGATCAAGTAACGGCTTTCGTCGGCCGACAGGGTGGTCTTGCCAGTGCCGGACAGGCCGAAGAACAGGGTTACGTCGCCTTCTTCGCCGATGTTGGCAGCGCAGTGCATTGGCAGCACGTCAGCGGCCGGCAGCAGGAAGTTCTGCACCGAGAACATGGCTTTTTTCATTTCACCGGCGTAGCGCATGCCAGCGATCAGCACTTTCTTGGCGGCGAAGTTGATGATCACGCAACCATCGGAGTTGGTGCCGTCACGCTCAGGCTCGCAGACGAAGTTGGCGACGTTGAGGATCTGCCACTGGTCGCGGCCAGCCGGGTTGAACTGCTCCGGGTTGATGAACAGGCAACGGCCGAACAGGTTCTGCCAGGCAGTCTGGGTGGTCATCTTCACCGGCAGGTAGTGCTCGGCGGCCGCACCTACGTGAACGTAGGAAACGAAGTGATCCTGGGCGTTGTTGAACGCCTCGACGCGGTCCCACAGAGCATCGAACTTGTCGGCCGGGAACTTGCGGTTGATCGGGCCCCAGGCGATGGCGGCCTGGGTGGAAGGTTCTTCGACGATGAAACGGTCAGCCGGCGAACGGCCAGTACGGTGGCCAGTTTCGACGACCAGTGCGCCAGTATCGGCCAGCACGCCTTCACCGCGGGACAGCGCTTCTTTAACCAGCTCATCGACGCTCAGGTCGGTGTACACGGTGTTGTTGGCTTGCGTCATGAGATACCCCATCCGGCCCGAGGCCGAGTGCTCCAAACGTTTTGTAGTTGTCTCGAAAAAACTACTACAGCGAAAAAAGTGGCCGGATTATGCCAGAAACGCCCAAAAAAAGTAGGCCCCTCCTGTCGTAACTGCGCTTTTGCGCAATTAGACAAGAGATTTACCTGTGATTAACCGTTTCAGTGGCGAGTTTCTGAGGCCGTGTCGGTGCCGCCACCTGCAAACAGTTGCGCAACATCGCTGGCATCGAAGAAATAGCGCTCGTTGCAGAACTGGCAATCGATCTCCACCTTGCCGCCACATTCCTCGACCAGCTGCTTGGCGTCGTGCTCGCCAAGACTGACCAGCGCATTGCCGGAACGTTCGCGCGAGCAGCTGCACTGGAAGCGCAGCGACTGGATATCGAACAGGCGCACGGCGTCTTCGTGGTACAGGCGGTGCAGCAGGGTCTCGTTGTCTTCGGACCACTCCTGGGCCTTGAGCGTGCTGGCCAGGGCCACCACGTGCTGCCAGCTGTTCTCGCGGTCTTCCTCGTCGCGCTCACGGTCCACCGGCAGCTGCTGCAGCAGCAGGCCGCGGGCCTTGCCGCCTTCGGCATTGAGCCAGAAGCGGGTGTTGGTCTGCTGCGACTGAACGAAGTAGTTGGTGAAGCACTCCGACAGGTTGGCGCCGTCGAGTTCGACGGTGCCCTGGTAGCGCTGGCCCTTGATCGGGTCGATGGTCAGGGTCAGGTGGCCGTCGGGCATCAGCTGCGACAGCGTCGCGCCGTCCGGGATCTGCTCGGCTTCGTAGCGCGCCATGCCGCGGATTTCGCGCTCGCTGGAGCACTCGACCATCAGCAGCGGGATCGGCCCTGCCGAACGCGCCTGAAGGATCAGCAGCCCGTCGAACTTCATCGCGCCCACCAGCAATGCCGTGGCGGCCATCAGCTCACCGAGCACCGCCGCCACTGGCTGCGGGTACTGGTGACGCGCCAGCACGGCGGCGTAGCTGTCGTCCAGCGCCACCCACTCACCGCGGATATCGCGGTCGTCGAAGATGAAACGCTGGGTGAAATCGGTATCCGGCAATTCGCTCATAGGTTTTGGCTATCTAAAAAATGATGACAAAATGGTTACACGGGCTTTCGACACGTTGCGAAAGCCCGTGGCAGAGCGCTCACAAGGCGCTCCGAATCCTGTTGGCAATAGAGGTATTTTATGGACAATCGACCACTGTTCCAAGCAAGGTGGTCCTGGGGCCCATTGGCAGCCTGTACCCTGCTACCCATCGCTCTACTGTGTTTCTGGTTATGGCCCATTGGCCAGATACTGTGCCTGACTTTCGACGAATGGCTGTTCCACAGCCTCAATGCGCCGTTAGCCGATAACACCCTGTGGCGTTACATCTGGACCCTTGGCAGCCTGCGACCGTTCGACATCGTCGTCGGCCTGATCCTGCTCACCGTGCTGATCCGTGGCAATTGGGTGTTCAAGGCCAGCCAGGTGCGCGAAGCGTTTTTCGGCTTCCTCGTCACGCTGATCCTATTAGTGGTGATTCGCGCGCTGTTTTCCAAGTGGGTGGATGCTGCCGGCTGGCAACATGTGAGCCCTTCGATGGTGTTCGACAACGTCGTGCACCTGAGCGATTACTACCCGAACCTGGAAAAGGCCTGGGAACTGAAGGACCGCTCCGGCAAGAGCTTCCCTGGCGACCACGCCTCGGTGCTGCTGATCTGGGCACTGTTCATGAGCCTGTTCAGCCGGCGCCTGGGGCAGTACCTGGTGATCTGGGGCCTGGCCGTGCTGTTCATGCTGCCGCGCCTGGTGGCCGGTGCCCATTGGGGGCAGGACGACTACATCGGGGGCTTGCTGATGGCACTGCTGGCCTTGGGCTGGAGTTGCCATACGCCCTTGGCGGCCAAGGGCAGTGCCCTGCTGATGCGCTGGACAGCGCCGCTGTTTGCCCTGGCAGCCAAGTTGCCGTTGGTCGGCCGGCTGGCGGTGGTTCGCTAGATCGTCAAAGGGCTGCTCAGCAGCCCTACCCCCAGCTACAGACCCTGTGATTGGGCCGCCACGCGGCCCCACTCAATCAAAGCTGCCATGCAGCTGGTGGATCTGCCGCCGCTGCTTCTTGTTAGGCCGGCCATCGGTGGTCATGCCCATGGCGCCAGCCTTGCGCATCTCGGCCGCCTGCTCACGCCGGCGCAGGCTCTCTTCGGTTTCTTCATACAACGCCTGCGCCTCGGGCGCGCCCCGGCGCACCACCGACAGCGCCTTGACCACCACCGTGCGCTCATCGAAGCCCGTGCGAAGCACGAACTCGTCGCCTACGCGCGGCTCCTTGCCCGGCTTGCAACGCTCGCCCCGGCAATGCACCTTGCCACTTTCGATCGCCGCCTTGGCCAGCGCGCGCGTCTTGTAGAAGCGGGCCGCCCACAGCCATTTGTCCAGGCGGACCTTGTCGTCGTCCTCGGCTTTTTGTGCCATAGCGTTTCCTCGAATTCTGTCTTTCATCGAACTGTACTACCGTAACGATCAGATGCAAAAAGTCCCCGGCGTGCTTACAGTTCACCACCTCATTCGCAGGGTGTGCTTCGTGAAGACATTTGACCATCTGACTGTGATCGGCCTGCGCGAGTGGGTCGCGCTGCCCGGCCTCGGCGTGGCGGGCCTGCGCGCCAAGATCGACACCGGCGCCAGTACCTCCAGCCTGCATGCCACCGAGGTCGAGACATTCGAACGCGACGGCCAGGCCTGGGTGCGTTTCACCGCTCACCTGGGTTCGATGGTGCAGCTGCGCCACCGCCGCTGCGAGGCGCCGCTGGTCACCATGAAGACCATCAAGAGCTCCAACGGCCATGCCCAGACCCGCTACGTCATCCGCACGCCGCTGGCGCTCGGCGACCGGGTGTGGGAGGTCGAATTCACCCTGGCCTGCCGCAAGAACATGCGCTACCGCCTGCTGCTCGGCTCCAAGGCGCTGATCCATGGCCAGCTGGTGGTCAACCCGGGCCTGAAGTACGTTCAAGACAAACCGGCCCTCGCGGCCACCCTTTCCCCTGTCACAGGTGCTGCATGAAGATCGCTGTGCTGTCGCGCAATCCGCGTCTGTATTCCACCCGCCGCCTGGTCGAAGCCGGTACCCAGCGTGGCCACGAAATGGTAGTGATCGATACCCTGCGTGCCTACATGAACATCGCCAGCCACAAGCCGCAGATCCACTACCGTGGCAAGCCACTGGAGGGGTTCGATGCAGTGATCCCGCGCATTGGCGCCTCGGTGACCTTCTACGGCTGCGCGGTCTTGCGCCAGTTCGAGATGATGGGTGTATACCCGCTCAACGAGTCGGTGGCCATCGCCCGCTCCCGTGACAAGCTGCGCTCGCTGCAGCTGCTGTCGCGCCGCGGCATCGGCCTGCCGATTACCGGTTTCGCCCACTCGCCGGACGACATCCCCGACCTGATCCAGATGGTCAATGGCGCGCCCCTGGTGATCAAGGTGCTCGAAGGCACCCAAGGCATCGGTGTGGTGCTGTGCGAAACCACACAGGCGGCAGAATCGGTGATCGAGGCGTTCATGGGCCTGAAGCAGAACATCATGGTTCAGGAGTACATCAAGGAGGCCGGCGGCGCCGACATTCGCTGCTTCGTGGTGGGCGACAAGGTGATTGCCTCGATGAAGCGCCAGGCCAAGCCAGGCGAATTCCGCTCCAACTTGCATCGTGGTGGCGTTGCCAGCCTGATCAAGATCACGCCTGAAGAGCGGATCACGGCCATTCGTGCGGCCAAGGTGATGGGCTTGAGTGTGGCGGGTGTGGATATCCTGCGCTCCAACCACGGGCCGCTGGTGATGGAGGTGAACTCTTCGCCAGGCCTCGAAGGCATCGAAGTGACCACCGGCAAGAACGTTGCCGGGATGATCATCGAGCATCTGGAGAAGAATGGCGGGCCGAATCAGACCCGGACCAAGGGCAAAGGTTGATTCAAGCCTGTACCGGCCCTAATCGCCAGCAAGCCGGCTCCCACAGGTTCGCCACAGATTCAGAGCATTGTGGTGTACCTGTGGGAGCCGGCTTGCCGGCGATAGGGCCAGCGAGAATCACACAGCATTGCGCGGCAGCAACAGCCCCAACGGCAACCGCACCCGCGCCTCGATCCCGCCGCCGGAGCGGTTGCGCAACTCGACATTGCCGCCATGCTGCGCCGCGATCCGCTTGACGATCGCCAAGCCCAGCCCGGTGCCTTTGCCGCCCCGGGCACGGTCCCCACGAATGAACGGGTTGAAGATGGTCTCCAGCTCCGACTCGTCGATCCCGGCACCCCGGTCAAGCACGCTCAGCACCACATACGGCGCACTCTCGTCACCCGACACATAGGCAGCCACCTCCACGCCCTTGCCCGCATGGTGCAGGGCGTTGCCGATCAGGTTGCCCAGCATGCGCTTGAGCGACACCCGGCGCAGCGGGAATGGCGGGATCGGCTCCAGGCACAAGCGCACGCGCTCGTGGGGCTGGTTGTAGGGCGCCACCACTTCACGCACCAGGTCGGCAAGGTCGACTTCTTCCACCGGTTCGTCACGGCCATCGCGGATGAACGCCAGGAACTGGTCGAGGATGGCGTCCATGTCCTCGATGTCGCGCACCATGTCATCGCTCAGCTCGTTGTCGCTGTCCAGCAACGACAACGACAGGCGCAAGCGTGTCAGCGGCGTGCGCAAATCGTGGGAAACCCCCGCCAGCATCAGCTCACGCTCGCGCCCGGCCTGCTCGACATCTTCGGCCATCTGGTTGAACGCCCGGTACACCTCGGTCATTTCGCTGGGCGTATCGCTGATCGGCAGGCGCACGCTGCGCCCCTGGCCCAACTGGCGAGCGGCGAACACCAGGCGCTTGAGCGGCTGGTTGAGCTGGCGCACGAAGATCCATGCCGAGGCGGTGGACAACAGGCCGATGGCCAGGAACCAGCCCAGCACGTTCCAGATCTTCTGCCCGCGCAGCGGATGAGGATACAGCGGTACTTTCAGCCAGCCCGGGCCCAGGCTCGGTGCATTGACCCACAGCGCCGGCGGCGCGTGGATGCGCAGGCGCACTTCGGTGTCCTCACCCAGTTCGGCCTGCATCTGGCGCTGGTAGATTTCGCTGTACGGCCAGTGCTGCTCACCTTCGGGCACACCCGAGCCGGTTACCCGAATAAGGCCGGCCGCCTCGGCGATCTTGTCGCGGTTTTCTTCATCGGCGGCCCAGTAGGCGCGCAAGGTCAGCGCCACGCCGTGGCTGTACTGGCGATCGACCAGCACGTCCTCGTTCATCAGCAGGTAGACCAGGGTCAACGCCTTGGAGAACAGGACGACGATCAGTACCAGCCACAGGGTGCGAGCAAAGAAACTCTGCGGGAACCAAAGCGGTGTTTTCATTGACGGCGCAGCATCATTTACCAGCGTTTCCGTCTGGAACGAACACGTAGCCCACGCCCCAGACCGTCTGGATGTAGCGTGGCTTGGACGGGTCTGGCTCGATCATGCGGCGCAGGCGCGAAATCTGCACGTCGATGGAGCGCTCCAGGGCGTCCCACTCGCGGCCACGGGCCAGGTTCATCAGCTTGTCGCGGGTCAGCGGCTCGCGGGCATGCATGACCAGCGCCTTGAGCACGGCGAATTCGCCGGTGGTGAGCATGTGCACTTCGTCACCGCGCTTGAGCTCGCGGGTGGCCAGCGACAGCTCGTAGTCGCCGAAGGTGACCGACTCGTCCTCGCTACCCGGGGCGCCCGGCACGCTCGGGGCCTGGCGACGCAGCACGGCCTTGACCCGGGCCATCAGCTCGTCCGGGTTGAACGGCTTGCCCAGGTAATCGTCGGCGCCCAGCTCCAGCCCCTTGATGCGGCTGAGCTCGTCGCCCTTGGCGGTGAGCATGATGATCGGGATCTGGTTGTTCGACTGGCGCAGGCGCTTGCACGCGGACAGGCCGTCTTCACCCGGGAGCATCAGGTCGAGCACCACCAGGTTGAACACCTCGCGCTGCAGCAGGCGGTCCATCTGTTCGGTGTTGGGCACCGCGCGGGCGCGATAGCCCTTGCTGGTGAAGAAACGTTCCAGCAGGCTGCTGAGCCCCGGATCGTCGTCGACGATGAGAATCTTGTCACCTTCAGCGGTGTTGGGGGTGCCAGTCATGAATAACTCCTCTGATATCGCCGCGCATTATGGCGTAGCCATTACCCTGCGTGCCGTGAGCATTGTTAGCAGATTTTTCCCCTGGCGCCAGTTCCTGGCCATCGACACTGGCCGGGCGCCATCACCGCAAGGCCTTTTCGATGGGTATAATGCGCGGCTTTCAATCCTTGCCAGGTGGTTTACATGGACAGCATCAACAGCCGTATCGCCGAGGAACTGGGCGTTCGCCCGCAGCAGGTCGAAGCGGCCGTGGGCTTGTTGGACGAAGGCTCGACCGTGCCCTTCATCGCCCGCTACCGCAAGGAAGTGACCGGCAGCCTGGACGACACCCAGCTGCGCCACCTGGAAGAGCGCCTGCGCTACCTGCGCGAACTCGATGAGCGCCGCGCCAGCATCCTGTCCAGCATCGAGGAGCAGGGCAAGCTGACCCCGGAGCTGGCCCGCGAGATCAAGCTGGCCGACACCAAGACCCGCCTCGAAGACCTTTACCTGCCGTACAAGCAAAAGCGCCGCACCAAGGGCCAGATCGCCCTGGAAGCCGGCCTCGGCGAGCTGGCCGACGGCCTGTTCAACGACCCGCAGCTGGCCCCGGAAACTGAAGCCGCGCGCTTCGTCGACGCCGACAAGGGCGTGGCCGACGTGAAGGCCGCGCTGGAAGGCGCCAAGTACATCCTCATGGAGCGCTTCGCCGAAGACGCCGCGCTGCTCGACAAGCTGCGCAACTTCCTCAAGCACGAAGCCGTGCTCAGCGCCCGCGTGGTGGCCGGCAAGGAAGAGGAAGGCGCCAAGTTCCGCGACTACTTCGCCCATGACGAACTGCTGCGCAACGCCCCGTCGCACCGCGCCCTGGCGATTTTCCGCGGGCGCAACGAAGGCGTGCTGAGCGCATCGCTGAAGGTCGGCGAAGAGCTGCCAGGCACCCTGCACCCGTGCGAAGTGATGATCGCCAGCCACTTCGGCCTGGCAAACCACAACCGCCCGGCCGACAAATGGCTGGGCGAAGTGGTGCGCTGGACCTGGAAGGTCAAGCTCTACACCCACCTGGAGACCGACCTGTTCGGCGAGCTGCGCGACAACGCCGAAGGCGAGGCGATCAACGTCTTCGCCCACAACCTGCACGACCTGCTGCTGGCCGCCCCGGCCGGCCCGCGCGCCACCCTGGGCTTCGACCCGGGCCTGCGTACCGGCTGCAAGGTCGCCGTGGTCGATGCCACCGGCAAGCTGCTGGACCACACCACGGTCTACCCGCATGCACCGAAGAACGACTGGGACCGCACCCTCTCCATCCTCGCTGCCCTGTGCGCCAAGCACTCGGTGGAGCTGATCGCCATCGGCAACGGCACTGCCAGCCGTGAAAGCGACAAGCTGGTGGGCGAGCTGGTGAAAAAATACCCAGCCCTGAAGATCACCAAGGTCATGGTCTCGGAAGCCGGCGCCTCGGTGTATTCGGCCTCGGAGCTGGCCGCCCGCGAGTTCCCGGACCTGGACGTGTCGATCCGCGGCGCGGTGTCGATCGCCCGTCGCCTGCAGGACCCGCTCGCCGAACTGGTGAAGATCGACCCGAAATCCATCGGTGTCGGCCAGTACCAGCACGACCTGTCCCAGCTGAAGCTGGCCCGCGGCCTGGACGCCGTGGTCGAGGACTGCGTGAACGCCGTGGGCGTGGACGTCAACACCGCCTCGGTGGCGCTGCTGACCCGCATTTCCGGCCTCAACGCGACCCTGGCGCAGAACATCGTCGCCCACCGCGATGCCAACGGCCCGTTCGCCACCCGCGCCGCGCTCAAGAAAGTCAGCCGCCTGGGCGAAAAAACCTACGAGCAGGCCGCAGGCTTCCTGCGCGTCATGAACGGCGACAACCCGCTCGATGCCTCGGCCGTGCACCCTGAGGCCTACCCGCTGGTCAAGCGCATCGCTGCCGATACCGACCGCGACATCCGCTCGCTGATCGGCGACAGCGGCTTCCTCAAGCGCCTCGACCCCAAGCGCTTCACCGACGAAACCTTCGGCCTGCCGACGGTCACCGACATCCTCCAGGAACTGGACAAACCCGGCCGCGACCCACGCCCCGAGTTCAAGACCGCCACCTTCCAGGACGGCGTCGAGGACCTCAAGGACCTGGAGCCGGGCATGATCCTCGAAGGCGTGGTCACCAACGTCACCAACTTCGGTGCCTTCGTCGACATCGGCGTGCACCAGGACGGCCTGGTGCACATCTCGGCGCTGTCGGAGAAGTTCGTCAAGGACCCGCGCGAAGCGGTCAAGGCCGGCGACGTGGTGAAGGTCAAGGTCATGGAAGTGGACATCCCGCGCAAGCGCGTCGGCCTGTCCATGCGCATGAGCGACACGCCGGGCGAGAAGGTCGAAGGCAACCGCGGCGGCAACCGTGGCAATGCCGGCAACCGCCCGCAGCAGGCCCCGCGCCAGCGTGAAACGGCCACCGCAGCCCCGGCCAACAACGCCATGGCGGCGCTGTTCGCCAACGCCAAGCAGCTGAAGAAGAAATGATGGAAATCCCCAAGGAACTGGTCGAAAGCGCCTACAGCCAGCTGCTTGGCTGCCGCGTGCAACGCCTGGACACAGGCGTTGCCGAGGTGGCCCTGGCGCTCGAGCCGCACTTGCGCAACCGCGGCCAGAAGCTGCACGGCGGGGCGATCTTCAGCCTGGTGGACATCGCCATGGGCCTGGCCTGCTCGGCCAGCCATGGCTTCGACCAGCAGAGCGTGACCATCGAGTGCAAGATCAACTACCTGCGCGCCGTCAGCGACGGTGAAGTGCTGTGCACCGCCCGCGTGCTGCACGCCGGGCGCCGCACCCTGGTGGTCGACGCCGACGTAGTCCAAGGCGACAAACTGGTGGCAAAAGCGCAAGGAACCTTCGCGGTTCTCTAGCTCACCAAGGGGTATCTGCGGTATTTTCCGGCAGTGCGCTGGCACTGCCGGAACCGCGTAAACCAGGCGACAACGCCAGTTCCTTTGTTCCTACCCTTGTAGACCGTTATCTCTACCCCCATATTGGGGCGACTGACGCGTGAAGGAATCCATCTTGAGCGACCTCCTCAACCGCCGCCTGAGCCTGCTCGGCGCCAATCTCCCCCTGCTCGAGCAGTGCCTGCACGGTATTGAGCGCGAATGCCTGCGTGTGACCGATGAAGGTCGCCTGGCCCAGACCCCACACCCCGAAGCGCTGGGTTCGGCGCTGACCAACGAGCAGATCACCACCGATTATTCCGAGTCGCTGCTGGAGTTCATCACCCCAGCCCTGGCAGACCCGGCCAAGGTGCTCGAGAGCCTCGAACAGACCCACCGCTTCGTCTACAGCAAGCTCGCCGACGAATACCTGTGGAGCCCGTCAATGCCGTGCACGCTGCCGGCCGAGGAGGACATCCCGATCGCCGAATACGGCACCTCCAATATCGGCAAGCTCAAGCACGTCTACCGCAAGGGCCTGGCCCTGCGTTACGGCCGCACCATGCAGTGCATCGCCGGTATCCACTACAACTTCTCGCTGCCCGAAGCGCTGTGGCCCCTGCTGCGCGACGCCGAAGGCAGCAGCGAAAGCGACCGCGACTACCAGTCCTCGGCCTACATTGCGCTGATCCGCAACTTCCGCCGCTACAGCTGGCTGCTGATGTACCTGTTCGGCGCCTCGCCGGCACTGGACAAAGGCTTCCTGCGTGGCCGCCCGCACCAGCTCGAAGAGCTCGATGGCGAAACCCTGTTCCTGCCTTACGCCACCAGCCTGCGCATGAGCGACCTGGGTTACCAGAGCAACGCCCAGGCCGGCCTCACGCCTTGCTACAACAACCTCGACAGCTACACCGACAGCCTGCGCAAGGCCGTCGGCACGCCCTACCCGCCCTATGTCGAGATCGGCACCCATGTGGATGGCGAATGGGTGCAGTTGAACACCAACATCCTGCAGATCGAGAACGAGTACTACTCGAACATCCGCCCCAAGCGCGTCACCTACACCGGCGAGCGGCCGGTCCAGGCCCTGACCTCGCGCGGCGTGCAATATGTGGAAGTGCGCTGCCTGGACATCAACCCGTTCCTGCCGGTGGGCATCGACCTGACCGAGGCCCGCTTCCTCGATGCGTTCCTGCTGTTCTGCGCACTGGAAGAAAGCCCGCAGCTGGACAACGGCGAATGCAGCCAGTGCACCAGCAACTTCCTCACCGTGGTCAAGGAAGGCCGTCGCCCAGGCCTGGAGCTGCACCGCGATGGCCAGCCGATCACACTCAAGGCCTGGGCCACCGAGCTGATCGGGCGCATCGGCCAGCTGGCCGACCTGCTCGACCGCACCCACGGCGGCGATGAACACGCCAAGGCATTGGAAGAGCAGCAGGCCAAGGTCGACGACGCCTCGCTGACGCCGTCGGCGCAGGTCCTGGCGCGCATGACCGAGCATGACGAAAACTTCGTGCAGTTCTCCCTGCGCCAAAGCCGCATCCATGCCGAAACCTTCCGCGAGCAGCCGCTGCCCGTCGAGCGCCAGCAGGCCTACGAGACCCTGGCCCGCGACTCGCTGGCCGAGCAGTCGCGCCTGGAGCAACAGGAGGTCGGCGACTTCGACCTGTTCGTCGGTGCGTACCAGGCCAGTATCCTGGCGATCAGCAACTGATGACCCGCAGCCCCACCCCACGCAAGCCACGCGCCAGCAGCCAGGCCAGGATCGAAGCGATCCTGGCGGCCGCGCGCGAGCTGCTGGCCGGGCAAGGGGTGGCGGCGTTGTCGATCTACAGCGTGGCCGAGCGGGCGCAGATCCCGCCTTCGTCGGTGTACCACTTCTTCGCCAGCGTGCCGGCCTTGCTCGAAGCGCTGACCGCCGATGTGCACCGGGCCTTTCGCGAAGCGCTGCGCGCGCCGATCGACAGCAGTGCATTCGATACCTGGCATGAGCTGTCCCGCCTGATCGAGCAGCGCATGCTGGCCATCTACAACGAGGACGCTGCGGCGCGGCAGCTGATTCTGGCGCAGCACGGGCTGAGCGAGGTGGTGCAGGCCGACCGGCAGCACGACATGGAACTGGGCGACTTGATGCACAAGCTGTTCGACCAGCACTTCAAGCTGCCGGTGATGCCTGGCGATGTGGATGTGTTTGCCTTGGCCATGGAGCTGAGCGACCGCGTGTATGCGCGCTCGGTGCAGCTGCATGAGCAGATCACCCCGCGCATGGCCGAGGAAGGCAAGCGGGTGTTCGAGGCGTACCTGGGGTTGTATCTGCCGCCGTTTCTGGCGAAACGCTAAGGATTTCACCGGCCCTATCGCCGGCAAGCCGGCTCCCACAGGTACCGTGCAAGGCCAAAGCCTGCAGAGAACCTGTGGGAGCCGGCTTGCCGGCGATAGCGGTCGCTGCCACGGCCTCACAGCTTGGCGATGGAGACCTCGGTCGATTTCACGAAGGCAATCACTTCACTGCCCACCTGCAGCTCCAGCTCTTTCACCGAACGCGTGGTAATCACCGACGTCACGATGCCCGAGGCCGTCTGCACGTCGATTTCCGACAGCACCGGGCCTTCGAGGATTTCTTTCACGGTGCCTTTGAACTGGTTACGGACGTTGATCGCTTTGATAGTCATGGCTTGATTCCTTCTCTTTGGCTTCAGTCTGGTAAGTGAGTCGTCAGTGCGCCCAACGCAGTTGCGTGGGCAAAGGGGCTACAGGGTCCGGCTCGGGCGGTGTGCCCGGGGCCGACAGAACGCGGTTGAGCACTTCGCTTTCCAGCGCGGCCAGGCGGTGCGAACCACGCGCCCTGGGCCTTGCCAGCTCGACAGTGAGGTCCAGGCCGACTTCGCCGTCCTCGATCAGGATCACCCGATCGGCCACCGCGACGGCTTCATTGACGTCGTGGGTCACCAGCAGCACGGTGAAGCCGTGCTGCCGCCACAGGCGTTCGATCAGTTGCTGCATCTCGATACGGGTCAGCGCATCCAGCGCGCCCAGTGGCTCGTCCAGCAGCAGCAGGCGCGGCTGGTGGATCAGTGCGCGGGCCAGGGCCACACGCTGTTTCTGGCCACCGGACAACGCCGCTGGCCATTCATTGGCACGGTCAGCCAGGCCGACCGCCTCCAGGGCATCCAGCGCGCGTTGGCGCCAGTCGCCACGCAGGCCCAGGCCGACGTTGTCGATCACCTTCTTCCAGGGCAGCAGGCGTGCATCCTGGAACATCAGACGGGTGTCCTCGCGGGCATCGGCCAGCGGTGCCGGGCCTGCCAGCAGCTCGCCGGCGCTGGGCTGGTCGAGCCCGGCCAAGAGGCGCAGCAAGGTGCTCTTGCCGCAGCCGCTGCGCCCGACGATGGCAACGAACTGGCCGGCCGGGATGTGCAGGTCGATGCCGCGCAGCACTTCACGCTGGCCGAAGGTCTTGCGCAGGCCGTTGGCGGCCAGCGGGATGCCCCGCAGCAAGCGTGGCGGTTGTTCCTTGAGCACGGTCATGCGCCCTCCTTCTTGGCCACTTGGTAGGCCGGGTGCCAGCGCAGCCACACACGCTCCAGGCCGCGAGCGGCGAGGTCGGCGAGCTTGCCGAGCACGGCATAGAGGACGATCGCCAGCACCACCACGTCGGTCTGCAGGAATTCACGGGCATTCATCGCCAGGTAGCCGATGCCGGAGTTGGCCGAAATGGTCTCGGCCACGATCAGGGTCAGCCACATGAAGCCCAGGGCGAAGCGCACCCCGACCAGGATCGACGGCAGCGCGCCCGGCAGGATCACCTGGCGGAACAGGCCGAAGCCCGACAGGCCATAGCTGCGCGCCATCTCAACCAGCGCCGGGTCGACGTTGCGGATGCCGTGGTAGGTGTTCAGGTAGATCGGGAACAGCGTGCCCAGCGCGACCAGGAAGATCTTCGCCGACTCGTCGATACCGAACCACAGGATCACCAGCGGGATCAGCGCCAGGTGCGGCACGTTGCGGATCATCTGCACCGAGCTGTCGAGCAGGCGTTCGCCCCAGTTCGACAGGCCGGTGATGAAGCCCAGCACCAGGCCGATGCTGCCACCGATCAGAAAGCCCAGGCCGGCACGCCAGCCGCTGATGGCCAGGTGGGTCCAGATTTCACCGCTGCGCACCAGCTCGACACCGGCGCTGACCACCGCGCTGGGCGCTGGCAGGATGCGCGTCGACAGCCAGCCCGCGCTGACCGCCAGCTGCCACACCGCCAGCAGCGCCAGCGGCAGTGCCCACGGCGCCAGGCGCTGGGTCAGGGTGGAGGACGTTGCACGACTCATGGCCCGGTCCTCAGCTCTGCGACACGGACTTGGGCAGGATGTCGTTGGCCACCATCTCGCCGAACGGGCTCACGTAGCCGCCGCTTTTCGGCTGCTCCGGGCGCTGCACGTCGAGGTGCGGGAACAGCAGCTCGGCAACGCGGTAGGACTCTTCCAGGTGCGGGTAGCCGGAGAAGATGAAGGTATCGATGCCCAGCTCGGCATATTCCTTGACCCGCGCCGCCACGGTCGGGCCATCGCCGACCAGTGCAGTACCGGCGCCACCGCGTACCAGGCCGACACCGGCCCACAGGTTGGGGCTGACTTCCAGGTTGTCGCGGTTGCCACCGTGCAGGGCGGCCATGCGCTGCTGGCCCACCGAGTCGAAGCGCGCCAGCGAAGCCTGGGCGCGGGCGATGGTGTCGTCGTCCAGGTGCGAGATCAGGCGGTCGGCTGCGGCCCAGGCCTCTTCGTTGGTTTCCCGCACGATCACGTGCAGGCGGATGCCAAAGCGCACTTCACGGCCCTGGGCAGCGGCTTTCTCACGCACCTGGGCGATTTTTTCGGCAACGGCGGCAGGCGGCTCGCCCCAGGTCAGGTACAGCTCGACCTGCTCGGCAGCCAGGTCCTGGGCGGCTTCGGACGAGCCACCGAAGTACAGCGGCGGGCGCGGCTGTTGGATCGGTGGGTAGAGCAGCTTGGCGCCCTTCACCTGGATGTGCTTGCCGTCGTAGTCGACGTTCTCGCCTTCCAGCACCTTGCGCCAGATGCGGGTGAACTCGACCGAGGCTTCGTAGCGTTCCTGGTGGTTCAGGTGCAGGCCGTCACCGGCCAGCTCGTCCGGGTCGCCCCCGGTCACCAGGTTGAACAGTGCACGGCCGTTGGACAGGCGGTCCAGGGTTGCCGCCTGGCGCGCGGCCACGGTCGGCGAAATGATGCCCGGGCGCAGGGCGACCAGGAACTTCAGGCGCTGGGTCACCGGGATCAGCGATGCGGCCACCAGCCAGGAATCCTCGCAGGAGCGCCCGGTGGGGATCAGCACCCCGCCGAAGCCCAGGCGGTCGGCGGCCTGGGCGATCTGCTGCAGGTAACCGTGGTCGACCGCGCGAGCGCCGTCGGAAGTGCCCAGGTACTTGCCGTCACCGTGGGTTGGGAGGAACCAGAAAATGTTAAGGCTCATTGGAGTTGTCTCCTCAGGGGTGGCTCAAGCCGGGGCGGCGCCCCGGCGCAGGCTGATCGATCAAGGCGCGCTGGCGACCTTGGCCGGGGGTGTCCAGATCACGTCCTTGATGCTCAGCGCCTTGGGAATCAGCTTGAGCGCCGTGAAGGTGTCGGCGATTTTCTGTTGCGAAGCCACCACCTCGGGGGTCAGCGGGCTGGCACCGTAGCCTTGGCGCTTGACCGAGGTCAGGGTGATCTCGGCGGGCAGGCCGAGCAGCGGCGCAACCTGGTCGGTGACCTGCTGCGGGTTGGCCTGGGACCATTGGCCCACGGCGCGCACTTCTTCGATCAAGGTGTTGATCACGGCCGGGTGCTGGGTCGCGTAGTTGCGGGTGGCCAGGTAGAACTGGTGGTTGTCGACCAGGCCCTTGCCATCACGCAGGGTCCGGGCCTGCAGCTGCTGCTCGGCGGCGGCCTGGTACGGGTCCCAGATCACCCAGGCATCGACGCTGCCACGCTCGAAGGCGGCGCGGGCATCGGCGGGCGGCAGGTACACCGGCTGGATATCGCTGTACTGAAGGCCGGCGTCCTGCAGGGCGCGGACCAGCAGGTAATGGACGTTGGAGCCTTTGTTGAGGGCGACTTTCTTGCCCTTGAGCTCTTTCACCGACTGGATCGGCGAGCCCTTGGGCACGAGGATGGCTTCGCTGTGCGGCGCAGGCGGCTCGTAGGCCACATAGAGCAGGTCGGCACCGGCGGCCTGGGCGAACACGGGTGGGGTTTCGCCGGTGACGCCGAAGTCGATGGAGCCGACGTTCAGGCCTTCGAGCAGCTGCGGGCCACCTGGGAATTCGGTCCACTGCACCTGCACGCCCTGCTCGGCCAGGCGCTTCTCCAGCGTGCCCTTGGCCTTGAGCAGCACCAGGGTGCCGTATTTCTGGTAACCGATGCGCAGGCTCTCGGCCTGGGCTTGGGTAATGGCGCCGAAGGACACAGCCGCCGCAAACAGGGCGACCAGACCACGACGCAAGAAGACTGTGCGCATGGCGCTCTCCTGTGCGATTGGGTTCGGGTTGCACCTGCTTGCCTCGTTGGCGGGCGAGTAAGGTGATACAGCGGTAGGACGGGGATCAGAGGATCTGTGGAAAAGACAGTACCAATGTTTTTATATATCTAGAAATCATATTTTTTCATTTGTTTATTCCATTTTGCATTTATCGCTCGCGCTTGTTGCAGGATAAAAAAGGGCCGTCGAAACGGCCCGAATATCCCTGCTATGGCTAAGAGCAATGCAACGAGGAATTCTTCAGCGATTGGGTTGCGGGGTCAGCCGCAGGTACGGCTTGACCGCCCGATAACCTTTGGGGAAGCGCTGCTTGATCTCGTCCTCGTCCTTGAGCGAAGGCACGATCACCACCTCGTCGCCGTCCTGCCAGTTGCCTGGCGTGGCGACCTTGTGGGTGTCGGTCAGTTGCAGCGAGTCGATCACCCGCAGGATCTCGTTGAAGTTGCGCCCGGTACTGGCCGGATAGGTGATGGTCAGGCGCACCTTCTTGTTCGGGTCGATGACGAACAGCGAGCGCACGGTCAGGGTGTCGCTGGCGTTGGGGTGAATCAGGTCGTACAGGTCGGACACCTTGCGGTCGGCGTCGGCGATGATCGGGAAGTTGACCACGGTGTTCTGGGTCTCGTTGATGTCCTCGATCCACTTGTGGTGCGAGTCGACCGGGTCGACCGAGAGCGCGATGGCCTTGACGCCGCGCTTGGCGAAGTCGCCCTTGAGCTTGGCGGTCAGGCCCAGCTCGGTGGTGCACACCGGGGTGAAGTCGGCCGGGTGGGAGAACAGCACACCCCAGCTATTGCCCAGCCATTCGTGGAAACGGATCTTGCCTTCGCTGGAATCCTGTTCGAAATCAGGGGCGATGTCGCCGAGTTTGAGGCTCATGGGGTGCGGCTCCTGTGCTGTGTTCTGGCCTTGTGGGGTTCAATGTGCCTGCATCCGAATAAAAACAAAAAGAATAAATACTGATTTATTTATAACCTTATTGCATACCGAATGGCAGGCACAAAAAAGCCTCGCACTAGGCGAGGCTTTCTGTGTGGCTACGACTTACATGAAGGCGTAAGTGTAGTTCACGATGAAGCGAGCCTGATCCTGGTCTTTGGTGAACTCGCTGCTCGAGCCACCGCTACCACGGTAGACACCTTGACGCAGGCTGAAGCCCAGGCCTTTGAGGGTGCCGTCCTGGATGGTGTAGTCGATACGCGCGTCACGCTCCCACTCGTTGTAGGTACCGTGGCCGCTGCGGTAGCGAATGTCGTCACCACGCAGGTAGGCAACCGATGCTTTCAGACCTGGGACACCCAGGGCAGCGAAGTCATAGGCGTACTGGCCGAAGTTGGTGTTCTCACCCGCACGGGCGAACTGGTTGATCATGCTGTCGGTGAACAGGTAGAAGCTGGAGCCACCTGCGCCTTCGGAGCTGCCGTTGTCATTGACCAGGCTGCCCTGGCCCAGCCACACGAAGCCACCGTCGTCACCGACTTGCTGGCGACCGACCAGGAACGAGTGACCACCCAGGGTATAGGTGAACATCGCCGACCAGGTCTTGTTGTCGATCTCGCCAAGGTGCTTGGCGTAGCCGCCGTTGTTGTTGAAGTTGTAGGTGCTGTCGTTGCCGTTCTTGCCGTCGCTGCTGCTGTCGAAGTAGCGCAGGTCGGTCTTGAACGACTGGTTGTCAGAAATCTTGAAGACGTGGGTCGCACCCAGGAAGTGCTGCTTGTAGAAGTCTTCCAGGTTCGAGTAGTAGTACTGCAGGGTCAGGTCTGGAGTGAGCTTGTAGTCCAGGCCGCCGTAGCGGAACTTGTTGCTTTCTGCAGTAGCGCCAGCCACGGACAGACCGGTACGGTTGCTCGAGGCGCGACCCATGGCGTGGGTCAGCTGACCGGCGTTGATGGTCAGGTTGTCGATTTCCTTCGACTGGATGGTGCCACCCTCGAAGGTCTGCGGCAGCAGACGACCATCGTTGGAAACCAGGATTGGCAGGTTCGGTGCCAGGGCGCTACCGAAGTGCGCTTCGGTCTTGGAGAAGCGTGCCTTGGCGTTGGCGCCCAGGCGAGCCCATTGGCTTTCTGCCGACTTGTCGTGTGCGCTCGGGAAGAAGCTGCTGTTATCAGGGTGCTTGCCCTTGCCGCCGTCGAGGTGGATGCCCCATAGCGCTTGAGCGTCGACGCCGAAGCCAACGGTACCTTGGGTGAAGCCGGAAATGTAGTCGAGCTTGAAGCCCTGACCCGATTCACGGTTGTCGTTGACGCCACCTTCGCGGGTGTCGTTGTTGAAGTACATGGTGCGCGAGCTCAGCGCCAGTTTGCTGTCTTCAACGAAACCGGCAGCGCCTGCAGTTTGGGCGATGACCCCCAGTGCCACGGCCACGGCCAGGCTGGACTTGTACATGTTTTGCTCCTCTACGTTCTAATTCTTGTGTATCTCTGGCGGCGGAGTCTTCTGCCCCGCTCACCGTGGATGGGCGATTTAGTCCCAAAGCGTGACCAATAAGTCAATCGTTTCTGAACGTTTCGCGACTTTGGTCTAAGGACGCAACCTGCGCTACAGGATAATGACAATCCTATAAATCCAAAATGACCGTTTTATGAATTAGTAAGATTTTTACGGAATATAGGTGAAACCTTTACTGCAAAAAGTTGTATCGACCCCGTCAATCATACCTTTAGGTTATTTGCAAACGTTTGCCGACCGGTTACCCGTCAACCACCCCTGACGAGGGGACAAAGACTAGCAGCGCACGGGTGTTCCGCCAGTGGGCATTTCCCAGGCAAGCCGCGTTAAAGCATTTGGCTCCTAAGCTAATGCGAAAAAGTTATTTATTTTCGATTTCTTAGATCATCTAGTCTTCTCGCCATCCATCACATCGATTGCCTGACGAGAGGTTCACCATGATCCCGTATGCCCCGCTGCGCCTGTTCGCCGCCCTGACTCTCGCCAGCACCAGCTGGTTGGCCCAGGCCGCCGACCTCACGGTCGCCTACCAGACCACCGTCGACCCAGCCAAGGTGGCCCAGGTCGATGGCGCCTACGAAAAGGCCAGCAAGGCCGACATCGCCTGGCGCAAGTTCGACAACGGCGCCGATGTGATCACCGCCGTCGCCAGCGGCGACGTGCAGATCGGCTACCTCGGTTCCAGCCCGCTGGCAGCCGCCGCCACCCGCAAGCTGCCGGTGCAAACCTTCCTCATCGCCACCCAGATCGGTGCAGGCGAAGCGCTGGTCGCGCGTGACAGCATCAAGACGCCGCAAGACCTGGTCGGCAAGAAAGTCGCCGTGCCGTTCGTTTCCACCGGCCACTACAGCCTGCTGGCGGCGCTCAAGGGCTGGAACATCGACCCCTCCAAGGTGCAGATCCTCAACCTCGCGCCACCGGCGATCATCGCCGCCTGGAAGCGCGGCGACATCGACGCCACCTACGTCTGGGACCCGGCCCTGGGCGTGGCCAAGGAAAACGGCAAGGTGCTGATCACCTCGGGCCAACTGGCCGAACAAGGCGCGCCGACCTTCGACGCCTGGATCGTGCGCAAGGACTTCGCCGACAAGCACCCCGACGTGGTCAAGGCCTTCGCCAAGGTCACCCTCGACGCCTACGCCGACTACCGCAAGGACCCAAAAGCCTGGCTCGCCAACCAGGACAACGTGGCCAAGCTGGTCAAGCTGTCCGGCGCCAAGGCCAGCGACATCCCGGTGCTGCTGGAAGGCAACGTCTACCCACTGGCCGCCGACCAGGCCAACGCCCTGGGCGCACCGACCACCAAGGCGCTGACCGATACCGCCAACTTCCTCAAGCAACAGGGCAAGGTCGACGCGGTGCTGCCGGACTACTCGCCTTACGTCAGCGCCAAATACCTGCCCAACTGAACCTGACCCGGAGCCCGTCATGGCCTTGCTCGAGCTGGAGCGCATCAGCGCACAGTACCCCGGCGCCACCACCCCGGTGCTGGCCGACATCAACCTGAGCCTGGGGCCTCGCCAACTGCTGGTGGCCCTCGGGCCATCGGGCAGCGGCAAGACCTCGCTGCTGAACCTGATCGCCGGCTTCGTCGCCCCCAGCGGCGGGCGCATCAGCCTCGATGGCGTGCCGGTGCAAGGCCCCGGCGCCGAGCGTGGCGTGGTGTTCCAGGACGACGCCCTGCTGCCCTGGCAGAACGTGCTGGGCAACGTCGCCTTCGGCCTCGAGCTGGCTGGCGTGGCGCGCAGCGAACGTGAAGCCAAGGCCCGCGAAATGCTCGCGCTGGTCGACCTGGCCGGCTTCGGCGATCGGCGTATCTGGCAGCTGTCCGGTGGCCAGAAACAGCGCGTGGGCCTGGCCCGCGCGCTGGCAGCCGACCCACGGGTGCTGCTGATGGACGAGCCGTTCGGTGCGCTCGACGCCTTCACCCGCGAGCAGATGCAGGAGTTGCTGCTGCAGGTGTGGCAGCGCACCGCCAAGCCGGTGTTCCTGATTACCCATGACATCGAGGAAGCCGTGTTCCTGGCCAGCGAGCTGGTGCTGCTGGCACCCAACCCGGGGCGTGTGGTCGAGCGCCTGCAGCTGGACTTCGGCCAGCGCTACGCCGCCGGCGAGTCGGCCCGGGCGATCAAGTCCGACCCCCGCTTCATCGAAACCCGCGAGCATGTGCTGGCGCGGGTGTTCTCCCAACGCCAAAGCCTGCAGGAGCCCGCATGAGCAGCCTCGATCTGCCGGTCGCCGGCAAGCGCGACGCCCAATCCCGGCCAGCCGTGAACGCCCGCCGCCCCCTTTCAACCCGCTGGATCAGCACCCTGACCCTGGCCAGCCTGCTGCTGGCCTGGTGGCTGGTGACCGCCGCCGGCTGGATCGAGCCGCTGTTCCTGCCCTCGCCTGGCGACATCCTGGCCAAGGGCTGGGCGCTGCTCACCCAGGGCTACATGGACGCCAGCCTGTGGCAGCACCTGGGTGCCAGCCTCGGCCGCATCGGCCTGGCCCTGGCCGCCGCCACCCTGACGGCCATCCCAGTCGGCATCGCCATCGGCTACAACCGCGTGGCCCGCGGCATCCTCGACCCACTGATCGAGTTCTACCGGCCGATTCCGCCGCTGGCCTACCTGCCGCTGATCGTCATCTGGTGCGGCATCGGCGAGCTGTCCAAGGTGCTGCTGATCTACCTGGCGATCTTCGCCCCGATCGCCATCGCCACGGCCACCGGCGTGCGTACCGTCGACCCGGCCAAGCTGCGCGCCGCGCAGTCGCTGGGGGCCACCCGGGCGCAGCTGATTCGCCATGTGATCCTGCCCAGCGCGCTGCCCGACATCCTCACCGGCATCCGCATCGGCCTGGGCGTCGGCTGGTCGACCCTGGTCGCCGCCGAGCTGATCGCCGCCACCAGCGGCCTGGGCTTCATGGTGCAGTCGGCGGCGCAGTTCCTGGTCACCGATGTGGTGGTGCTGGGCATCCTGCTGATCGCCCTGATCGCCTTCGCCCTGGAGATGGGCCTGCGCGCCCTGCAACGCAAGCTGGTGCCCTGGCACGGGCAAAGCCACTGAACTGGACTGACCACGCCGGCAACCCGGCGCCTAGCACGAGAAAAGCCATGAGCCTGACCATCACCCCACTCAGCCCGGCGCTCGGCGCCCAGATCAGCGGCGTCGACATCAGCCGCGACATCAGCATCGAGCAGCGCGACGCCATCGAGCAGGCGCTGCTCGAGCACCAGGTGCTGTTCTTCCGCGACCAGCCGATCAACCCCGAGCAGCAGGCGCGCTTCGCCGCGCGTTTCGGTGACCTGCACATCCACCCGATCTACCCCAACGTGCCGGAAACCCCGCAGGTGCTGGTGCTCGATACCGCCGTCACCGACGTGCGCGACAATGCCGTGTGGCACACCGACGTGACCTTCCTGCCGACCCCGGCGCTGGGCGCGGTGCTCAGTGCCAAGCAGCTGCCGGCCTTTGGCGGCGACACCTTGTGGGCCAGCGGCATCGCCGCGCTGGAGGCGCTGTCGGCGCCGCTGCGCGAGATGCTCGACGGGCTCAGTGCCACCCACGATTTCACCAAGTCGTTCCCGCTGGAGCGCTTTGGTACCACGCCAGAGGACCTGGCGCGCTGGGAAGAAACCCGGCGCAAGAACCCGCCGCTGTCGCACCCGGTGGTGCGCACCCACCCGGTGAGCGGGCGCAAGGCGTTGTTCGTCAATGAAGGGTTCACCACGCGGATCAACGAACTGAGCGAGCTGGAGAGCGAGGCGCTGCTCAAGCTGCTGTTCGCCCATGCGACCAGGCCTGAGTTCAGCATTCGCTGGCGTTGGCAGGAGAATGACGTGGCGTTCTGGGATAACCGGGTGACACAGCATTTTGCTGTGGATGATTACCGGCCGAATCGGCGGGTGATGCATCGGGCGACCATTCTTGGGGATGCGCCGTTTTGATGATTTTTGGGAGGCCTTTGGCCTCCTTTCGCGACACAAGGCCGCTCCTACAGGGGATCGCTTTGTTCTGTAGGAGCGGCCTTGTGTCGCGAAAGGGCCGCAAAGCGGCCCCGGCGATCTACCTGACCAGATGCAGGAACTGCATGTGCCGCTCGTACTGGTCGAGGATGTCGTTGATGATCTGCTCCTTGCTGTAGCCCACCAGGTCGTAATTCTGGCTGCCCTCGCTCAGGTGCACCTCCGCCCGGTAATAGCGGCGGTTCTTCAACTCCTGGGTGCCCAACCCACCCAGCGCAAACGACGGCGTGAAGTAGCCACGCATCTGCACCTGGTAGATGAACGGCTGTTCCTCGCCATGGCCAACCTTCAGGCTGACGTTGTCATGGCTCGGGTCGTCCTGGGTGATCAGGGTCAGCCCCTTCTGCTCGAACACTTCGCGCACATCGGCAATCGCCGGGCGCACTACGTCGTCCATGAAGCGGTACACCTCATCGCGTGACGGGAAGTGCACGGCCTGGCTCAAGCGCTGGCGCCAGCCGCCACGGCCACGTCGCGACTGGGCGAACGGCGCCAGCGAATGCATCTGCGCGATCTGCCGCTGGCTCTCCAGGTAGAAGGCCTTGTGCAGCCCCCACATCATGCACAGCAGGATCAGCGAGAACGGCAGCGACGTCAGCACCACCGCCGATTTCAGCGAGTCGATGCTGCCGGCGAACAGCAGGCCGCTGGTGATCAGCGCGGTCATCACGCCCCAGAAGATGCGCAGCCAGTTCGGGCCATCTTCGTCGGCGTCGCCGCCCTTGGCCGACAAGGTCGACAGCACCACCGTGCCGGAGTCGGCCGAGGTGACGAAGAACACGAAGCTGATGAACACCGTCACCGCGATGACCGTCTTGCTCCACGGGTAGGTTTCCAGCAGCAGGTACAGGCTCATCGACGGGTTGTCCAGGGCCGACTGGCCCAGGGCGGTCATGCCGTGGTTGATCACCTGGTCCAGGGCGCTGTTGCCGAAGATCGACATCCACGCCAAGGTGAAGCCCAGCGGAATCAGCAGCACGCCGAAGACGAATTCACGGATGGTGCGGCCACGCGAAATGCGCGCGATGAACAGCCCCACGAACGGCGCCCAGGCAATCCACCAGGCCCAGTAGAACACTGTCCAGCCACCCAGCCAGTCGCGGTTCTCGCCATAGGCGTACACGTCGAAGCTCTTGCGCGGCAAGGCCCCCAGGTAATCGCCCAAGTTCTGGATCAAGGTGTTGAACAGGTGCTGGGTAGGGCCGGCGAACAGCACGAACAGCAGCAGCGCGCAGGCCAGGAACAGGTTGATGTCGCTCATCACCCGCACGCCCTTCTCCACCCCGGCGACCGCCACGGCCACCGCCGCGCCCATCATCAGGGCGATCAGCATCACCTGCACCCACTGGCTGTGGCTGATGCCGAACAGGTAGTCGAGGCCGGCATTGAGGTGCAGCACGCCAAAGCCCATGTCGGCGCCCAGGCCGAACACCGTGGCGATGATGCCGAAGCCATCCACCGCATAGCCGATCGGCCCGTTGATGCGCTTGCCGATCAGCGGGTACAGCGCCGAGCGCAGCGCCAGCGGCAGGTTGTGGCGGTAGGCGAAATAGGCCAGCGCCATGCCGACGAAGGCGAACACGCCCCAGCCATGCAGGCCCCAGTGCAGGAACAGGATCTGCATCGCCTGGCGCCCGGCCTCGGCCGTGCCCGCCTCGCCTTGCGGCGGCTGCAGCATGTGGGTCAGCGGCTCGGAGACGCAGAAGAAGAACAGGGTGATGCTGATGCCGGCGGCGAACAGCATGCCGGCCCAGGACAAGTAGCTGAACTCGGGCTCGTCGTGATCGGCACCAAGCTTGATCTTGCCGTAGCCGGACAACGCGGTGACCACCACGAAGACCAGGTACAGGGTCATGGCCAGCATGTAGTACCAGCCGACCGTGTTGGCCGCCCAGTTCTGCGCGGCCAGCAGCCATTCACCGGCAGCTTGCGGGAAGGCAATGACCACCAGGCCGAAGATGAGGATGAAGCTTGCCGCAAAGTAGAACACCGGCGGGTTCATGCGGATCTTGCCAGCGGCAAGTGAAGGGGTCGGTGCACTCATGGGGCATGCACCTCGTCGATTGACGTGAGGTTCGGAATGAACGGGTTCAGCAAAGGAATCCTCCTGTTGAACACCGGCAGCGGACCAGCGTTTTTCGTTGAACAAGCGTTCAAGTTAAACATGGATCGGATTTCAATGCGAACCGGGGTGCTGATCGGTGCATGCCTGTACCGGCCCTATCGCCGGCAAGCTGGCTCCCACAAGTACCGTGGGAGCCAACAGCCTCAGTTCTTGTCCTGGCAATCGAGCTGCAAGTTCGCCTGGGTAATGTTGCTTTCAGCCGGCACGCTGCGGGTCAGCCACACATTGCCGCCAATGGTCGAGCCTTTGCCGATGGTGATGCGCCCCAGGATGGTCGCCCCCGCATAGATCACCACGTCATCCTCGACGATCGGGTGGCGCGCCAGGCCCTTGTGCAGCGTCCCCGACTCGTCGCTGGGGAAGCGCTTGGCGCCCAGCGTGACCGCCTGGTAGATGCGCACCCGCTCGCCGATGATCGCCGTCTCGCCAATCACCACGCCGGTGCCATGGTCGATGAAGAAGCTCGGCCCGATCTGCGCGCCCGGGTGGATGTCGATACCCGTCGCCGAATGCGCCAGCTCCGAGCTGATCCGCGCCAGCAACGGCAAGCCGGCGCGGTACAGGTGGTGGGCCAGGCGGTGGTGGATGATCGCCAGGATCCCCGGGTAGCACAGCAGCACTTCATCGACGCTGCGCGCCGCCGGGTCGCCGTGGTAGGCCGCCAGCACATCGGTATCGAGCATCACCCGCAGCCCAGGCAGCGCCGCAGCGAAATCCTGGATCAGGCGCAGGGCCTGGGCATCCACGGTTGCCAGTTCGCCGTTGCTCTGGCGCGCGGCATAGCGCAGCTCCAGGCGTGCCTGGGCCAGCAGGGAGGTAAGTGCGGCGTCCAGGGTATGGCCGACGTAGAAGTCCTCGCTCTCCTCGCGCAGGTCCACAGGGCCCAGGCGCATCGGGAACAGCGCCCCGCACAGCTGCTCGAGGATCTGGCGCATGGCCTCGCGCGAGGGCAGCTCGCGCCCGCCCTGCTCGCCGATGCTGCGGCCATTGCGGCTGCGCCACTGCTCACGGGCGCTGCGCAGGCCGCTGACGATGCTGTGCAACTGCCAATGCGCGGATGAAGGTTGGTCGCTCACGGTATTCTCCTGCCGGGTGGCATGCAATATTTTGCAATCCACTCTACGGCAAATCCGTCCCTTGGAAAAAACAACGCTTTATTCCATCCTGCGCTAAGTCAGGCATAAGCGGCGATGACGAACCGGGCAACCTCGCCTACCCTCAACTCAGCGTGTGCCTGAGCCTTTTTATAGAAAAAGCATAAGAAAATAAGTTTTTATTATTTCCTGGCCTATCAGGCCAACTCTATAGTCGCCACCCACTACTTCCACAACAAGCGCGGGGCCTGACATGTCGAAATTCGCCAAACCGCTTCTCAACGCCAGCCTGGCCATCCTCCTCGGTGCCGGCCTGCTCGGCCAGGCATTCGCCGGCGAGCAGTTGAAGACCATCCAGGAAAAGGGCGTGATCAACGTCGGCCTGGAAGGCACCTACCCACCGTTCAGCTTCCAGGATGAAAACGGCAAGCTGGCCGGCTTCGAAGTCGAGCTGTCGGAGCTGCTGGCCAAGGAGCTGGGGGTCAAGGCCAAGATCCAGCCGACCAAGTGGGACGGCATCCTCGCTGCGCTGGAGTCCAAGCGCCTGGACGTGGTGGTCAACCAGGTGACCATCTCCGATGAGCGCAAGAAGAAATACGACTTCTCCGAGCCCTACACCGTTTCCGGCATCCAGGCCCTGGTGCTGAAGAAGAAAGCCGAGCAGCTGAACATCAAGACAGCGCAGGACCTGGCCGGCAAGAAAGTCGGCGTGGGCCTGGGCACCAACTACGAGCAGTGGGTCAAGCAGGACGTGCCGAAAGCCGAAGTGCGCACCTACGAGGATGACCCGAGCAAGTTCGCCGACCTGCGCAACGGCCGCATCGACGCCATCCTGATCGACCGCCTGGCCGCCCTGGAATACGCCCAGAAAGCCAAGGACACCGAGCTTGCCGGCGATGCCTTCTCGCGCCTGGAAAGCGGCGTGGCCCTGCGCAAGGGCGAACCGGAACTGCTGGCTGCCATCAACAAGGCCATCGACAAGCTCAAGGCTGATGGCACCCTGGCCAAGCTGTCCGAGAAATACTTCGGTGCCGATGTCACCCAATGATCGCTGAAAGCCTGCAACTGGTTGCCGACTCCACGCCCTTCCTGTTGAAGGGCGCGGGTTATACGGTGCTGCTGAGCGTCGGCGGCATGTTCTTCGGCCTGCTGCTGGGCTTTGCCCTGGCACTGATGCGGCTGTCGAAGATCCTGCCGCTGGACTGGCTGGCGCGGATCTACGTGTCGTTCTTTCGCGGCACGCCACTGCTGGTGCAGCTGTTCGTCATCTACTTCGGCATGCCGCAGATCGGCATCGAGCTCGACCCGATCCCGGCCTCGCTGATCGGCCTGTCGCTGAACATGGCCGCCTACATCTGCGAGATCCTGCGTGCAGCCATCTCCTCCATCGACCGGGGCCAGTGGGAGGCCGCTGCCAGCATCGGCATGACCCGCACCCAGGCCATGCGCCGGGCGATCCTGCCCCAGGCGCTGCGCACCGCACTGCCGCCGCTGGGCAACAGCTTCATCTCGCTGGTCAAGGACACCGCCCTGGCGGCGACCATCCAGGTGCCCGAGCTGTTCCGCCAGGCGCAGCTGATTACCGCGCGCACCTTCGAAGTGTTCACCATGTACCTGGCGGTGGCGGTGATCTACTGGGTGCTGTGCAGCATCCTCGCGCACTTCCAGAACCGCATGGAAGCGCGGGTCAACCAGCACGACCGGGAGCCTTGAAATGATTGTCGTAGAAGGCCTGACCAAGCGGTTCAAGGGCCAGACCGTGCTCAACGGCATCGACGTGACCGTGCACCCCGGCGAGGTGGTGGCCATCATCGGCCCCAGCGGCTCGGGCAAGACCACCTTCCTGCGCTGCCTGAACCTGCTGGAAACCCCCGATGCCGGGCGCATCCAGATCGGCGACATCAGCATCGACGCCAACCGCCCGCTGGGTGGCCAGCAAAGTGCGATCCGCCGCTTGCGCCAGCAGGCCGGCTTCGTGTTCCAGAACTTCAACCTGTTCCCCCACCGCACCGCCCTGGAAAACGTCATCGAGGGGCCGGTGATCGTCAAGAAGACGCCCCGCGCCCAGGCCATCGAGCTGGGCAAGCGCTTGCTCGCCAAGGTCGGCCTGGCCGGCAAGGAAGACGCCTACCCCCGGCGCCTCTCGGGCGGCCAGCAGCAGCGGGTGGCCATCGCCCGCGCCCTGGCCATGGAGCCGGAGGTGATCCTGTTCGACGAACCTACCTCGGCGCTCGACCCGGAACTGGTCGGCGAGGTGCTGGAGACCATTCGTGGGCTGGCCGAGGAAAAGCGCACGATGATCATCGTCACCCACGAAATGAGCTTTGCGCGCGACGTGGCGAACCGGGTGATCTTCTTCGACAAGGGGGTGATCGTCGAACAGGGCGAGGCCAAGGCGCTGTTCGCCAACCCCAGGGAAGAGCGGACCCGGCAGTTCTTGCGCAAATTCCTCGGTACTGCGGCTTCGGAATGACTTACCGGCCTCATCGCGGATGAATCCGCTCCTACAAGGGCCATGTAGGAGCGGATTTATCCGCGATGAGGCCCTCACGCCCCGAGCAATTCACCACTTCTATATATATTCCAAAAGGTTAGTTCATAAACTTTTGATAAGCCTTTAGGGTATATACACCGGACCACCGGACCAGCAAACGTTTGTCGCCATCAGCTGAAGCGACGCATCCACTTTGTGAGGTTCGGTACTGATGTCCACCCTGCCAGAAACCCAATTCCACAGCGACCTCGACAGCTCGCCCCTGCTGCTGCCGGCCAAGGTATTGCGCAACGACGCCGAAGCCCTGCAAGCCGCCCGCGAACTGGCCGACGCCGCCCGCGAGCAAGCCGCTCGCCGCGACCAGCAGCGCAAGCTGCCCTGGGCCGAAATCGAACAATTCACCCGCAGCGGCCTGGGCAGCATCAGCGTGCCCAAGGCCCATGGCGGCCCCGACGTGTCGTTCGAGACCATCGCCGAAGTGTTCCGCCTCATCAGCGCCGCCGACCCGGCCCTGGGGCAGATCCCGCAGAACCAGTTCGGCATGCTGCAACTGCTGCGCGTGACCGCCACCGAGGCGCAACAGGCGCAGATCTTTCGCAGCGTGCTCGACGGCTGGCGCATCGGCAATGCCGGGCCGGAGCGCGGCACCAAGGACACCCTGACCCTGAAGGCGCGCATCACCCGCAGCGGTGATGGCTATCGCATCAGCGGCGAGAAGTTCTATTCCACCGGCGCCCTGTTCGCCCACTGGGTCGCGGTCAAGGCCCTGGACGACGAAGGCCGCCAGCGCCTGGCCTTCGTGCGCCGCGGCGCGCCGGGGCTGCGTATCGTCGATGACTGGTCGGGCTTCGGCCAGCGCACCACCGCCAGCGGCACCGTATTGCTCGACCAGGTACCGGTGGACGCGGAACTGGTGATCGACAACTGGCGCCAGCGCGACCTGCCCAACATCCAGGGCGCCGGCTCGCAGTTGATCCAGGCGGCGATCGATGCCGGCATTGCCGAAGCGGCGATCGACGACGCCATCCACTTCGTGCGGGACAAGTCGCGGCCGTGGATCGAAGCCAAGGTCGAGCGGGCCAGCGACGACCCTTACGTGATCGCCGACATCGGCCGCCTGAAGCTTGAGCTGCATGCCGCCCAGGCGCTGCTGCGCAAGGCGGCGCGGGTGCTCGACGAGGTCAACGCAGCGCCCATCGATGCGCAAGCGGCAGCGCGGGCCTCGATTGCCGTGGCCGAGGCCAAGGTGCTGACCACCGAGGTTTCCCTGCAGGCCAGCGAGAAGCTGTTCGAGCTGGCCGGCAGCCGCGCCACGCTCGCCGAGTTCAACCTCGACCGCCATTGGCGCAATGCCCGGGTGCACACGCTGCATGACCCGGTGCGCTGGAAGTACCACGCGGTGGGCGCCTACTACCTCAACGGGACCTTGCCGGCGCGGCATTCCTGGATCTGATTTTTGCGCCTTGGGGCTGCTGTGCAGCCCTTTCGCGACACAAGGCCGCTCCTACAGACAACCGCAGCCCCCTGTAGGAGCGGCCTTGTGTCGCGAAAGGGCCGCAAAGCGGCCCCAAGCCCCCGGAGGAACACCATGACCACATCAATCATCACCAGCGACACCCAAGCCCTGGAAGTCGCCGAAGAACTCGCCCAGCACCTGCGCCGCGACAGCGCCCTGCGCGACCGCGAACGCCGCCTGCCCCATGCCGAACTGGACCTGTTCAGCCAAAGCGGCCTGTGGGCCATCAGCGTGCCCAAGGCCTTCGGCGGCGCCGGCGTGTCCAACGTCACCCTGGCCAAGGTCATCGCGCGCATTGCCCAGGCCGACGCCTCGCTCGGGCAGATCCCGCAAAACCATTTCTACGCCCTGGAAGTGCTGCGGGTAAACGGCACCCCCGCCCAGCAGCAGCGCCTCTACGCCGAAGTGCTGGCCGGCCAGCGCTTGGGCAATGCCCTGGCCGAGCTGGGCACCCGCACCGCCCACGACCGCACCACCCGCCTGGCCCGCGACGTCGACGGCTACCGCATCAACGGCCGCAAGTTCTACGCCACCGGCGCGCTCTACGCCCAGCGCATCCCCACCTCGGTGATCGACGAGCATGGCGTGCAGCACCTGGCCTTCGTGCCGGCCGACAGCCAGGGCCTGCAGGTGATCGACGACTGGAGCGGCTTTGGCCAGCGCACCACCGGCAGCGGCTCGGTGGTGTTCGACAACGTGTTCGTGCGCAGCGAAGACGTGCTGCCGTTCCAGTCGGCCTTCGAGCGCCCTACCCCGGTCGGCCCGCTGGCGCAGATCCTCCACGCCGCCATCGACACCGGCATCGCCCGCGCCGCCTACGAAGACGCCCTGCACTTCGTGCGCACCCGCAGCCGGCCATGGGTCGACTCCGGCCTCGACAAGGCCAGCGAAGACCCGCTGACCCTGAAAAGCTTCGGCCACCTGAGCATCCGCCTGCACGCCGCCGAAGCCCTGCTCGAACGCGCCGGCGAATACCTCGACCGCGCCCAGGTCGACAGCAACGCAGGCACCGTCGCCGCCGCCTCCATCGCCGTGGCCGAGGCCCGCGCGATCAGCACCGAAATCGCCCTTGCCGCCGGCACCACGTTGTTCGAACTGGCCGGCAGCCAGGCCACCCTGGCCGAGCACAACCTCGACCGCCACTGGCGCAACGCCCGCGTGCATACCCTGCACGACCCCGTGCGCTGGAAGTACCACGCCATCGGCAACTACTACCTCAACGACGAAAACCCACCACGCCGGGGGACGATCTGATGGCCAAAGAGATCCTGCTCAATGCCTTCAACATGAACTGCATCGGGCACATCAACCACGGCCTGTGGACCCACCCACGGGACACCTCGACCCAGTACAAGTCGCTGAGCTACTGGACCGACCTGGCGCGCCTGCTCGAACGCGGGCTGTTCGACGGGCTGTTCATCGCCGACATCGTCGGCACCTACGACATCTACGGCAAGTCGCTGGACGTGACCCTCAAAGAGTCGATCCAGCTGCCGGTCAACGACCCGCTGCTGCTGGTCTCGGCCATGGCCGCGGTCACCCGCCACCTGGGCTTCGGCCTCACCGCCAACCTCACCTACGAGGCGCCGTACCTGTTCGCCCGGCGCCTGTCCACGCTCGACCACCTGAGCAATGGCCGGGTCGGCTGGAACATCGTCACCGGCTACCTCGACAGCGCCGCCCGCGCCATGGGCCTGGAGCAGCAGCCGGAGCACGACCGCCGCTACGACCAGGCCGATGAATACCTGCAGGTGCTGTACAAGCTGCTCGAAGGCAGCTGGGCCGACGATGCGGTGGTCGAGGATCGCGCGCGGCGGGTGTATGCCGAGCCAGGGAAAGTGCGCAAGGTCCGCCACCACGGCGAGTTCTACAAGGTCGAGGGCTACCACCTGTGCGAGCCCTCGCCGCAGCGCACCCCGGTGCTGTTCCAGGCCGGCAGCTCGCCGCGTGGCCTGGCGTTCGCCGGCAACCATGCCGAGTGCGTGTTCATCAGCGGCCAGGACAAGGCCGCCACCCGTGCCCAGGTCGACAAGGTGCGCGCCGCCGCCCAGGCGGCCGGGCGCGATCCACAGGCGGTCAAGGTGTTCATGGGCATCACGGTGATCGTCGCGCCCAGCGAGGGCGAGGCCCAGGCCAAGTACGCCGAGTACCTGCGCCATGCCAGCCCGGAAGCGGGCGTGGCGCACTTCGCCGCCTCCACCGGCATCGATTTTGCCGCCTATGAGCTGGACGAGCCGATCGGCGCCAGCAAAGGCAACGCCATCCAGTCGGCGACCCGCCAGCTGCAGGAAAACGCCTGGACCCGCCGCCGCCTGCTGGAGCAGCACGCCTTGGGCGGGCGCTACGTGACCTTGGTCGGCGCGCCGGCGCAGGTCGCCGAGCAACTGATCGCCTGGATCGATGAAACCGGCCTGGACGGCTTCAACCTGACCCGCACCGTCACCCCGGAAAGCTTCGAAGACTTCATCGACCTGGTGGTGCCGCAACTGCAACAGCGTGGCCGCTACAAGACCGCCTACGCCGCAGGCACCCTGCGCGAAAAACTGTTCGCCAGCCAGCCGCACCTGCCCGCCGACCATGTCGGCTCGACCTACCGCCACACCCCCACCCCGACTGGAGTCGCACAACATGCTTGAGAAATTGTTCCGGCCCGTCGCGGCCATCGCCCTCACCCTCGGCCTTGCCGGCGCCGCATCCGCTGCCGAGCCGCTGAAGGTCGGCACCACCGCAGCCTTCGCCATCCCGCTGGAAGCGGCGGTGGAAGAAGCCCACAAACAGGGCCTGGAGGTGAAGCTGATCGAGTTCAGCGACTGGATCGCGCCGAACGTCAGCCTCAACAGCGGCGACATCGACGTGAACTACTTCCAGCACATCCCCTTCCTGGAAAACGCCAAGGCCGCCGCAGGCTTCAACCTGGTGCCCTTCGCCCCCGGCATCATCAACAACGTCGGCCTCTACTCGAAACAGTACAAAAGCTTCGCCGAACTGCCCGAAGGCGCCAGCGTGGCTATCGCCAACGACCCGATCAACAGTGGCCGCGGCCTGCAACTGCTGGCCAAGGCCGGGCTGATCACGCTCAAGCCGGGGGTTGGCTACAAGGCCACCGAGGACGACATCATCGCCAACCCGAAGAAGCTCAAGATCCTCCAGGTGGAGGCCGTGCAGCTGGTGCGCGCCTATGACGATGCCGACCTGGTGCAGGGCTACCCGGCCTACATCCGCCTGGCCAACAGCTTTGACGCCACCTCGGCGCTGCTGTTCGACGGCCTGGAGAACAAGGAATACGTGATCCAGTTCGTCATCCGCCCGCAGAGCAAGGGCGACCCGCGCCTGGCCAAGTTCGTCGACATCTACCAGCACTCGCCGGCCGTGCGCGCGGCGCTGAACAAAGCCCACGGCAACCTCTACCAAGCCGGCTGGGAAGGCTGACATGAGCCACGCCAGCGCCCTTGCGGCGCCCACCGCTCGAACCGCGCCGCCACCGGCTCGGGAGCAGGCCTTGCGCCCCGAGGTCAATGAAGCCCATGTGCGCTTCATCGGCCTTGGCAAGACCTACCCGGGCCAGGAACAGCCGGCCTTGCAAGGCATCGACCTGAACATCCGCCGGGGCGAGATCTTCGGCATCATCGGCCGCAGTGGGGCGGGCAAGTCGTCGCTGCTGCGCACCATCAATCGCCTGGAGCAGCCGAGCCAGGGCCGGGTGCTGATCGACCAGGTGGACATCGCGCCATTCGACGAAGACCGCCTGGTGGCGCTGCGCAGGCGCATCGGCATGATCTTCCAGCACTTCAACCTGATGTCGGCCAAGACCGTGTGGCAGAACGTCGAGCTGCCGCTGAAAGTGGCAGGCGTGGCCAAGCCGGAGCGCCAGCGCAAGGTGCGCGAGCTGCTGGAGCTGGTCGGCCTGCAGGACAAGCACCACGTCTATCCGGCGCAGCTGTCGGGTGGGCAGAAACAGCGCGTGGGCATCGCCCGCGCTCTGGTGCACGACCCCGAGATCCTGCTGTGCGACGAGGCCACCTCGGCACTGGACCCGGAAACCACCGCGTCGATCCTCGAACTGCTGCGCACCATCAACCAGCGCCTGGGCCTGACGGTGGTGTTGATCACCCACGAAATGGCGGTGATCCGCGACATCTGCCATCGGGTGGTGATGCTCGAGCGCGGGCAGGTGGTGGAACAAGGCGAAGTCTGGGAAGTGTTCGGCACACCCCGGCATGAGGTCACCCGCACCTTGCTCGCGCCACTGCAGACCAAGCTGCCGGCTGCGCTGCAAGCGCGCCTGCGGGCCAACCCCGCTGGGCGGGACAGTGCGCTGGTGCTCAAGCTCAGCGTGCTCGGCGAGCCATCGCTGTCGGAGCTGTTCCACGACCTCGGCGGGCGGGTTCGCCTGCTCCAGGGCGGGGTCGAAACCATCGGCGAGCATGCTCTCGGGCAGCTGATCCTGGCAGTCCAGGGCTCGCCCCACGACACCCATCAATTGCTTGAACGCGCCCGCCGCTGGGCGCAAGACGTGGAGGTGCTGGGCCATGTGGTTTGATCGCCTGCTCCAAGGCCTGCTCGACACCTTGCTGATGGTGGGCGTGTCCTCGACGATCGCCTTGCTGGTGGGGGTGCCGATGGCGGTGCTGCTGGTCACCAGCGACAAGGGCGGCATCTACCAGGCGCCGCTGCTGAACCGGGTGCTGGGCGCCTTCGTCAACCTGTTCCGCTCGATCCCGTTCCTGATCCTGATGGTCGCGCTGATCCCCTTCACCCGCCTGGTGGTGGGCACCACCTATGGGGTGTGGGCTGCGGTGGTACCGCTGACCATCGCTGCCACGCCGTTCTTCGCACGCATTGCCGAGGTGAGCCTGCGCGAGGTCGACCATGGCTTGGTGGAGGCCGCACAGGCCATGGGTTGCCGGCGCTGGCACATTGTCTGGCATGTGCTGCTGCCCGAGGCGCTGCCGGGGATCGTCGGCGGGTTCACCATTACCCTGGTGACCTTGATCAACTCCTCGGCCATGGCCGGGGCGATTGGTGCGGGTGGGCTGGGGGATATTGCCTACCGGTATGGGTACCAGCGCTTCGACAGCCAGATCATGCTGACCGTGATCGCCATGCTGGTGGCGTTGGTGGCGCTGATCCAGCTGGGCGGGGATCGCTTGGCCAAAGGCCTGAACAAGCGCTAGGGCTGGGCCCCACAGGGAGGGCGGTGGTGAACCTGTGGGAGCCGGCTTGCCGGCGATTGGCCCTCAACCCCAACGCAGATCCTGCGCCGGCACCGGCCGCCCAAACCAGTACCCCTGTCCCAGCTGGCACTGCTGCTCCAGCAGGAACCACGCCTGCTCCGCCTGCTCGATGCCCTCGGCATGCACCTGCATGCCCATGCTCCGCGCCAGGGCAATGATCACACGCACAATGGCGATGTCGTCATCATCCAGTGGCAGCCCGGCCACGAAGCCCTGGTCGATCTTCAGCTTCTGCACCGGCAAGCGCTTGAGCCGCAGCAACGACGAGTAGCCCGTGCCGAAGTCGTCGATCGCCAGGTTCAGGCCCAGCTCACGCAGGCGGTGCAGCTGCTCCAGCGCCACCTCCGGGTCTTCCATTACCGCGCTTTCGGTCACCTCCAGCTCCAGCAACGCCGGGTCCAGACCGGTGTCGTGCAGCACTTCGGCCACCTGCTGGTACAGGTCGCGCTGGCCAAACAGGCGGCTGGACAGGTTGACCGCGACAAACTCCAGCTTGCGCCCATTCTCCTGCCACTGGACCATCTGCCGGCACGCCCGGCGCAGCACCCAGGCATCGATGTCGGCAATCAGCCCGGTACGCTCGGCGATCGGGATGAATTCACCCGGCGGCACCAGGCCGCGCAGCGGGTGCTGCCAGCGCACCAGCGCCTCGACACCGACCATGCGCGCAGTGAACAGGTCGAACACCGGCTGGTAGAACACCCGCAGCTCATCCTGCTCCAGCGCTCGGCGCAGCTCGCCTGCGGTTTCCACCCGGTGCTGGGCGTGGGCGGTCAGCTCTTCGGTGTACAGCGCGTAGCAGCCGCGGCCATTGTTCTTGGCCTTGAACAGCGCCGAGTCGGCATTGCGCAGCAGCTGCTCGGCACCCAGCGCATCGCTGGGGAACAGGCTGATGCCGACACTGGCGCCGATGAACAGCCGATGCCCATCGAAGGCGAACGGCTCGCGCAGGCGCTCGATGATGCTCTGCGCCAGCTTGCCCGCCTGGCCGACTTCCTGGCAGTTCTCGGCCAGCACGGCAAACTCGTCACCGCCCAGGCGCGCCAGGGTCACGCCGTTGCCCAGCAGCTCGCGCAGGCGCTCGCCCACCAGCTTGAGCAGTTGGTCGCCGATGGTGTGGCCCAGGCCGTCGTTGATGCTCTGGAAGTGGTCCAGGTCCAGCAGCAGCAAGGCGCAGCCGCGCTTGTTGGCCTCGGCGGCGGCCAGCGCGTGCTCGACGCGGTCGTTGAACAGCAGGCGGTTGGGCAGACCGGTGAGCGGGTCGTGGTTGGCCAGGTAGGCCAGCTCCTGCTCGGAATGCTTGATCGCGCTGATGTCGCTGAACACGGCCACATAGTGGGTCAGCTCGCCGCTGTCGTCGCGAATGGCGCAGATCGTCTGCCATTGCGGGTAGATTTCGCCGTTCTTGCGCCGGTTCCAGATCTCGCCGCTCCACTCGCCCTTCTCGGCCAGGGTGGCGTAGATCTGCTGGTAGAACGGCACGCCATGGCGGCCCGACTTGAACTTGCTCGGGCGCTGGCCGAGCACTTCGTCCTGCTGGTAGCCGGTGATGCGCATGAAGGCCCGGTTCACGTGCACGATCAAGCCGTCGCGGTCGGTCACCAGCACGCCTTCCAGGGTGCTGTCGAACACCGCTGCGGCCATGCGCAGGCGTTCGCGGTCCTCACGGCGCAGGCGCGCGCCGACACCGATGAAATTGAGCAGCCGTGCGCGGGAGAAAAAGATCAGCAAGGCACTGACCAGCACCCACACCACCACGTTGATCTGCCGGCCTACGGTCAGCGCCAGGGGGTCGTCGGTCATGCTGTGCAGCACCAGTTCGGCCAGCACCAGCCACAGGAACGACAACACCACGTACAGCGCGGCCATGCGCAAGGCGTCGCGAACGGAAACAGACATGTCGGGGGAAAAAGCCCATGAAAAATAATGGGGCATTATAAAGGGAGAAACATGCCGTGACGTCCTATCTGAAAGGGTGACTGGTTTTATTTCCCTACCAAGGGATAATCAGACCTTTCCCCTGCATTCCCGAGGGTTTTCATCCTTATGTGGTACAACGGTCTACTCGACTTGTCGGTCTGGCAACTGGTCGGCGTCACGCTGCTGATGACCCATGTGACCATCGTCAGCGTCACCATCTACCTGCACCGCTACTCCGCACACCGCGCCCTGGAACTCAACGGCGCGCTCAAGCATTTCTTCCGCTTCTGGCTTTGGCTGACCACGGCGCAGAACACCCGTGAATGGACGGCCGTGCACCGCAAGCACCACGCCAAGTGCGAAACCCCGGATGACCCGCACAGCCCGGTGTACAAGGGTTTGAGCACCGTGCTGCGCAAGGGCGCCGAGCTCTACCGCGAAGAGGCGCGCAACCCCGAGACGCTGCGCATCTACGGCAAGAACTGCCCCGACGACTGGGTCGAGCGCAACGTCTACTCGCGCTACAAGCTCGGCGGCATCGCCCTGATGGCGGTGCTCGACCTACTGCTGTTCGGCACTCTGGGCATCACCGTGTGGGCCATCCAGATGATGTGGATTCCGTTCTGGGCCGCCGGCGTGGTCAACGGCCTGGGCCACGCGGTGGGCTATCGCAACTTCGAGTGCCGCGACGCCGCCACCAACCTGGTGCCGTGGGGCATCATCATTGGCGGCGAAGAGCTGCACAACAACCACCACACCTACCCCAACTCGGCCAAGCTGTCGGTCAAGCGCTGGGAGTTCGACATGGGCTGGATGTGGATCCGCGTGCTGTGCCTGCTGCGCCTGGCCAAGGTGCAGCGCGTGGCGCCCATCGCCCACCGCGTCGAAGGCAAGGCCAGCCTGGACATGGACACCGCCATGGCCATCCTCAACAACCGCTTCCAGATCATGGCCCAGTACCGCAAGCTGGTGATCGGCCCGCTGGTCAAGCAGGAGCTGGCCAAGGTCGACACCTCGATGCGCCACCGCTTCCGCCGCGCCAAGCGCCTGCTGTCGCGGGAAACCAGCCTGCTGCAGGACCGCCACCACGTGCGCATCGAGTCGATGCTCGCCCACAGCCAGGCGCTCAAGACCATCTACGAAAAACGCCTGGCGCTGCAGCAGATCTGGGCCCGTACCAGTGCCAACGGCCACGACATGCTGGCGGCCATGAAGGACTGGGTACACGAGGCCGAAGCCAGCGGCATCCATGCCCTGCACGACTTCGCCGCACAGCTGAAAACCTACTCCTTGCGCCCCAACGGCGCCTGATGCCGTTGATCGGCACGCCCTGCTGCGGGGCGTGCCGGCCCGGAACTTCACCCCCTCCGACACACTCGAATCCGGCACATCGCCCGCGTGGCGGGCCGGTTCGTGGCCGCACGCCTTCCCGTCGAGAACCGCTCCGTGCACATGGCCAAGAACATCAATTCATCCCTGCCCGGCAACGCCCCGCCCGCAGCGGCGCAAACCCTGCTCGCCCTGCTCCACGCCCAGGGCGAAGTCGCCCGCCTGAGCGAGCGCGAGCAGCTCTACAGCGCCCTGCTGGACAGCGTCAACGCCGTGCTCTGGGCGTTCGACTGGGAAACCCGCCAGGTGCTCTACGTCAGCCCCGCCTATGAACGCATCTTCGGCCGCCCGGCCAGCCTGGTGCTGGCCGACTACAACGAATGGCGCGACAGCATCTACCCCGACGACCTCGAGTACGCCGAGCGCAGCCTGGCCCAGGTGCTGATAAAGGGCGCCGTGGAGGACCGCGAGTACCGCATCCTCAACGCCAGCGGCGAACTGCGCTGGCTGAGCGACAAGTGCTACATCAACCAGCAGCGCGAGGGTGACCGGGTGATCATCGTCGGCATCGCCGAGGACATCACCGAAAAGAAGCAGCTCGAAGGCGAGCTGCAGCGCCTGGCCACCACCGATGTGCTGACCCAGAGCAGCAACCGCCGGCACTTCTTCGACTGCGCCCGCCAGGCCTTCGACAGCGCCCGCGAGGACGGTACGCCGTTGGCGTTCTTGCTGCTGGACATCGATGACTTCAAGCAGATCAACGACAACTACGGCCACCAGGAAGGCGACCAGGTGCTGCAGCGCATCGCCGACAGCGGCAAGGCCGTGCTGCGCCGCGGCGACCTGTTCGGGCGCATTGGCGGCGAGGAGTTCGCGGCGGTGTTCCCAGGCTGCAGTGCGCAGGTTGCCGAGCAGATTGCCGAGCGGCTGCAGCGGGAGATTCAGCGGCTGAGCTTCAGCCATGGCGAGCAGACGTATGGGGTGACGGTGAGCCAGGGGTTGACGGGGCTCAGCCATGAGGACGAAGCGCTGGACAGCCTGTTTGCCCGGGCCGACGCGGCGATGTACCGGGCCAAGCGGCAGGGCAAGAACCAGATCGTTCGGGGTTAGCGGGGGGCGCTATGCGCCCCTTTCGCGACACAAGGCCGCTCCTACAGGAGACCGTAGGAGCGGCCTTGTGTCGCGAAAGGGCCGCGAAGCGGCCCCAGGATCTCAAGTCGAAACAGTTTCGTCAGGCGCAGGCGGTTGCTCATCCCTGATTTCATCTCCCTGCCGTTCATCCACAGGCGCCTGCACCTTGCGCAACCGGCTCAACTCCGGCAACCCCACCTTGAGCAAGCGCGCCGTCTTGTTGCTGGCCACCTTCTCCAGCCCCTGCGCCGCCGGCAACCGCGCCAACTGTCCGGCCAGGTTCATCGCCAAAATCTCCCGCGAATACACCCCACCGCCCAGCTGGTAGATCGCCGCAATCAGCTCACGCAGGCTCAGCGGCAAGCGCCAGCGGGTGCGCAAGGCCGAGCCAAACGCCGCGCCGAAGTCATCCAGCGAGGCCTTGACCCGCGCCTCGTCCAGCTCGCCACCGGCCAATTGCCACTCCTGCAGGCAGCGCAACACCGCCAGGTCGCCCAGGCAATGCAACAGCCCGGCGCAGTAGCAGCGCTCTTCGTCCAGTTCGAGCATGCGCGCCAGCGAACGGGCGTACTCGGCGGTGTGCAGCGACAAGTTCCAGAAATGCGCAGCCTGCTGCGCCAGCAAGGGGTCGCTCAGGCGCGCGCTGCGCTTGAGGGTCAGGCCCAGGATGAGGTTCATGCTCTGGGTGCTGCCCAGCTTGTTCAGCGCCTGCATCAGGGTTTGCACCGGTGCGTCGCGGTGCAAGGCCGCGCTGTTGGCGGCGGCGATCAGCACGGCGGTCACTTGCGGGTCGCTGCGCACCTCTTCTTCCAGCACCTTGAGGTTCAGGCCCTGGGGGTTGAGCGCGCGCTTGATCGCCTGCTGCACATCGGCGAACAGCGGGCCGCCGTCGGCGCTGGCGCGGCGCTGCTCGAGAAAGGCCGGCAAGCTGGCACCGGGCTGCAGCGGCGGCACCGGGCAGGCGATTTCCTGGCCCACGGCCAGCAGCAGCTCCTCCAGGCGCTTGCGCAGGTTGTCCATGTTCAGCGGCTTGCTCAGGTAGGCCGTGGGGTGCAGGGGCAACGCCTCGCGCACGCTGGCACTGTCGCTGCGGCTGCTCATGAGGATGAACGGCAGGCCCGGCCCCTTGGCGCGCACCTTGCGCAAAAGGTCGAGGCCATCGACACCGGCCAGCTCGCGGGCGGCAATGATCAGGTCGGGTTTGCTGGCCAGCGCCGTCAGCGCCTGGGCGCCGTCGGCACACACCTGCAGGCGGGCGTCGCAGCGCACGCTCAGCAGCATTTCACGCAGCATGTCGCGTACCCAGGGGTCGCCCTCGGCGATCAGTACGCTAGGTGGTGTGGGGTCTGCAGCGTTCATGGCCAACTCCTGATATCCCTGACACGCAATCCGTCGCAGCTTCCAAGGCAAGTCCTGCCATCACCTTAGCCTCACGGGCCTTCCTTGGGCACAAAAAAAACCCGCCTAGGCGGGTTTTTTTATGAAGCGCGTCACATCAGGCAAGTTCAGCGAAGCACTCTTCGATGATGGCCAGGCCTTTGTCCAGCAGCGCGTCTTCGGCGGTCAGCGGAACCAGGATACGCAGGACGTTGCCGTAGGTGCCGCAGGACAGCAGGATCAGACCCTTGTCACGTGCCTTGGCAACCACTTGGGCGACGGCAGCAGCGTTCGGGGTGTGGGTGCCTTTTTCGAAGACTTCCACAGCGATCATCGAGCCCATGCCACGCACGTCACCGATGATCGGGTGCTTTTCCTGGATCTGGCGCAGGCCAGCGGTCAGGCGCTCGCCAACAGCCTTGCTGCGGTCCAGCAGTTTCTCTTCCTCGAACACCTGGATGACGGCCAGGGCCGCGGCGCAGGCGATCGGCGAACCGGCGTAGGTGCCACCCAGGCCGCCTGGCGCGATGGCGTCCATGTATTCGGCCTTGCCGCACACACCGGCCAGCGGGAAGCCGCCAGCGATGGATTTGGCGAAGGTGGTCAGGTCAGGCGCGACGCCCATCTGTTCCATGGCGAAGAAGGTACCGGTACGGCCGGCGCCAGTTTGCACTTCGTCGGCGATCAGCAGGATGCCGTGCTTGTCGCACAGCTCGCGCAGGCGCTTCATCAGCTCTTTCGGCGCTGGCAGGAAGCCGCCTTCGCCTTGTACTGGCTCGAGGATGATGGCGGCGATGTCGCGTGGCTCGGCGTCGTTCTTGAAGATGCGCTCGACCGAAGCGATGGCGTCGTCAACGCTGATACCGTGCAGTTCGCTCGGGAACAGGGCGCGGAAGATGCCGCCTGGCATCAGGCCCATGCCAGCGGAGTACGGCACGACCTTGCCGGTCAGGCCCAGGGTCATCATGGTACGGCCGTGGTAGCCGCCGGTGAAGGCGATCACGCCAGCGCGGCCAGTGGCGGCACGGGCGATCTTGACGGCGTTTTCAACGGCTTCGGAGCCGGAAGTCACCAGCAGGGTCTTCTTGTCGAAGTCGCCTGGAACCAGCTTGTTGATCTTCTCGCACAGCTCTACGTAGGGTTCGTAGGCCAGCACCTGGAAGCAGGTGTGGCTGACTTTGGTCAGCTGCTCTTGCACGGCTGCAACCACTTTCGGGTGCAGGTGGCCGGTGTTCAGTACTGCGATGCCGCCGGCGAAGTCGATCAGTTCGCGGCCTTCAACGTCGATCACGGTCGCGTTCTTCGCGGTGTCGACGAAGATCGGGTGGATCTGGCCAACGCCACGTGGGACGGCGGCTACACGACGTTGCATCAAGGATTCGTTGGTCTTGCTCATAATGCCCTCATTTGCGCCGGTCAGCGGCGCTTTTACTCGGGGGTGGCTGGGTGTGCCTGTGATCAGTATTCGTTGATCGACTGTCACAGGTGCCCTGGCCACCAGGTACTGCATGTCAAAAAGGCCAGCGAGACGTCGCTCTCGCGCCCCGCTGGCAGAGGTAAAACCTTCAGTACATCAGATGCTGATGCACAGGTACTTGATCTCGAGGTAGTCCTCGATGCCGTACTTGGAACCTTCACGGCCCAGGCCCGAAGCCTTGATGCCGCCGAACGGCGCGACTTCGTTGGAAATCAGGCCGGTGTTGATGCCGACCATGCCGTATTCCAGGGCCTCGGCAACACGGAACACACGGCTCATGTCGCGGGCGTAGAAGTACGAGGCCAGGCCGAACTCGGTGTCGTTGGACATGGCGATGACTTCGGCCTCGTCCTTGAAGCGGAACAGCGGCGCCAGTGGGCCGAAGGTTTCTTCCTTGGCCACAGCAGCCGACTTCGGCACGTCGACCAGGATGGTCGGCTCGAAGAAGTTGCCTTCGATGATCTTGCCGCCGGCCAGTACCTTGGCGCCTTTGGATACGGCGTCGTCGATGTGTTCCTGGACCTTGGCGACAGCCTTGCCGTCGATCAGCGGGCCAGTGGTGGTGCCTTCTTCCAGGCCGTTACCGATCTTCAGCTTGCCAACAGCAGCGGCCAGCTTCTGGGCGAAGGCGTCGTAGACACCGTCCTGCACGTAGATACGGTTGGCGCAGACGCAGGTCTGGCCGTTGTTGCGGTACTTGGAGATGATCGCGCCCTCGACCGCCTTGTCCAGGTCGGCGTCGTCGAACACGATGAACGGGGCGTTGCCACCCAGCTCCAGGGAAACCTTCTTGATGTCCTTGGCGCATTCTTCCATCAGCTGGCGACCGATTTCGGTCGAGCCGGTGAAGGACAGCTTGCGTACCAGGGAGTTGCCGGTCAGCTCGCCGCCGACTTCGCCAGCGCTGCCGGTTACCACGCTCAGCACGCCAGCCGGGATGCCGGCACGGTTGGCCAGCTCGACCAGGGCCAGGGCGGAGTACGGGGTCTGCGAGGCAGGCTTGAGCACCATGGTGCAACCGGCGGCCAGGGCCGGGCCGGCTTTACGGGTGATCATCGCGGCCGGGAAGTTCCACGGGGTGATGGCGGCGGTAACGCCGATCGGCTGCTTGATGACGATCAGGCGCTTGTCGGCCTGGTGGCCCGGGATGGTGTCGCCGTAGATGCGCTTGGCTTCTTCGGCGAACCACTCGATGAACGAGGCAGCGTAGGCGATTTCGCCCTTGGCTTCGGCCAGTGGCTTGCCCTGCTCGGTGGTCATCAGGCGGGCCAGGTCTTCCTGGTTCTCGATCATCAGTTCGAACCAGCGACGCAGCTTGGCCGAACGCTCCTTGGCGGTCAGTGCACGCCAGGCCGGCAGGGCCTTGTCGGCGGCTTCGATGGCGCGGCGAGTTTCCGCGGTGCCCATCTTCGGCACGGTACCGATGACTTCACCGGTGGCCGGGTTGGTCACCTTGATGGTCTGGCCGCTGTCCGCATCCAGCCACTCACCGTTGATGAAGGCTTGCTGGCGGAACAACTGAGCGTCTTTGAGCTGCATGTCGGCTTCCCGAATTGTTGAATTATTGAAAAGCGCCCAATACAGGGCATCGAGCGTTTGAAATCTCAAACGAATGCTAAGGGGATGCTGGGGTGTAGGACAATAGGCTGTTCGAAAAAAAGAACGAATGGTTGAACACCCGGTGGGAATTTCATGTTTTTTGTAGCAGCAACTGGCCCTATCGCCGGCAAGCCGGCTCCCACAAAGACCCCACGATTCTCAGGCTCAGTGGAGTACCTGTGGGAGCCGGCTTGCCGGCGATAGGGCCAGTACAGGTTAGACGAATGAACTGAAGAAAATGTGAAAGGAGGACCGACGGCCCTCCCGAACAGAATGACTCAGAACGCCTTGGTCAAGTCGATCACCAAAGCCCGGTAACCCACACTCCCCGGCTGGCGGCTATGCACCTTCAGCTCCACCAGCACCTCCTGGGTGCCGCGGCGCACTTCGTTGAGCACCGTGGTGGTGAGCTTCTCTGGCGTGAGGAAATTCACCGAAGCCGAATAGATGAACTGGGTATCGGTTTCCGGCCGGTAAGCCACCACCGAGGTCACCGGGCTGTACCACTCGTCGCCACGCTCCTTGCCGTACTCCCACAGCTGCTCGACCGTGCCCTTGGCCTCGTCGATCTTGTATTCCACCGCCCGGCTGTAGTTGCCGCTGAGCTTGGTCGGGGCAAAGTCGCGCCCCCAGCCATTGTCGAACACGGTCAGCGTGCCTTTGCCGGTCAACCAGGCGGTGTGCTGGGTCCAGGACCAGTCGAAGCCTTCGCTGGCAATCGGCTTGAGCACCTTGTCCTGCAAGCGCTGCGGCCAGCCTTGCGGCGAGGCCAGGATCCACTTCACCTGCTTGTCGCGGCCGATCTTCGCCACGCCCTGGTGGCGAGCTGAAACGATAATGCTGTCGTCATCGGCGTCGTAGTCGATGGCATTGACGTGCGCCCAGTTGCGCCCGGTGCCCACGCCCGGGGTGTCGCCGAACGGCAGGTCGCCTTCGGCCAGTTCGTTGGCCAGGCGGTCGTCCTGCTTGCGTACCCCCTCAGGCAGTTGCAACGCCGCCTTGCCAAGGGTTTCCAGCAGGTCGCCGCGGTAGGGGTCGAGGATCTGGTTCAGGTCCCAGAAGTCCAGCACATCACCCGCTTCATCGACCTCGATGATGTGGTCGCGGATCGAGCGCACGCGCTTGCCGTCCGGGCGGCGGTAGTCGCTGGTGCCGACGCGCAGCAGGTAGGTGCCGTTGGCGGTCTCGCGGATTTCGTGGGAGAAGTCGGCGAACTTGTCGGGCAGGGTCCGCTGCCAGATGCGCCGGCCGAGCAGGTCGAACTTGGAATAGGTCTGGCCCTGGCCCCAGATCAGCTTGCCATCGCGGGTCTGCTGGAAGCCCATGGTGCCGCCCAGGCCGTCGCGGCGGTTGGAGTCGTGGATCTGCTCGATGTCCAGGTACCAGCGCACGTCGCCATTGCTGTCGGCGATCCAGTTGTTGCCCACCTGGTCCCACTCGGCGGCGCCGCCCAGGCCGTTCCACTTGAAGGCGCGCGCGCCGGGGATGTCGCCTTGCAGGTGGTTAAACAGGTACAGGCGGTTTTCAAAGCCAGGGGCGACCTTGACCGGCTCCACCTCCGGCAACGCGGCCGTCTGCTTGGCCACCACCGGCAGGCGCACGGCAGGGGCGTAGATCTGGTAACGCTGGCGGATGCGCTCGCCGTCGAGCTTGTAGGTCACTTCCACCTGGTTGACGTAGTCCGGGTACAGGCCGAATACCGGGATGCCGCCATAGGTCCACAGCGAACGGTCGGACACCTCGTAGGCGATGTCGACACCGCGCTCGCCACGGCCCAGCACGCGCACGTGGGCCGAGCTCAGGGCGCGCCCGCCGTCGCGGATGATCGCGGTCAGCGGCGCCAGGCGGTAAGGGTTGACCAGCACATCGCCGAGCAGCGCGTCGTCATGCTCGGGCACCTTGGCCGTGAGGCAGGCGCCTTCAGGCAATACGGGGTTTTCGGTTTTGGCATTCATGGCAAAGCTCCTTTTTACTCAGAAGTCGTAACGGGCGGTGGCGCCGAAGGTGCGCGGGGTGCCGAGCACACCGGCATAACCACCGTTGGCGGAGTTCCACAGGCTGGTGAAGTAAGTCTTGTCGCCGGCGTTCTTCACCCACAGCGACAGGTCGAGCACGCCGTCGCCCTGGTCCAGGCGCACGCCGGTGGAGAGGTTGACCAGCGCGTAGCTGGGGATCTGGCCGTAGTCGAAATCGTCGATGGTGCCCACCGCCTTGGAGCGGAACGCATAGCTGGCGGTGACGTAGGGCTCGACGTGCTCGGCCAGCTGCCACTTGTACTGGCCGTTGAGGTTGGCGATGTACTTGGAGGCGCCGACCACCTGGTGGCCGGACAGGTCGCAGGTGGCGGCGGCGTTGGCCAGGCTCACTTCCGGCGGGCACGGGGCATCTTTGTAGTCGGTGTAGCGCACGTCGTTCCACGAGCCGTTGAAGTTCACCGTCAGGCCGCGAATCGGCAGCGCCGTGGCTTCGAATTCCAGGCCCCGCGAGCGCACGCTGCCGGCGTTGGCCAGGTACTGCACGCGGTTGGTCTCGTCGTAGACGTTGGCCTGGTAGCCATGTACTTCGGCCCAGAACAGGTTGGCGTTGAGCAGCAGGCGCTCGTCGAACAGCGTGCTCTTGAGGCCCAGCTCGGCGTTGTTGACCCGCTCGCTGCCGACCAGCAACGAATCGGTACCCAGGCGCGGCGCCGCACCCACGGTGAGGTTGACGCCGCCGGACTTCTCGCCATGGGTCAGGGTGGCGTAGCCGAGCAGTTGCTCGTTGAAGCGGTAGCTCAAACCGAGCAGGCCCGAGGGGCTGAAGCTGTACTGGTTGAGGTCGCCCGAATCGTAGGCACCCACCCGGCCCTGGCGCGCCGCTGCGGCGGCACCGGTTACTGCAGCGCCACCTGCCGGCGCATCGCGGGTTACCCAGGCGCTTTTTTCTTCATAGGTGCCGCGCACGCCGGCGGTGAAGTCCAGGCGCTCGGTGAGGTGCCAGGTGCCTTGGGCGAACAGGGCGTAGCTGTCGGTGTCGATGTGCCCGTCGCCAATGGTGTTGACGTTGTTCAGCGCGCCGGCCGGGGTGAGGTTCCAGACGTCGGCCTGGGGGCCGTAATAGGTGAAGGAGGTGTTGTCCAGGTCCTGCTTGAAGTAGTAGGCGCCGAGCACGTAGTCGAAGGCACCGCCAGTGGGCGAGGCCAGGCGGATTTCCTGCGAGTACTGCTTGTCGCGCACCGAGACCCCGGCGCTGTAGAACACCGGCACGTTGAGGCCGTCGTCGTTGCGCGGGGTGAAGTCCCACCAGCGGTAGGCGGTGATCGAGGTCAGGGTGAAGTCGTTGGGCAGGGTCCAGTTGGCCTCGACCGAAGTGCCGCCCTGGAACACCGTCACTTGCTGGTCGGCGTCGAAATTGACCTTGCGGTGCTTGCCCGATACCAGCGTCGCGCCCGCCTGGGCCGCCAGGCTTTCGTAGCGGTTGACGCCATTGATGGTCGGCCCGGTGCTGTACAGGCTGAGGATGCCGTTGTCGGAGTCCTCTTCGTTGTACTCGCCGATCCAGCGCAGGTTGAAGGTTTCGCTGGGCTTGAACAGCAGTTGGGTACGAAAGCCCTGGCGCTTGCCGCCGTTGAGGTCGTGGCCGTCGTGGATGTTCTTCACGTAGCCGTCATCTTCGGTGTGGTAGGCGCTGATGCGCCCGGCCAGGGTGTCGCTGATCGGCCCGGAGAAGCTGCCCTGGGTCTGCAGGTAGCCATCTTCGCCGATCGACTGCTGGATGCTGCCTTCGCGGTGGAAGGTCGGCTTGCGCGTGGTGATGTTGAGCACCCCCGCCGTGGTGTTCTTGCCGAACAGCGTGCCCTGCGGGCCGCGCAGCACCTCGAGCTGCTCGACGTCGAGCAGGTCGAACACCGCCATGCCCGGGCGCCCCAGGTAGACGTTGTCGAGGTAGATGCCGACGCTGCCTTCCAGGCCGTCGCTGGCCGGGTTGTTGCCCAGGCCGCGAATCGAGATGCTCGACTGGCGCGCATGCACATAGGCCACGTTGGTGCTGGGCACCAGCTGTTGCAGATCCTGCACACGGTAGATGCGCTGGGTTTCCAGGGTTTCGCTGTCGAGCACGCTGATCGGCGTGGGCACGTCCTGCGCGGTTTCCTCGCGGCGCCGGGCATTGACCGTGACGGTGCCAAGCTTGGCGTCCTGTTCCACGGCGGGGGTGGCAGTGCTGGGCAGCGCTTCGGCGAAGCTGCTGCCCGAAGCCGCCAGCAACACGCCAGCGGCCAGGGGGTGCAAGGCGGCCCGCGACACGCGCGTTGGCCAACGAGAAACTCGGGTCATGCAAATGCTCCTTGAGGCATGGGCCCTGGGCGAGCATTTCCGTTGGCGGAACCGAATCGCGGTCAGTCGGGCTTATATTCTTTTAAGTGATATAAATATTTGTAATTCATATTTTGTGGAATAAGTAACACCCTTTATAAGGGGGCTCACCCTGTTCATCAATTGCATTCGACCGAAAGTTTCCATGTAGAAAATGCATATCGACCTCCGCCAGCTCCGCCACTTCATCGCCCTTGTCGAGCACCGCAGTTTTGTCGCTGCGGCGGCTGCGGTGAACCTGTCGCAATCGGCTTTCAGCCGCAGCATCCAGACCCTGGAGCACAACGTTGGCTGCCGCCTGGTCGACCGCGCCAGCAAGGAGCTGTCGCCCACCCGCCAGGGCTTGCTGGTACTGGAGCATTCGCGGCGCCTGGTGCACGGGGCGCACAACCTGGTCAACGAGATCCACCAGTTCAACGGCGCCACCACCGGCGTGGTGCGCTTCGGCTCCGGCCCTGCGCCAGCCGGCGGCCTGGTGCCGCGGGCCGTGGCGCGTTTCGTCGCCGAATACCCGGCGGCGCGCACCTGCTTCCAGGTGGATAACTGGCAGGCCTTGAACCGCAAGCTGATGGCCGAAGAGATCGAGTTCTTCGTCGCCGACACGCGCCAGTTCGAGTCCGACCCGGACTACCGCGTGCACAAGCTGACAGCCCAGCGCTGGCACTTCTGCTGCCGCGCCGGCCACCCGCTGACCACGCGCAGCCAGGTCAATGCCCGGGACCTGTTCGATTACCCGCTGGCCACCACCTTCCGCCCGCCGAACATCCGCAAGGTGCTCAGCGACCTCAGCGGCCGGCAGGACTTTCTGCCGACGGTGGAATGCGAGCATGGCTATGCACTGCTGAATGTGGTGATGCACTCGGACACCATCGGCATCGCCTGCAGTGCCAACCTGCGGCCCTACCAGACAGGGCTGGTGGCGCTTGAGCTGGCGGACCTGGCGCCGGAGCAGGAGGAGTCGTTCTACACCCGTTACGGGGTGGTGAGCCGGGTGGGGTATGGCTTGTCGCCGTTGGCGCAGGGGCTGGTCAGGCAACTGATTGCCTGTGATGGCGAGGGGTGATGGGCGGGGGCTTTGCCCCCGTTTCGCGACACAAGGCCGCTCCTACAGGAATACGCGATCCCCTGTAGGAGCGGCCTTGTGTCGCGAAAGGGCCGCAAAGCGGCCCCAGCAATATCAGCCCTTACGCGTAGTCCGGCTCAGTTGCCCATCGACCCCCACCGGCACCTCGCCCGCCAAGGTCACCCGGCGCACGATGCGCGCCTGGGTGCCGTAGTCATCCACCGCATAATGCTGCGTCGCCCGGTTATCCCAGATCGCCACGTCGCCCGCCTGCCAGCGCCAACGCACGGTGTTCTCCAGGCGCGTCACATGCCCCTGCAGCAACGCGAACAAATGCTGTGAATCCGCCAGCGAATAGCCCTTGATGCGTTTCACGAAATGCCCCAGCTGCAGCGCCCGCTCGCCGCTGACCGGGTGCACCCGCACCACCGGGTGCTCGGTCTCGTATACGGTCGAGGTGAACACCTGGCGGTAGCGTTCGAGCTTGGCCGGGTCGACGTCAGGCTTGATGCTGGCGTAGTCGTATTCGTTGCTGTGCACCGCCCACAGTTTGTCCGCCAGCTCGCGCAGCGGCTCGGGCAGCTCCTGGTAGGCCGCAGCCGTGTTCGCCCACACGGTGTCGCCACCGGAAGCCGGGGCCACCACGCTGCGCAGGATCGAGGCTTTGGGGTAGGCATCGACGAAGGTCACGTCGGTGTGCCAGGAGTTGGCTCGCTGGCCTTCGGCGCCATCGAGCTGGAGCAGGTACTTGGTGCCGTCGACCACCGGCACGGTGGGGTGCGCCACCGGCTCGCCGAGCAGCTTGGCGAAGCCTTCCTGGCTCAGGTCGTCCAGGTGCGCCTGCTGGCGGAAGAAGATCACCTTGTGCTTGACCAGCGCGGCCTGGATGGCCGCGACCGTGTCGGCATCGAGGTCGGCGGACAGCTTCACCCCGCGGATTTCGGCGCCGATGCGGCCGGCGACCGGGTGGATATCGAGTTCGAGGGCTTGCGGCGCGGTGGCCAGTGCGGCATTGCTCATGGTCGTGGTCCTTTCTCAGTCATGGTCGGGTGTGGGTTCAACGGGCGGCCTGCACGGCCTGTTCCTGTTGCAAGGCAGCATCGAGGAAGCGGGTATCGATCCAGTCGGCCACCTGGAAGCTGCGGCGGATCAGGCGTTCCTTGGCGGCCAGGTCGACGCCTTGCTGCAGTTGGGCGACGAAGCCTGCATCCAGGCGTGGATCGAAGTAGTGGGCGAGGTCTTCCTGGGCCAGGTCGTCGGCGAGGATGCTGCGCGGCCAGTTCGCATTGCTGGCCACCAGGTCGACGTAAGCGTCGCGGTTGTGTTCGTCGCGCAGCCAGCTGGCGGCACGCTCCTGGGCATTGACCAGGCGCTGCACCAGCTCGGGGTACTTGCCGATGAATTCGCCGGTGCCCAGCAGTACCGCCTGGGTGCTGCCGGCGCCTTGCAGGTCGCGGGAGCTGACCGGCAGCTCGACCAGGCCGCGCTCACGCAGCGACAGCAGGCTGGAAAGGCCCCAGGTGGCGTCGATCTGCCGGGCGGCAATGGCGGCGTTGGCCGCATTGAAGTCCAGGTTGATCACTTTCAGGTCGCGCTCGGACAAGCCTTGGCTGGCCAGCGCACTGGCGAACGACAGTTGGTTGGCGGTGCCGCGGAACACCGCGACGCGCTTGCCCTTGAGGTCGTGCAGGGTCTTGATGCCGGAGCCCGGCACCACGCCCAGGTAGCTTTTCACCCCACGCACGCCGGCCGTCAGCACGCGGGTGTCGAGGCCATTGGCCTTGCCGACGATCGCCGCCAGGTCGCCCAGGTAGGCGAAGTCGGCCTGGCCGTTGGCCAGCGCCTCGTTGACCACCGGCCCCGCACCTTTGAAGAAGTGCCAGTCGATGCGGATGCCGTCCTTGGCGAATTCCTTCTCCAGCAGTTGCTGATCGCGCAGCACATCGACCACGCCACCGGCACTGTGCTTGCTGCCTGCGCTCAGGTCGGGCACGGCGATGCGGATGGTTTCGGGCTTGGCCGGCTCGGCGGCCTGGGCATTGAGGGTGAACAGGCCGACCAGCCCGAGGGCGTGGATCAGGTGGCGCAATGGGGTTTTCATGGCAAGGCTCCTTGGCAGGCTGCCACCGGCGAGGGCCGGCGCTTTGGCCAGAAGCTAGGCAGGTCTGGTTAGAACCTACAAAGATCAAAACTTCATTTTTTAGTAACCAGAAGACATAAACCAAGCGGTATGCGGCCCGCCGGGCAGGTTGCGGAAAACGCATGGAAAATATGAGGAAAACGCAATGGCAGGAGGCTTCCGCCTACAAGAGGCGCATGCTCTTATCTCTTGAAAGGCACATATGTGAATTTTTAATTCCATAAGTGCATAACCTAGAAACGCTTCGAGAGATGCCTGATGAATGGAGTTCTGAGCAAGGGGCGAGAGGGCATTCGGGGGCCGCTGCTTGGCCCATTCGCGGCACTGGGCCGCTCCCACACCCTGCCGTGGGTGCTGCCGCTGCTGATTGCGCTGCTGTGGGTGGTGGCGAGCCGGCAGCACTGGATGAGCGAGCAGATTCTGCCGGCGCCTTCGCTGGTGTGGCAGAGCGCGCTGGAGTTTGGCTCCGGCGAGCTCTGGGGGCACTTGTGGATAAGTTTGCAGCGGCTGTTCTGGGGGCTGCTCGCCGGTATCGCCAGCGGCCTGTTGCTGGGGACCTGGCTGGGCACTTCGCGGCGTGCGCAAACGCTGGTGCTGCCGACCTTCGTGGCGCTGGCGCAGATCCCCACCCTGGCGTGGATCCCGCTGTTCATGCTGTGCTTCGGCATCGGCGAACTGCTCAAGCTGGTGGTGTTGGTGAAGGCCGTGGTAGTGCCGGTCACCCTGCACACCCTGGTCGGTGTGCGCGATGCCCAGCCCAAGCTGCGCGAAGCCGCTGCCGCGCTGCGCCTGCCGCGGCATTTGCTGTTCCTGCGGCTGTTGCTGCCGGCTGCCCTGCCCGCCTTCCTCACCGGCGTGCGCCTGGCCCTGGCCACAGGCTGGACCTCGCTGCTGGCCGTGGAACTGCTGGCCTCCAGCGAAGGCATCGGTTACCTGATGGTGTGGGGCCGGCAGCTGTTCATGCTCGACCTGGTGCTGCTGTGCATCCTGGTGATCGGCCTGGTCGGCGCACTGCTGGAGCGCAGCTTTTCGTCCCTGGAAAAGCGCCTGCTGTACTGGCCGCAACCGGCTACCGGCGAACAGCAGCGCGGGCCAGTGCCCAAGGGCTGGCAAAGCCTGCTGCTGCCGGCAGCGCTGCTGGCGCTGTGGCAGGCCAGCAGCAGCTTGGGCTGGGTCGACGCGAACATCCTGACCTCGCCACTTGAAGTACTGCACACGCTGTTCACTGGCCTGGCCGACGGTTCGCTGCCGCAAGCCATGTTGCTGAGCCTGCAGCGCACCCTGGGCGGTTTGCTGCTCGGCGGCGGCGCGGGCTTGCTGATGGGCCTGCTGCTGGGCCTTTCGCACACCGCCGAGCGGCTGTTCGGGCCGAGCTTGTCGGCATTGCGCCAGGTTGCGCTGTTCGCCTGGGTGCCGCTGCTCACGGCCTGGTTCGGCCTGGGTGAAGGCGCCAAGCAGGTGTTCGTCGCCCTGGCCGCGTTCTTCCCGCTGCTGATCGCCACCCAGCGCGGCATCGCCAGCCTCTCGCCGCAACTGGGCGAAGCCGCCCGCACGCTGCGCCTGAACCTGTGGCAACGCCTGCGCCTGCTGGTGCTGCCTGGCGCTGCCCCGGCGATTTTCGCCGGCCTGCGCCTGTCGCTGATCTATGCCTGGCTGGGCACCATCGGCGCCGAATACTTCATGCCCTCGGACGGCGGCATCGCCAGCCTGATGATCGGCGCGCAGCAGCTGTTTCGCATGGACCAGGTGATGGCGGCGATGGTCCTGATCGGCCTGGTCGGCGCCCTGCTCGGCACCCTTGGACAACGCCTCGAATCGCGCGCCACGCGCTGGAGAACCGCATGAACGCTTTCAACACATCGCACTTGCTGGCCGCCAACCAACCCGACAGCACGCCGGCGCTGGTCAGCTTCGACAACGTCGGCAAGGTGTTCAGCGTCGATGGCCAGCCCTTCGAGGCCATCCGCAATTTCAACCTGTCGATCAACGAAGGCGAGTTCATCGCCATCGTCGGCGCGTCCGGCTGTGGCAAGTCGACCCTGCTGCGCCTGCTGGTGGGGCTGGACACCGACTACAGCGGCAACATCCGCGTCGATGGCCAGGCCGTTCGCGGCATTGGCGGCGAGCGCGGGATCGTGTTCCAGGAGCATCGGTTGTTCCCCTGGTTGACGGTGGAGCAGAACATCGCCCTGGGCCTGGTCAACGAGCCGCTGACCCAGGGCGAACGCGCCCGCCGCGTGCATGAATTCGTGCTGCTGGTGGGCCTGGTCGGCTTCGAGTCGGCCTACCCGCACCAGCTCTCCGGCGGCATGGCCCAGCGCGTGGCGATCGCCCGCGGGCTGGTGGCCAGCCCGCGCATCCTGTTGCTGGACGAGCCGTTCGGTGCCCTGGATGCGCTGACCCGCCAGCAGCTGCAGGATGAGCTGCTGGCCATCCGCGAACGGGCCGGGATCACCACCTTGCTGGTGACCCACGACGCCGAGGAAGCCACCTACCTGGCGGACCGGGTGGTGGTGCTGGAGCCGCGCCCGGGGCGGATCAAGGCGGTGGTCGAGATCGACCTGCCGCACCCGCGGCTGCGCACGGGGGTGGCGCTGCATGGGTTGCGCGAGAAGGTGCTGCACCAGATCACGGGGGATGGTGGGTATCTGCCGGCGCCAGCAAGGCGCGTCGAGGGGTTGAGGCCGGAGCTGATTGCCTTGTGAAAGCTACTGGCCCTATCGCCGGCAAGCCGGCTCCCACAGGGACCGCGCAGCTCTCAAGCCCTGTGCTGTCCCTGTGGGAGCCGGCTTGCCGGCGATGAGGCCGGTCGCTTCAACCCAGATCGTGCAGGTAGGCCCAGGGATAGATCCCCCGCTCATGCCCATCGCTGAACACCAGCTGTACCCCATACCCCTGCACCTCGACCCGCTCCACGCGCACATCCTCGCGGACCACCGCGATGCGCCCGGCAAGCCGCGCCGCACGGCATTGCGAGCACGGGCAGGCGCCGCGCAGGCGAGCGTGGCTGATGCTGCGCTCGCCATCGGCCCACTGCAACACCAACGCCCCAGGCCCACGCAGGTTGCGAATGGCCGCCGGCGCGTTCATCACGCTGCCCCGCGCAGTTGCGCCAAGGCAATGCGCACGGCCTTGCGCACCTCCGGGTCGCTGTCTGCCTCGGCAGCCTGCAGCACCGGCAAGGCACGCGCCTGGCCCAGCTCACCCAGCGCCAGGGCAGCCTCCTTGCGCAGGTTGGCAATGCCATGGCCGAGCAGCTCGCCAAGCGCGTCCAGCGCCGCGGCATGGCGCAGCCGCCCCAATGAGCGCGCAGCGCGCAGGCGAACCTGCCAGAAGCCATCGGCAAGCGCCGCGACCAGTGCCGGGCCGGCCTGCTCCTGGCCTACCTTGCCCAGGGTGGTGGCGGCTTCTTCACGCACTTGCCAGGCCTCGTCATGCAGCGCGGCGATCAACGCCGGCAGCACGGCGCTGTCGCGGGCAAGGCCCAGCGCGCCAATGGCCGCCCGGCGTACTTCGGTGTCCGGCTCGGCCTCGGCCAGCCGGGCCAGGGCCGGCAACGCGGGCTGATGCTTGAGCCAACCGAGAATTCCCACCGCCTCGCGGCGCACGGCCGCATCGTCATCGGCCAGCGCCAGCAGCGCCGGCGCTGCGGCCTCTTCCAGGCGCAGCTCGCGCAAGGCACGCAGGGCGCTGGCGCGCACGAAGGCATCGGCGTGGCTGGCCCAGGGCAAAATCAGCTGGCCGGCTTCGAGGCTCTTGAGTTCGCTGAGGCTCTGGGCTGCTGCCAGGCGCACCGGTTCGGCGCCATCGGCCAGCGCGGCGCACAAGGCCTGCACCACTTCGGGCTCCTCCCAGGCTTCGAGCAGCCGGGCGGCCTCGCTGCGAACCTCGGCGGCGGCATCGACCAGCAGCGCATCGGTCAGCCAAGGCAAGGCATCCGGGTCTTCCAGGTCGGCCAGCTCGATCAGGGCGATGCGCCGCACGCCAGCGTCGCTGGCCTCAAGGCGCGGCAGCAGGGCAAGGATCTCGGGGTTGTCGGTGTTTCGTTCAGTCATGGCGCGGTCCGTAGTGGCGGGTGGTTCAGCGCAGCAGGTAAGGGATGTCGACCTTCACCGCACCGGTGGGGCAGTCCTTCTCGCAGGGCATGCAGTACCAGCATTCGTCGAACGCCATGTAGGCCTTCTGCGTGGCCGGGTTGATCGCCAGCAGGTCCATGGGGCAGACCTCGACGCACACGGTGCAGCCCTTTTCGGCAATGCATTTGTCTTCGTCGATGGTGACCGGGGCGCTGCTGCGAAAGAAGATTTCCTGGGGTTGGTAGGGCATGTCACGGGGTCCTTTGTTCTGGTTATTCGGTGAGGCTGATGGCCCTTTCGCCGGCAAGCCGGCTCCCACACCGATCACCGCTGACCGTGTGGGCGCGGCCCCGGCTCATGCGGCATCGGCCTTGACCCGCAGCCGGTCGTAGGCGGTCTGTTCCTCGGCATCCAGGGCGATCAGGTAGGGTTCGACAGCCTTCTTGAAGCTGGTCATCTGGCCGTCATCGCCCTTCTTCAGGTGGCAATGGCAAAACCACTCGCCATCGTTGCGCTCGGGGAAGTCGACCCGGTGGTGGTACAGCCCCCAGCGGCTTTCCTGGCGAAACAGCGAGGCGCGGGCGGCCATTTCGGCGCAGTCGCGAATCACCGTCACCTCCATCGCGCGCATCAGTTCGTGGGGGTTGCTGGCCTTCATCTGGGCCAGGTCGCGCTCGATGTCGGCAAACCGCGCCAGGCCGATTTCCATCTTCTTGGTCACCTTGGGCGGCTGCAGGTAGTCGTTGACCATGCGCCGCAGCTTGTACTCGACCTGCGCGGGCGGCAGGCCGTGCTCGCGCTGCAGCGGCGCGAACACCCGCTCGCGTTCGCGTTCGACCTGGGCCGCATCGACCTCGGCAAGCGCGCGCCCGGCCACGTACTGCGCGGCGTTGACACCGGCGAACCAGCCATAGGTGAAGGCACCGAGCATGTAGTTGTGCGGCACTGCCGCCATGTCACCGGCGGCGTACAAGCCCTTGACGCTGGTCTCGGCCTTCTCGTTGACCCACACCCCCGAGGCCGAATGCCCGGAACAGAAGCCGATCTCGGAGATGTGCATCTCCACCATGTGCTGGCGGTAGTCGGTGCCGCGCCCGGCATGGAACTGACCACGGCTGGGGCGTTCGTTGCTGTGCAGGATCTCTTCGATGTTCTGGATGGTTTCCTCGGCCAGGTGGTCGAGCTTGAGGAACACCGGGCCGTTGCCGCCTTCGAGTTCCTGGTGGAACTCCCACATCATCTGCCCGCTCCAGTAGTCGCACTCGATGAAGCGCTCGCCCTTGCTGTTGGCGGTGTAGCCGCCCAGCGGGCCGGTCACGTAGGCGCAGGCCGGGCCGTTGTAGTCCTTGATCAGCGGGTTGATCTGGAAGCACTCCAAATTCGCCAGCTCCGCGCCTGCGTGGTAGGCCATGGCGTAGCCGTCGCCGGCATTGGTCGGGTTCTCGTAGGTGCCCATCAGGTAGCCCGAGGACGGCAGGCCCAGGCGCCCGGCGGCGCCACAGGCAAGGATCACCGCCTTGGCACGCACCACGCGGAACTCGCCGCTGCGGCAGTCGAACCCGAGCACGCCAGCAGCGGCGCCCTCGCCATCGAGCAGCACGCGGGTGCAGACCATGCGGTTGCTGATCTCGACGCGGGCGCGCTTGAGCTGGCGGTAGAGCACCTTCTTGATATCGTGCCCTTCGGGCATGGGCAGCACGTAGGCGCCCATGTGGTGCACCTTCTTCACCGCGTAGTCGCCGGTTTCGTCCTTCTCGAACTTCACGCCCCAGCGGTCGAGCTGCTCGATGGTCTCGAAGCTGTGGGTGGCATAGGCATGCACGGTGGCCTGGTTGACGATGCCGTCATTGGCCACGGTGATTTCCTTGGTGTACTGCTCGGGCGTGGCGTGGCCGGGGATGATGGCGTTGTTCAGGCCGTCCATGCCCATGCTGATGGCGCCGCTGCGCTTGACGTTGGCCTTGTCCAGCAACAGCACGCGCAGCGCTTTGTCTTGCTCCTTGGCCTTGATCGCGGCCATCGGGCCGGCGGTGCCGCCGCCGATGACGATGATGTCGTAGTCCTGGGTCTGGATGCTCATGCCGTGCTCCCTTTCTGGCGGTCGATGCGCAGGCGGTACTGGAAGGCATCGCCGCGATAGTAGAGGTGTTCGAAGTCCAGCGGCGCGCCGTCGGCGGTGTGGGTGAGGCGCTCGATACGCATGATCGGCGCGCCCTCCTGCACCTCCAGCGCCTGGGTCAGGTCGCTGTCGGCCAGCACGGCGTCGATGGCCAGGTCTGCGTGGCCGAGTGCGATGCCGCAGTCGTTTTCCAGCAGCAGGAAGATGTCGCGGGTGACCAGGTCGGCCTTTTCCAGCTTCTCGCCCACGGCCTTGGGCAGCCAGGTCAGCTCCAGCGAGACCGGCTCGCGGTTGATCAGCCGCACCCTGCGGATCTCGGTCACCAGGCTCCCCTCCTCGACCTGCAGCCGCGCCGCCACCAGGGCGCTGGCCGGCACGTGGCGGAAGCTGCGCAGGCGGTTGATCACTTCGTAGCCCATTTGCGTCATCGACTCGGCCAGGCCCTGCAAGGTGCTGACGTTCTGGAACGCCTTGGGCTTGGCGACGAAGGTGCCCTTGCCGTGGATCTTGAAGATCAGCCCCTCTTTTTGCAGGTCACCCAGCGCCTGGCGCACGGTGATGCGGCTGACATCGAACGCCTTGCCCAGCTCGTTTTCCGAGGGCATGCGGCTGTGCGGGGGGTAGGTGCCGTCGAGGATGCGCTCGCGCAGCAATGCCTTGAGCTGGGTGTAGAGCGGTACGGGGGACAGGGGGAGCAGTTCGGCCATGGGTCTCTTCGCTGTTCGGTGACTTGTTATAACAAGTTGTGACCAGATAGTAGCGGGCATAAGAAACGCGCTGGAAATACTGTTAATGCATATGGATAGATGGGTTTGTCGTGGCCGGCCCGGGCAATCGGGAAAAATGGCCAAAGATCAAGGCGATGGACGACGCCGAATCAGATGGGTATCATGCGTGCGCGTTGCACTCGTAGCTCAGCTGGATAGAGTACTGCCCTCCGAAGGCAGGGGTCGTGGGTTCGAATCCCGCCGAGTGCGCCATATCACGAGAAGCCCTGGGCCTGAGCCCGGGGCTTTTTCATTTGTGCGACATGTCGCACTCCAGGCACTCCCGTGCCACTGCGCATTGGTGATAGCGTGAGCATCCTTTTTCCCGTCTCGCGAAGGAATGCGCACGCTCATGCTCCTGAAAAAACTGACTGCAACGCTCGTGCTGGCCAGTGCCGGCCTGCTCACGCTCCCCGCCCACGCCAACCTCTCGCAGCAACAGTCCGCGGCCATCATCAAGGCCTACGACGGCGCCGACCCTGCCGACTTCAAGGCGTTCATCGGCAAGCTCAACGGCAGTGACCTGGCCAAGGCCGACAACCTCGGCGCAACCCTCGAGGCCTTCCTCGCCAACAAGCCGCTAAGCGCCGAGCAGCAGAACGAGATCAACCGCCTGCTGGGCCTGTACACCCGCATCAAGTACGGCAAGGCTGCCACCGAAACCCTGCGCGAGCTGGTGGCCATCCCCACCTTCAGCGTCGAAGGCGTGCCGCAGCACGAGAACCCCGAGTTCCTCAAGATCGCCGACAAGATCAAGGCCCTGGCCGAAGGCTTTGGCCTGGCCTTCCGCAACATCGACAACCGCGTGTACGAGATTTCCCTCGGCGAGGGCAAGGAAGTGGTGGGTATCCATGCCCATGCCGACGTGGTGCCGGTCAACCCGGACAACTGGAAGCTGGACGACGGCACCCGCCTGGACCCGTTCAAGGTCACCCTGGTCGGCGACCGCATGTACGGGCGCGGCACCGAGGACGACAAGAACGGCATCGTCGTGGCGCTGTACGCGCTGAAGGTGGCCAAGGACGAGAAACTGCCTCTGGCCCGGCAGTTCAAGCTGCTGATCGACACCACCGAAGAAACCAGCGGTGAGGCCATCCCCTACTACTTCGCCCGCAACCCGACGCCCGACTACAACCTGGCGCTCGATGGCGGCTACCCGGTGGTGATCGCCGAAAAAGGCTACGGCACCATCATGGCCAGCTTCAGCAAACGCCCGGCCAGCGGCAAGGGCGCGGAAATCGTCAACCTGACCGGCGGCCTGGCCACCAACCAGATTCCCACCACTTCGGTGGCCACGCTGAAAAGCGACAAGCCGGCGCAACTGGCCGCGCAACTGGAAAAAGCCGGCGCCGACTACGTGCAGCGCAACGGCAACGACTTCAAGATCACCGCCAAGGCCGAAGGTGACAAGGTGCTGCTCACGGTGACCGGTGTTTCGGCCCACTCCTCCGAGCCGGAATCCGGGGTCAACCCGGTGGCGCGCATGCTCGGCTTCATCAACGGCCTGGGCGAGCAGGTGCCGCTCAAGCACAACCAGTTCACCGACGCCGCCCGCTATGCCGCCGACAACTGGGGCCTGGACTACCTGGGCAACAAGCTCGGCGTGGCGTTCAAGGACGACTTCATGGGCCCGCTGACCGCCTCGCTGACCTTCGTTGGCGTGGACAAGAAAGGCCTGAAGCTGGCGGTGAACCTGCGCATCCCCAAGGGCAAGCCACTGGCCACGATCAAGGACGAACTGGCCGACAAGCTGGGCGACTGGGCCCGCCAGAGCCACACTTCGGTGGCCTTCAACTACAGCCTCGACGAGCCGATGTACCGCAACCCCGAGGGTGAATGGGTCAAGGCCCTGCTCGATGTCGCCAGCGAGAACCTGGGCATGCAGCACGCGTTCGGCACATCGGCCGGCGCCACCTCGGTGCATGACCTGCCCAACGGCGTGCAGTTCGGCCTGGCCATGCCGGACGTGAAGTACACCGGGCACAACGACAACGAGTTCAAGACCGTGGAGCAGTTCATGCTCGACCTGCAGGTGGTGAGCGAGATGGTGGCGCGGATCGGGCAGATGCCCAAGCTTTGATCGTTTTCCATGAAAAAAAGGCGCCTAAGGCGCCTTTTTTCGACAGCATTCCCAATCGATCCATCGGCGCCATTGTTTCGCCACTAACGAGATATTTGCTAACCTCCTGAGCCTGTTCCCACGAACATGTTCGCCGACCGTTTGAAAGGACTCACAAATGGCAATGGTTTTTTGCCGCGGCTGCGCTCGTCAGCTGCACGAATCGGCACCCACCTGCCCACAATGTGGCGCCCCTCAATTTGCAGTGCCTGCAAACACCCAGGCCAGCGGTGGCCAAACACCGTGGCTGGGAGCCATATCCCTGATCCTCGGCGTCAACGGCCTGAGCACGCTGTTCGATGACGGTGAATGGGACAACGACACCCTGCTGGGCCTGAGTTTGTTCGCCGGCATGGGCCTGATCATGGGCATCATCAGCATCACCCAGAAGAAACCCGGCAATGGCCTCGCCATCGCCGGCTTGATCTTGTCTGGCATATCGCTGTTCTTCTACATCGGTCTTTCAAGAAGCTAATCAACGGTGAGGGAAAACAAATGAGCATGGTGTTCTGCCGCGGCTGCGCCAAACAGATTGATGAAACCGCCTTGAGCTGCCCGGGGTGTGGCGCGCCCCAGGTTGCCAACGGTGGTGTGGCAGCTACAGCTGTAGCCGACAACACGCCGATTACTTTCGGCAATGTATTCCCTAGGGTGCTGAAGAAATACGCCACGTTCCAAGGGCGCGCCCGCCGCAAGGAATACTGGTTGTTTCTTCTGGTCAGTACGCTGATCTCCCTTGCCATCGCTGTCGTCGAAGCCTTGGCGGGTGATTCACAGATCCTCACCAACATTTACAACTGGGGGCTCTTGCTTCCCACCATCGCTGTCGGTGTACGTCGCCTGCATGACAGCGACCGAAGCGGCTGGTGGCTGCTGCTGCCGATCGTGAACCTGATTTTCCTGATCCAGGACGGCACTCCTGGCGACAACCGCTTCGGCCCCAACCCGAAGGCCACTTCCGTATAGGTAATTTCGCCCACGTGCGGGTACCGGGTACTCAAGCAGGGCAATGACGTTTTTCAATCGACTCCATGCCGTTTCCTGCATTGCCGTGCAGGCCGGCGTGCTGGATGCTTTATTTACTCCAAGAGCTCGGTTTACCACCCGCAGAGGCCTGTATGAAGAACGTCGAACAAATCCTCAAGACCAAGTCCCAGCACCAGACCGTCTACACCATCGGCCCGGATGACTCGGTACTCGACGCCCTGAAAATGCTGGCGGAGAAAAACGTCGGCGCGCTGCCGGTGGTGGAGAACAACCAGGTGGTGGGCATCGTCAGCGAGCGTGACTACGCGCGCAAGCTGGTGCTCAAGGGCCGCTCGTCGGCGGCAACGCCTGTGCGCGACATCATGAGCGCGCCGGTGGTCACGGTCGAGCCGAAACAGAACCTTGAGTACTGCATGAACCTGATGACCGACCGCCACTTGCGCCACCTGCCGGTGGTCAGCAATGGCGAGCTGCTCGGGCTGCTGTCGATCGGCGACCTGGTCAAGGAAACCATCGCCGAGCAGGCCAGCCTGATCAAGCAGCTGGAGCAGTACATCCGCGGCGAATGAGCCCACTCAGTGATAGGCGCGCTCCAGCTCGTCCAGCTGATGGTCGAAGCTGCGCAGGCGCGCCGACCAGGTGTACACCAGCACTTCCAGGTCACGATTGAGCACTGCCGTGTTGCCATGGCCGGTGCTCGACGGCTCGCACAGGTCGAGCTGGTAGCGCTCGCGCGCCATGGCCGTAGCCACGCTGGAAAGGTCGCGGGCATTGGCCAGCCAGTGGTGATGATGGTCGTGGATTTCGCGGTCGAGCGCCCGGCACTGGCGCTTGAGGGCATCCAGGCTCTGCTCCAGCGGCGTGCCCTTGAGCTCGCCCATCACCTCCTCGAAGGTGCGCCCCGAATGCCAGTAGCTACCCCAGAAATAGCGGTCGAACACCGTCTCGACGCGGCGTAGCGCAACCTTGGTGTTCCAGATGGTCAGCAACGTTCGCCCCTGGGCCACTTCGCGCCGGTTCAGGTGCAACTGCTGCCAGGCGATCCACGTCAATGCCAGCAACGCCACCGCCGCGGTGATTGCGGCTGCAGCGTAGAGAAACTGCACGGCCTGGTTCATCTGCTGGGTCTGGCGGATGCCGTAGAAGTAACTGGCCGTCAGGGTGCCCAGGATCGTCACGGAGCACCAGAAACCTGGTGCGTAGGGATCTTTCATTGCGCCTATCCCCTTATTGTTTTCCTGAGCATAGCAACGGCCAAATCACTCATCAGGTGCCGCTCGGCGCTTTATTTTCGCGGGCGGCGCAAAGCCTCGTTGAGTTGATCGAAGGGCACTGCCCAATCGGAATCTTCAATGATGCTGTCTTTCAGGAACGCGCGCTGGGCGTCGTTCCAGAACGGCGCGTCCACCAGCTTGATTTCGTTTTTCAAAGGGGAATGGCTGGTGATGAACTGGTCGATGCTCTGCGGATCGTCCGCCAGCCCCAGCTGCTTGAACAGTTCGGCGAATGGATGAATCGGTGCGTCCATGTTTCCTCCTCATGTGCCAGGCAGGCCGTCCACGACGCCCACCCGGCATTGGTGTGTGTACATCAGCACAGCTCGCGTACTTCGGCTTGCGGTACCAGTTTCAGGTACTGCTCCATGCTCATGTGGATCAGGTGATCGTGGTCACCCGCCTCCAGGTAGACATCACCTTGGCGGGTAAGGCTCGAATCGAGCAGCATTTTTATCTGGTAGGCGTCGCCCATGGCCGGGATGGCGCCGCGCTCGCAATCACCGAACAGGCTCGGCAGGCCGCTTTCGCGGGTCAGCTGCCAGGCGCCGGACACGCGCACCTTGCTCATGTCCAGGTGCCGGTTGGCCGGGAGCACGGCCATCAGGTAGTTGCCATGGCGGTCATCGAGCATGACCGACTTGGCCACCCGTTCGGCGGGCACCCCGGCCGTGCGCGCCGACTCAAGGCTGGTGGCCGAGTGTGGGTGGGGAATGATGTCGTAATCGCAGTTGGCCTGGTCCAGGCGCTGCTGCAAGGTCTTGGCCATACGCATGATGCACCTCCGGTTTCGCCCCCAATCTTCAAGTTTAGGCCGTACCCCGGCAGCCACAGCTAAACTTCTAGAACACAGGCCCGCGAGGTGACGACAGGTGCTCGCTCGATGTTGCCGCTGGTTGATGCTGATGCTGGTACTTGGCTTCGCCCCGAGTGGCAGCGCCGCGCCCGGCGCGGTGTGGGTGCTGAGCATCGATGACGCCATTGGCCCGGCCAGCGCCGACTACCTGGTGCGCAGCCTGGAGCAGGCCAAGGACCAGGGCGCGCAACTGGTGGTCATCCGCCTGGACACCCCGGGCGGGCTGGACAGCGCCATGCGCCAGATGATCAAGGCGATCCTCGCCAGCCCCGTGCCGGTGGCCACCTACGTCGCCCCCAGCGGCGCCCGTGCCGCCAGCGCCGGCACCTACATCCTCTATGCCAGCCACGTGGCGGCCATGGCCCCCGGCACCAACCTCGGCGCGGCGACGCCCGTGCAGATCGGTGGCGCGCCCGGGCTGCCCAAGGACGACAAGGCCAGCCCTTCAGGCGATGAAGCCACCTTGGCGCGCAAGCAGGTCAACGACGCCGCCGCCTACATCCGTGGCCTGGCGCAGTTGCGCGGGCGCAACGCCGACTGGGCCGAGCAGGCAGTGCGCGACGCGGTGAGCCTGCCCGCCAGCGAAGCCCTGCGCCTGAAGGTGATCGACCAGCTGGCCAGCGACCTGCCCGAGCTCATGCGCCAGCTCGACGGCAAGAGCGTGACCGCCGCCGACCAGCCGCGCCAGCTACACACCCGCGACGCGAGCCTGGTGGAACACCTGCCCGACTGGCGCACGCGCCTGCTGGCGGTGATCACCAACCCCAGCGTGGCGCTGATCCTGATCATGATCGGGGTGTACGGCCTACTGTTCGAATTCATCAACCCAGGTTCCGCGGTCGGTGGCGTGGTTGGTGGCATCTGCCTGCTGCTGGCGCTATACGCCCTGCAGCTGCTGCCGGTGAGCTTTGCCGGCGTGGCGCTGGTGCTGCTCGGCATCGCCTTCATGATCGCCGAAGCATTCCTGCCCAGTTTCGGCGTGGTCGGCTTCGGCGGCATCGTGGCCTTCGTGGTCGGCGCATTGATCCTGGTCGACACCGACGCCCCCGGCTTCGGCATCCCGCTGACGCTGATCGCCACCCTGGCGGTGCTTTCTGCACTGCTGATCGGCGGCGTGCTGGGCATGGCCCTGAAAGCGCGCCGGCGGGCGCTGGTCAGCGGCGATGCCGGCCTGGTCGGCAGCCTGGTCACCGTGACCCAGGTAACCGCGAACGACCCCTTCTGCGGCTGCGTGCTGGCCCAGGGGGAACAGTGGCAGGTGCATTGCGCCACACCCCTGCAAACCGGCCAGCACGTGCGCGTCACGGCACGCCGAGGGGTCATGCTGGAAGTGAGCGCCGCCGCAGCGGCGCAAGGGGAATGACGATGTTCATGCAAGTGGGTTTTGGCGCCGTGCTGGTCGTGCTGGCGATGCTGTTGCTCTCGGCCTTTCGCATCCTGCGCGAGTACGAGCGTGGCGTGGTGTTCCAGCTCGGGCGCTTCTGGCAGGTCAAGGGGCCGGGGTTGATCCTGCTGATCCCGGTGATCCAGCAGATGGTCCGGGTCGACCTGCGCACCGTGGTGCTGGATGTGCCGCCGCAGGATGTGATCACCCGCGACAACGTCTCGGTCAAGGTCAACGCCGTGCTGTACTTTCGCGTGCTCGACCCGCAGAAGGCGATCATCCAGGTCGAGGACTTCCTGGTCGCCACCAGCCAGCTGGCGCAGACCACCCTGCGCGCGGTGCTGGGCAAGCACGAGCTGGACGAGCTGCTGGCCGAGCGCGAGCAGCTCAACCTGGACATCCGCCATGTGCTCGATGCGCAGACCGACGCCTGGGGCATCAAGGTGGCCAACGTCGAGATCAAGCACGTCGACCTCAACGAATCGATGGTCCGTGCCATTGCCCGCCAGGCCGAGGCGGAGCGCGAGCGGCGGGCCAAGGTGATCCATGCCGAAGGCGAGTTGCAGGCTTCCGAGAAGCTGATGCAGGCGGCGCAGATGTTGAGCAAGGAGCCCGGGGCCATGCAGCTGCGCTACATGCAGACGTTGGGGTCGATTGCCGGCGACAAGAGCTCGACCATCGTGTTTCCGATGCCGCTGGACTTGCTCAAGGGAATGGTGGACCGGCAGAAATGAAAAGGGGCCTTCACAAGGCCCCTGGCAAGCGGTCAGATCGGCGCGCGGCGCAAGGTCGCGAGGAAGGTGGCAGCGCCAATGAACAACCCGGCAAAGGTACGGTTCAAGCGCTTCTGCTGCTTGGGCGTGCGCAACAGGCGCAGCACCCGCGAGGCAAGGCCGGTGTAGCCCGCCATCACCAGCATGTCGACGCTGATCATGGTGACCGTGATCGCGATGTACTGTGGCAACAGCGGCGCATGCGGGTTGAGGAACTGCGGCAGCACCGCGAGCATGAACACCAGCGCCTTGGGGTTGCTGACGTTGACCAGGAAGCCGCGGAACACCAGGCTCAGCGGTTTGCCGATCGGGCGCACGCCGGATTCCTCGGTCATGTCCATCGGCAGGGCGCGCCATTGCTTGTAGGCCAGGTAGATCAGGTAGGCGACGCCGAACCATTTGATGACCTGGAACGCGGTGGCGGAAGCGGCGAGGATGGCGCCCACGCCGGCGGCAATGATGGCGATCTGCACGATCAGGCCCAGCTGCAGGCCCAGGGCGTTCCAGTAACCGCGCCAGAAACCGTACTGCAGGCCGCTGGACATCGAGGCAATCGCCCCGGCGCCCGGTGAAAGGCTGATCACCCAACACGCGGCAAAGAAGCCCAACCACACTTCCATCGACATCACACACCTCGCTCAACGTATGTTTCAAAACGTTAAGCTAAGGGGTTGGTGAAAAAATGACCAGTGATTTCTACAGAAATCCTTTCGCCTATCGCCGGCTACTTGTGGGAGCCGGCTTGCCGGCGATAGGGCCCGCACTCTCGACACCAAGCGATCAGGACAACGCCTCGAGCTCAGCCTGCATGCTCTCAAGGGTTTCCAGCGCTTCCATCCACCCTTCCTCAAGCTCGCCTTCGCGCTGCTTGAGCTTGGTCTGGCGAGCCAGCAGGTCACGCAGCTCATCCTTGCGCGCCGCCTCGTACAGCCCACTATCAGCCAACGCCGCCTCGATCTCGGCCAGCTGCGCATGCACCTGGTTGAGCTCGGCTTCCAGCTTGTCGGCGGCCTTCTTGTGCGGCGCCAGTTGCTGGCGCAAGGCGGCAGCAGCCTGGCGCTGGGCCTTCTTGTCGGTCTTGTCCGGGTTGGCCGAACCCGTGCTCGCCGGCGCGCTGCGCTGGCGGTACTCGACCAGCCAGCGGCTGTAGTCGTCGAGGTCACCATCGAAGGTGTCGACCTTGCCGTCAGCCACCAGCAGGAACTCGTCGGTGGTGCTCTTGAGCAGGTGACGGTCGTGGGAAACCACCACCACGGCGCCGGAAAATTCCTGCAAGGCCATGGTCAGCGCCAGGCGCATTTCCAGGTCGAGGTGGTTGGTCGGTTCGTCGAGCAGCAGCAGGTTTGGCCGTTCCCAGGCGATCAGCGCCAGGGCCAGGCGGGCCTTTTCGCCGCCGGAGAAATTCACCACCGGCTCGTCGACGCGGTCGCCATGGAAGTCGAACCCGCCAAGGAAGTCACGCAGGGTCTGCTCGCGTTCGGCCGGGGCGATGCGCTGCAGGTGCAGCAGCGGGCTGGCCTTGTCGTCCAGCGAGTCGAGCTGGTGCTGGGCGAAGTAGCCCACGGCAAGGTTCTCGCCACGCACCAGGCGGCCCGACAGCGGCTCGAGCTCGCCGGCGAGGTTCTTGATCAGGGTCGACTTGCCCGCGCCGTTGGGGCCGAGCAGGCCGATCCGCGCACCCGGTACCAGCTGCAGTTTGACCTTGTCCAGAATCGCCTTGTCGCCATAGCCCAGGCGGCCTTCGGACAGGCTCAGCAGCGGGCTGGAGATTTTCTGCGACTCACGGAAGACGAAGTCGAACGGCGAGTCGACATGCGCCGCCGACAGCTCTTCCATGCGCTCCAGGGCCTTGATCCGGCTCTGCGCCTGGCGGGCCTTGGTGGCCTGGGCCTTGAAGCGGGCAATGTACTTTTCCATGTGCGCGCGCTGGGCCTGCTGCTTCTCGTAGGCTTGCTGCTGCTGCGCCAGGCGCTCGGCACGGGTGCGTTCGAAGGCGCTGTAGCCGCCCTTGTACAGGTTGAGCTTGCGCTGCTCGACGTGCAGCACGTGGTCGACCACGGCATCGAGGAAGTCGCGGTCGTGGGAGATCAGCAACAGCGTGCCGGGGTAGCCCTTGAGCCAGTCTTCCAGCCACAGGATGGCGTCGAGGTCCAGGTGGTTGGTCGGTTCGTCCAGCAGCAGCAGGTCGGACGGACACATCAAGGCCTGGGCCAGGTTCAGGCGCATCCGCCAGCCACCGGAGAAGTCGCCTACCCGGCGGTCCATCTGCTCGTTGGTGAAGCCAAGGCCGGCCAGCAGCTTGCGCGCTCGCGCATCGGCGGTGTAGCCGTCGGCACTTTCCAGCTCACTGTGCAGGCGCGCCAGGGCAGTGCCGTCGTGGGCCTGCTCGGCCAGGGCAAGCTCGGCCTGGACCTTGCGCAGGCGCACATCGCCGTCGAGCACATAGTCCACGGCCAGGCGATCGAGGGTGTCGACCTCCTGGCGCATGTGCGCGATGCGCCAGTCACCGGGCAACTGGCAGTCGCCGCCATCGGGCGAAAGCTCGCCGCGCAGCAAGGCGAACAGGCTGGATTTGCCGGCGCCGTTGGCGCCGATCAGGCCGGCCTTGTGACCGGTGTGCAGGGTCATCTCGGCGCCGTCTAGCAAGCGCTGCGGACCACGCTGTAAAGTGAGGTTGGATAGTCTGATCATGATGGTCGCGGAGTCTACCAGCTTCCTCGGCCCGTAGCGTGAGTGGAATCATGTACACCGACCTGTGGAATCACGCCCTGGCCCTGTATGCACGGCCGGGTGTCGAAGCGGCCTGCTTGCACGTGCAGGCATTGGGCGGCGATGTCTGCCTGCTGCTGTGCGCAACCTGGTTGCAGGCGCGTGGCGTCACGCCGGACCCTGCGCGCGTGCAGGCCTTGCGTGCGCTTGCCGAACCTTGGCAGCAGGAAGTGGTGACGCCCCTGCGCAGCCTGCGCCAGGCGTGGCGGGCAGCCGCGCAGCACGAGCCGCACCTGGCGGCGCTGAGGGAGCAAGTGAAAGGGTTGGAACTGCAAGCGGAAAGGACGTTGCTGGAGCGCCTGCAGGCGTGTGCGCAGCAGTGGCCTGCAGGTGAGCAGGCGGGCTCGCAAGATTGGCTGGCCTGGCTTGCGCCAGACCAGGCCCGTGGCCACGACGCGCTGGAGCAGTTGCGCGTCGCGGCCGCAGGGCTTCAGGAGGCCGAAGACGGCGCCTGAGCTGGGGTGCTGGCCGGGGCCGAAGGTGCTGCCGGGGTAGCCGAGTTGGTCGCTGGGGTAGCCGCAGTGGCCGGTTTGGTTTCGGCTGGCTTGCTGGCAACTGGCTTGGCGGCTGGCTTGGCAGCAGGTTTGCCTGCGGACCTGGCTGCTGGCTTGGCTGCGGCTGGCTTGGCGGCCGGCTTGGCTGGAGCTTTGGCAGCGGCAGGCTTGGCCGCAGGTTTTGCTGCAGGCTTGGCAGCTGCAGCTTTGGCCGCTACCGGTTTTGCAGCAGGCTTGGCGGCTGCAGCTTTGGCCGGCGCCGCTTTCGCAGCAGGCTTGGCAGCAGCGGTTTTGGCTGCAGCAGGCTTGGCAGCGGGTTTAGCGGCAGCGGTTCTTGCCGGGGTAGCTTTGGCAGCGGCGGGTTTGGCTGCAGCCGCTTTGGACGGTGCCTTGGCTGCGGCCGGCTTGGCAGCTGCGGTACGCGCTGGGGCCTTGGTGGTTGCTGCGCGGGCTGGCGCCTTGGCTGCAGGTTTAGCAGCCGCTTTGGCCGCAGGCTTGGCGGCCGCTTTTGCAGGTGCCTTGGCCGCTGGTTTGGCCGCAGCCTTGGCCGACTTCGCCGCTACCGCGCGCTGCTCCAGTGCCTTGCCAGCCGACTCGCGTACCTTGCCAACACCCTGGGCCAGTTTCAGGCTTTCCTGGGCATCGCGCTTGAGTTGCTGAATATAAGTACGGGTTTGCGTCTGGCGCTCTTTGAGCGAGTCGAGCAACCCTTCAAGTTCGCCAATGGCTTTCTGCGCTTTGCCCTGGGCCTTGGCTTTGCCTGCCTTGGCCGCGTCCTGCAACTTCAGGCGGCCGTTATGCAGTTTTTCCTGCGCCTTGACGCGTTGCTTTTCCAACTTGGCCAGCAGTTTCTCCGCATCAGCCAGCGCTTGCGTGCAGGCATCTTCCAAGTGATCGAGCAGGCTGCCCGAAAGTTGCTGGAGCAGGTGTAACGGCGTGCTTACTGGCTTCTTTTTGGCCGACATGGTTTACCTCCTGGCTGACGAGATTGCGGCTCATACTATGCTTCTGCTGCTACTGCCGCTAGGGCATGTGGACAGTATCGCTAGCGCCGCGTTGCATGCCTGGGCAAAGTTGTTGTCTTGCAGCTGCGTGCAAGTGTAGTTGCTTAACAAATCGCTGCTGATATTTACGCAGGTGCGCTGGCATACTTCATCGCTCATTGAGCTGGAGTTGCGCATGCCTCGTTATCTTGTATTCGGTCTGAGCCTGTTGGCGCCCTTCGCTCTGGCCGCCCCCGATACCGCCCCAGGCAACGACGCCGACCTGGCCTACAGCCTGGGCGCCAGCCTGGGTGAGCGGCTGCGCGAGGAAGTACCGGGGCTGCAGCTGGATGCGCTGGTAGAAGGGCTGCGCCAGTCCTATCAGAACCAGCCGCTGAAACTCGACAAGGCGCGCATGCAGGCCATATTGCAGCAGCATGAAGAACAGGCGAGCAACACTGCCGAACAGGCCGAGGTGGCGAAACTGCTGGCCATCGAAACACGCTTCATGGCCAATGAACGCGCCCGCGCCGGCGTGCACGAACTGCCCGAAGGCGTGCTGTACAGCGAGCTGAGCAGCGGCAATGGCGCGCAGCCAAAAGCCAATGGCAAGGTGCAGGTGCGCTATGTCGGCAGGCTGCCGGATGGCTCGGTATTCGACCAGAACCAACAGCCGCAGTGGTTCAGCCTGGGCTCGGTGATCGAAGGCTGGCAGGTGGCGTTGCCGCAGATGAAAGTCGGTGCGAAATGGCGCCTGGTGATCCCATCAGCGCAAGCCTATGGCGCCGAGGGGGCGGGTGACTTGATTGCACCCTACACACCCCTGGTATTCGAGATCGAACTGCTGGCTGTCGGCGACTGACGCCACCTTCAGGCTTGCACCGCGCCTTCTTCCTTGTGGGCGTTGTGCAGCACTTCGATCAGGCAGTCTTCGAGCTCGAAGCGCTCGTGCAGCAAGCCACCCAACTTGGTGAGTTTGTCGGCGAAACGCTCAGGGTCCTTGCACTCGCCTTTTTCGCAATGGTCATTGAAGGCCAGTGCAAATTGCGTGCTGTCATCGATGCGCGGGTTGATCTGCGTGGCCAGTTCCAGCCCCCGCGTATCACCAAACGCCTTGGCTTCGCTGACCAGTTGCTCGCTGACCTCGAAATGCCACGCCGAGACGTAGTCGACCAGCAGCGCGCAAAAATCCCCGTTGGTGTCCTTGTCGGCGAAGGCCGGCTTCACGGCGCGCAAGGCGCGGAAAGCCTCCACCAGTTCCTGGCGCTCCTCGAGCCAGCGGTCGATCAGCTTATGGACCCCGCCCCAGCGTTCCTGGGCGTTCTGACAACTATCGAGCATGGCGATCTCTTCCCTTCTGGGTAGATGCCGCTGCACCTCGCACTACGACCGCGCAGCACAAAGGTGACATCAGCAGGACGGCATCGAGCAGTTGTGTTTTCGGTATGCGTGCTGGGAGATTATTCCCGCACGTGCTGCCCATCAAGGTACGCAGCAGACAAAGTTCATACAAGTGTTTAATACCCTGGCGCAGCACCATTGGTCGCGCTGGCGCTCAAGGCTTGCGCTGGGTCAACTTTCACCCAGGCTGCGCAAACGATACGCCAGCAGGCAGGCCATGGGCAGCAGCGCCAGCAGCAGGAACGCCAGCAGGCTCCATTCGGGCAAGGTCAGGTCCAGAAAGCTCCAGGTCAGCGAGCTGCAGCCCGGTCCGCCCAGCAGCAACTGCCAGGCCGCTTCGCCAAAGGGCTGGTCGAACAGCTGCCAGAGCGATGGCGGGCACACATGGCCTTTGTCGTCGGCGCCCTGCAACCACACATGCCGCGCCGCCAGCAACGCGCCAAATGCCGAGCTGGCCAGCGCTGCCCAGGCATAGCGCCGAATGCCGCGCGGGCCTGGCACATGCACCGCCCCGCACAGGCAGATCAGCGCATACACGCCCAGCAGCACACGCTGGCTGAAACACAGCGGGCATGGCGTGAGGCCCAGGGTTGCCTGCAGGTAGAAGGACGCAATCAGCACTGCCAACGAGGCCAGGCAGGCAGGAAGAAAGAACGTGCGCAGACGGGCCGGCATGGGCGTAGAAGGTCCGGAGAGTGAAGTGGTTTGAAACGGTAGAGGAAAGGCGCGCTTTGTTTCAAGGCAAGACAGGCGCGAGAAGTCGCTGAGCAGCAGAGGAAATCTCAAACTGGGTTGTAGGGCTTTTCCTAAGAACGATGGCGCACCTTTAACGTGCTGCGCTGGAGAAGTAACCAGCCCCCGGAGCCCGCGCCTCGGCGCGGGCCCAGGGTCGGTCAGGCGCGCACGCCTTCAGGCAACGGCAAGGCCAGCAGGCGCTCATCGAGCAGGCCCAGGCCTTCCTGGAACAGCTGGTTGCTACGCTCGGTCTCGCCCAGCCCGGCCAGCAGGCGTGCAAGCTCGGCACAGGTTTCCGGGTTGCGTTCCATGCGCAGGCTGCTTTCGAGGTAGTCGCGCGCCTTGCCCCACAGGCGGTTCTGCAAGCTCAGGCGACCGAGCGTGAGCAGCAGGCTCGGGTCTTGCGGGTGGTCTTTGAGCCAGCCTTCGGCAGCCTGCAGCTGGCGCGCCGGGTCATCGCCGCGCACCAGGCCGTACAGGCGAGCGAGGTGGCTTTCGTAGTCGCGCTTGAGGGCGCTGCGCAGCACCTGCTCGGCTTCACCCTGGGCACCGACCTGGCGCAGCTGCTCGGCATAGGCCAGCACCAGCTGTGGCTCCTGGCGCTGCGCCGCGGTCAGCTGCTGCCAGGCGCGTTCCAGCGACTGGCGAGCGCTTTGCGAATCCTCGCCACGGGTGGCCGCCAGGCTCAGGTTCTGGCCCCAGGCACGCTGCTCCAGCGCAGCAAGCTCGCTGGCCGGGAGCACCTTGCTCTTGCGCAGGTCGGGCAGCAGGCGAATCAGTGCCGACCAGTCGCCGCGCTCCAGGTACAGGCGCTGCAGCAAGCGCAGCACCTGGGTGTTGTGCGGGTGGCGCTCCTGCATGGCGAGCAGGGTTTCCAGCGCGCCATCGCTTTCGCCGCGGTCCATCTGCAACTGCGCATGGGTCAAGGCGATGGCCAGTTCGGCCTGGGGTTGGCGCTCCAGGGCGCGCTCGAGCAGGTCGTTGCTCTCCTGCGTGCGGCCTTGCTCGTTGGCGGCGCGGGCCGCACCCAGGTAATACAGCAGCGGCTGGCGTTCGGCCTCGGCGGCGCGGCGCAGGTGGCGCTCGGCGCTGGCCCAGCGACCTTCGGCAAGGTCCAGCTGGCCCTGCTCGATGGCGATGCGCACGCGCCGGCTGCGGTTGCGCCGCGACCAGGGGTTGACCACGCCGCTGGAGGTCAGCACCAGGCCGACCAGGTAGCGCAGCAGCCACAGCACCGCGACGATGGCGACCAGCGCGGCGAGCGCGGCCCACAGCCCGGACTGGTAGCGGAAGCTGCCATACGACAGCAGCACGTAGCCACTGTGCTTGGCCACCGCGATGCCCAGCGCCGCGGCGATCACGATCGCCAGCACCGCCAGCAGGTAGACACGCTTCATGGCTTGCCCCCTTCGCTGTCGGCCGGCAGGTGGCGACGCTGGATGTAGGCCTGCACCGCGGCCAGGCTCTCGCTCAGGTCAGGGGTGACCACCGAGACCGGCTGCTCGGCCAGCGCATTGAGGCTGTCGAGCATGGCCTTGCTCTGGGCGTTGTCGGCGTTGAAGTTGGCCAGCAGCACGCTGCGCGCATCGTCCAGGGCCTGGGTGTAGACCTTGGCCTCGCCGTTGAGCGCCGCCCACTGGGCCTGCTCGATGGTCAGGCTCAGGGCCAGGCGCAACTGGTTGAGCGACTGCCCGGCCAGCAGCGGGCGCACATTGTCGTCGGCGTCGAAGTCGATCTGGAAGTACTTGGAGATCTCGGCCCACCACTGCGACAGGCGGCTGGCGCCATCGCCATCGGCGGTCAGGGCACCGAGCGCATCGGCGTTGCTGTCGAATTCAGGCGACTGGGCACTGAGCTGCTGCACCAGGTCACGCTGGGCTGCCAGCTTGAGGAACAACCCGGTGCGGTCTGGTTGCTGGGTGCTGTTGAGCGTTGCCAGGCTGCGCGCAAGCTGCTCGCGGGCGGCGTAGGCGCCGGGGTCGCTCTGTTCGCGCAGGATCTCGTCGGCGCCTTCGACCAGCGCCTTGGCACTGGTGATGTCCTGCAACGCCGAGAGGCGCAGGGTCGCCAGGCGCAGCAGGTGCTCGGCCTCGGCCAGGCGCCACTCCTTGCGGCTCTCGCCAAGCACGGTTTCCAGGCGCTGGCTGAGCCGCTGCTGGTCGCCTTGCAGTTGCGTCACCAGGCGGCGGCGGTCTTCCAGCTCGCTGGCGGCCGGCAGGCTGGCCAGCTGGGCGCTGATCTGCTGTTCGCGCTGCTGCAGCGCCGCAGCGCGCTGGCTCAGCGCCTCCAGGTGCTGGCCCTGGTTCACTTCACTGCCCTGCAGCTGCCGCACCTGCCAGACACCCCAGCCGCCCACCGCCACCCCAGCGGCGCCCACCAGCAGCGCCAGCAAGGCCAGGCCGCTGCCGGAGCGTTTGGCGGGCGGGGTGGTAACCGGTTGCGCCGGCTCCTGGGCCGACGGCTGATCATTGTTCGACAAGACAGTTTCGCTCACGTATCCATCCTTTGCATGGGGGCGCACCGCTCTGAGCTTAGCGCCTTAAGAGGCAGGTGCAGCGCTGCGCTGCACGGCTGCCAGCAAGGCCGTGGCACTGGCACCACGGCAATCCACAACCTGTTGGGCCCCTGCGGCCCGGGCCTGTTCGGCCACCCGCGGGCTGGGCACGAACAACGCAAGCTGCGCCAAGCGCGGCCAATCGGCACCCGCCAGCTGCTGCAAGTGTTCAAGACCCTGCCCACTGCTGACCACCAGGCCATTGAGGCGTTCCGCTTCGATGCGGCGCAGCAACGTGCCCTGCGGGTAGTTCGGCAGGCAGCGGCGATACAGTTCCAGATAATCGACACTAGCACCTTGCTCTGCAAGACGCTCGGCCAGCAGTTCACGACCTCCGACACCGCGAACGATCAGCGCCCGCGGTGCGGCAACGGCCATGGCTGCTCGCAGCGCCGGCAGGGCCAGCAAGGCTTCACTGTCATCCCCCTGGGCAGGGCAGGCCACTTGCAGGCCCGCCTCCTGCAGCACCGCCGCCGTCGCTTCGCCTACGGTGAACCAGCCCTTTGCCGGGGGCTGCAGCGCGTTTTGCGCCAGGTGCTCGAGAAGCAGCCTGGCGGCAGGCTTGCTGACCACGATCCGCGCCTGGTACTGCCCCAGCGCGGCCAGCGTCTGGCGCTGCGGCGCATCCAGCTCGACCGGCTCGATGGCCAGCAACGGCAAGCTGCTGCTGGCGACCCCGGCGGCGGCAAGGCTCTGGGCCAGTGCCGCGCAATCATCGGCGGGGCGCGTCAGCAACAGCCGCCACTGGCTCACGGATGCCCGGCCTCGCCGTAGACTTCCTTGAGGATGGCCTCGGCGCCCTGCCCCAGCAGGTCTTCGGCAACCTGCACACCCAAGGCTTCGGCGTTGCTGCGCGGGGCACGGGCGTCAGCCACCAGCAAAGTGCCGCCGTTCGGCTGGCCGACCAGGCCACGCAGCCACAGCTGCTCGCCTTCGAGCACGGCGTAGCAGGCGATCGGCACCTGGCAGCCGCCATTCAGGCGCTTGTTCAAGGCACGTTCGGCCACGACCCGGTCGGCGGTATCGAGGTGGTGCAGCGGCGCCAGCAGGGCGTGGATCTCGCTGTCGGCGCTGCGGCATTCAATGCCCACCGCGCCCTGCCCGCCCGCCGGCAGGCTGTCGTCGACGCTGATGCTGTCGGTGATGCGCTGCTCGAAGCCCAGGCGGATCAGCCCGGCCGCCGCGAGGATGATCGCGTCGTACTCGCCGGCATCGAGCTTGGCCAGGCGCGTGTTGACGTTGCCCCGCAGGAAGTGGATTTTCAGGTCCGGCCGGCGCGCCAGCAGCTGGGCCTGGCGGCGCAGGCTGGAAGTGCCGACGATGCTGCCTGCCGGCAGGGCATCGAGGCTGGCGAAGTGGTTGGAGACAAAGGCATCGCGCGGGTCTTCGCGCTCGCAGATGCAGTACAGGCCCAGGCCTTCGGGGAAGTCCATGGGCACGTCCTTCATCGAATGCACGGCGATGTCGGCTTCGTTGTCCAGCAGGGCGGTTTCCAGTTCCTTGACGAACAGGCCCTTGCCGCCGATTTTCGCCAGCGGCGCATCGAGCAGCTTGTCGCCACGGCTGACCATGGGTACCAGGGTGACCAGCAGGCCAGGGTGCGCCTGCTCGAGGCGGGCTTTGACGTATTCGGCCTGCCACAGGGCCAAGGCACTTTTACGGGTGGCAATGCGGATTTCGCGAGTGGACATGGAGCGCCCCAATGCTTAGGAATGCCGCCGATGATAACAGCTCCGTCGGCGCCTGTAGGAGCGGCCTTGCGTCGCGAAAGGGCTGCGCAGCAGCCCCGGGGCCTATGAGATGAAGCATCAATTCTGGAGCTGCTGCGCGCCCCTTTGGCGACGCAAGGCCGCGCCTGCCAAAGCTGCGCAGACCCTGTTCAGAGGGTCTGCATCATCTTGCGCACGCCCGCCACGTGCCGGCGGCTGACGGTCAGGGCGTCACCGTCCAGGCCCTTGAGATAGAGCTGGAAATGCCCGAGCGGCGTGCGCTGCAGGCGTTCGATCCGTTCGCGGGCGACCAAGGCGTTGCGGTGGATGCGCACGAAACGATCGCCGAACTCGTCCTCCAGGGCCTTGAGCGGCTCATCGAGCAGCACCTCGCCGGCTTCGTGGCGCAAGGTCACGTATTTGTGGTCGGCGATGAAATAGATCACCTGCGGCAACGGGATCAGTTCGATGCCCTTGCGCGTGCGCGCACTGATATGGCTGCGCGGGCCGCCGCCTTCGCTGCCTGGCCGGGTCAGCGCGGCAAGCTGGCCACGGTTGGGTTTTTCCGCTTTGCGCAGCGCATCGCGCAGCGCCTGGGGCTGGATCGGCTTGGTTACATGGCTGAGGGTACTGTCCTTGAAAGCCTCGGCACCGTATTCGTCGTCACCGGTGCAGAACACCACCGACGGCGGCGCCTCGCGCTCGCACAGGCGAGCCGCGACCTGCAGGCCATCCAGGCCTGGCATGCCGATGTCCAGCAGAACTACATCGGGCTTGTGGCTTTCGATCAGTGCCAGGGCCTCCTCGCCGTTGGTGGCGCTGGGCTCCAGCACGGTGTACCCCTCCAGTTCCCCGAACAACCGCGTCAGGCGTTCACGGGCTTGGGGTTCATCATCAACGATCAGGACATTCATAATTGCTCTGGATTCCTGAGTGAGTCTCGCACAGGTATAGCGTAGACAGATGCAGGTCGAGCGACACTGCGGTCACGCTCTAGACCGATACGAAGGCCAAAGATTCACTGAGCCGGCAGATTCACTGCCAGTCCTTTGTCCAACTGTAGACGGTCCGTGGAACACTGCCGTTCAATCGGTGAATATCCTCATCCCCCGCCATTGCTACGGTTTGCCGCAGATTTCTGTCGACCGGTGTCCTTCGGCGGCGCGCCCAACCCTGCTATTATCGGCGCCACTTTTTCGTTCACGCCTTCAACGAGTGAATCCATGAGCACCGACAAGACCAATCAGTCCTGGGGCGGCCGCTTCAGTGAACCCGTCGACGCCTTCGTCGCCCGCTTCACCGCTTCGGTCGACTTCGACAAGCGCCTGTACCGCCACGACATCATGGGTTCGATCGCCCACGCCACCATGCTGGCGCAGGTCGGCGTGCTCAGCGATGCCGAGCGCGACACCATCATCGACGGCCTGAAGACCATCCAGGGCGAGATCGAGGCCGGCAACTTCGACTGGCGCGTGGACCTCGAAGATGTGCACATGAACATCGAAGCGCGCCTGACCGACCGCATCGGCATCACCGGCAAGAAGCTGCACACCGGCCGTAGCCGCAACGACCAGGTAGCCACCGACATCCGCCTGTGGCTGCGTGACGAGATCGACCTGATCCTGGCCGAAATCACCCGCCTGCAGGAAGGCCTGCTGGAACAGGCCGAGCGTGAAGCCGACACCATCATGCCGGGCTTCACCCACCTGCAGACCGCCCAGCCCGTCACCTTCGGCCACCACCTGCTGGCCTGGTTCGAGATGCTCAGCCGCGACTACGAGCGCCTGGTCGACTGCCGCAAGCGCACCAACCGCATGCCCCTGGGCAGCGCCGCGCTGGCTGGCACCACCTACCCGATCGACCGCGAGCTGACCTGCAAGCTGCTGGGCTTCGAAGCCGTGGCCGGCAACTCGCTGGACGGCGTTTCGGACCGTGACTTCGCCATCGAATTCTGCGCCGCGGCCAGCGTGGCGATGATGCACCTGTCGCGCTTCTCCGAAGAGCTGGTGCTATGGACCAGCGCGCAGTTCCAGTTCGTCGACCTGCCCGATCGCTTCTGCACCGGCAGCTCGATCATGCCGCAGAAGAAGAACCCGGACGTGCCGGAGCTGGTGCGTGGCAAGAGTGGCCGCGTGTTCGGCGCCCTGACCGGCCTCCTGACCTTGATGAAGGGCCAGCCGCTGGCCTACAACAAGGACAACCAGGAAGACAAGGAACCGCTGTTCGACGCCGCCGACACCCTGCGTGATTCGCTGCGTGCCTTTGCCGACATGATCCCGGCGATCAAGCCACGCCATGCCATCATGCGCGAGGCGGCCCTGCGCGGCTTCTCCACCGCCACTGACCTGGCCGACTACCTGGTGCGCCGTGGCCTGCCGTTCCGCGATTGCCACGAGATCGTTGGCCATGCAGTGAAATATGGCGTCGATACCGGCAAGGACCTGGCCGAAATGAGCCTGGACGAACTGCGCCAGTTCAGCGACCAGATCGAGCAGGACGTGTTCGCCGTGCTGACCCTGGAAGGCTCGGTGAATGCGCGTGACCACATTGGCGGCACTGCACCGGCTCAGGTGCGTACTGCCGTTGTGCGTGGCAAGGCGTTGCTGGCTTCGCGCTGATCTGGAAGTTGGGGCCGCTGCGCGGCCCTTTCGCGACACAAGGCCGCTCCTACAGGGAATCGCGTAACCCGGTAGGAGCGGCCTTGTGTCGCGAAAGGGCTGCAAGGCAGCCCCCAACGATCAGCGCTTGCCGCTGCGAATCATCTCCTGAAACGCCGGCATCGCCGCGTCCTTGTCTGCCACGATCCGCGCCATGTGCGGGTTCTCGCGCATTTTTTCGAGCAACGCCGCCGCCTGCGGGAAGTCCGCCAGGAAGTCGATGTTCAGCACCTTCTTGCCCACCGCATACGCAAGGTCCACCGAGAAGCAGAACATCAGGTCGGCCACCGTCAGCTCTTCACCTGCCACATAAGGTGCGAAGCGGCCATTGCGCTTGAGCGTGGCGAACCCCGCCAGCAGCTCGGCACGTGCACGCTCCTTGACCACCGGCTCCACCGCCGTGCCGAAGAATGCCTCGGCATAGCAGGTCCGCGCCGGCAACTCGATGTACAGCTCGATCTCCTTGAGCAGCTCGCGCACCTTGGCCTGCTCGAACGGGTCGGCCGGCAGCAGCGCCTTGCCACCCCGGGTCTGCTCGATGTAGTCGAGGATCACGCTGGTCTCGCTGAGAAAGCCATGTTCGGTCTCCAGCACCGGCACCTTGCCCCGCGGGCTGACCGCCAGGGCCTGGGGCGCCTGGCCGCCATAGAAGGTGACCTCCTCGAACGGCAGGCCTTTTTCCAGCAGCGCCAGCTTGACCATGTTGTAGTAGTTGCTGACCGCGAATCCGTGAAGCTTGAGCATGGGTAACAGCCTCCAGGCCGTGTGGGGATGGCCCGGCTTTTATAGACCGATCGGCAAGCCATGACCAGCGCGGGCGTGGCAAACTGTACGCCCCCTATCAGGAGTAGCGCCATGAGCGAGCCCACCGACATCGACAACGACGACGAAGCCTTCGCCGAGGCAACGCTGACCCAGGCCATCGAGAACCAGATCGAAAGCGGCGAGCCAGCGGCTGCCAAGGCCACCTTCAACAAGCTGACCCTGGTCGGCTACGAGCGCGAGGACATCCTCAACCTCATGGCCCATGTACTGGCCATCGAGATCGACAACATGCTCGCCGAAGATCGCCCGTTCGACGCCCAGTGGTACGAAAACGCCCTGCGCGCCCTGCCCGAGCTGCCACCTGAGGCAGATCAAGGCGAGGACGAATAACCCGGCTACACTCCAGGGTCAGGCACCGCTGGCGGTGCCGCCATCCTCGTCTGGAAGTCAGGAGTCGCCATGTCCTTCACCCCCGATTTGATCGCCGAACTGGAAGTGCTCGCGCTGTTCAACCTGGACAGCAGCCAGGAAGGCATCAAGATTCACGCGAACGCCTCCCCCGCCCTGGTCGCTGCGGCCAAACGCCTGCACGAAAAGCAATTGACCGATGAGCCTGATGGCGGGTACCTCACCAGCCTTGGCCACGACGCGGCCGAAAGCGTGCAACTGCTGCTGAACATCCTCAAGGCCCCGCAGCCTGCCTGAACCTGTACCGGCCTCGTCGCCGGCGTGCCGGCGACAAGGGCCAAACGGGCGCTAGAAAAATGGCGCCAAAAACCCAATCGCAGCTTATCCGAGTGCTCCACTCAGGCTAAACTCGCCAAAGCTTCCCCGGCCTGCCCCTGAGTGCGCAATGAACCACCCCCACGAAATCCGCCCGGACCTGGACGACGGCATCGACCGCAAGGTGCTGGCGAAACTGCGTGCGCGCTTTCTGCAACTCAACCAGGGCCGCCTCGAGCGTGCCATGGAAGGGCTTTCGACCCGCCAGCAGCAAGTGCTGACCCTGCTGCCGCTGCTATTCCACGTCAACCATCCGCTGCTGCCAGGCTATGTCTGCGGCAGCACCCCGGCCGGCATATCGGGCTTCGAGCCGGCTGCCGGGCTGGTCGCCGAAGGCCAGCGGCTGGCCCGCTCGTTCACCTACAAGACGCGCCTGGGCAACCCTCACCGCCCGATCCACGGGCTGTTCCTGATGGGCAGCCTCGGCTCCCTGGCCCAGGCCGAACAGAGCGACATGGACCTATGGGTGTGCCATGCCCCCGGCCTGGACGACAGCCAGCGCGAAGAACTGCAGCGCAAGTGCCAGTTGCTCGAGACCTGGGCCGCCAGCCTGGGCGCCGAGGCGCACTTTTTCCTCATCGACCCGCAGGGCTTCGCCCAAGGCCTGCGTGACGGCCAGCTCAGTTCCGACGATTGCGGCACCACCCAGCACTACCTGCTGCTCGATGAGTTCTACCGCACCGCCATCTGGCTGGCCGGGCGCACGCCGCTGTGGTGGCTGGTGCCGGTGTATGAAGAGCAGCACTATCAGCGCTACAGCGAAACCTTGCTGAGCAAGCGCTTCATCCGCAGCACCGACGCCCTCGACCTCGGCCACCTGGCCCACATCCCGGCCGGCGAGTTCGTCGGCGCCGGCCTGTGGCAGCTGTTCAAGGGCATCGACTCACCCTACAAGTCGCTGCTCAAGTTGCTGCTGACCGAGGTCTACGCCAGCGAATATCCCGCCGTGCGCTGCCTGAGCCTGGACTACAAGGAGGCGGTGTTCGCCAACCGCCTGAACCTCGATGAGCTGGACCCCTACGTGATGGTCTACCGCCGCATCGAGCGCTACCTGCAGCAGCGCGGCGAGACCACGCGCCTTGAACTGGTGCGGCGCAGCCTGTACCTGAAGGTCAACAAGAAACTCAGCGGCCTGGAGCGCAGCCGCAGCAATGGCTGGCAGCGCCAGTTGCTGCAGCGCCTGGCAGACGAATGGGGCTGGGATGAGCGCCAGCTGGCCCTGCTCGACAGCCGCAGCCAGTGGAAGGTGCGCCAGGTTGCGCTGGAGCGGCGCGAACTGGTGGCCGAGCTCAACCACAGCTACCGCTTTCTCGGCCAGTTCGCACAGAACCAGAACGCCAGCAACCGCGCCGACCAGCGCGACATGAATGTGCTCGGCCGGCGCCTGTACGCGGCGTTCGAGCGCCGCGCCGGCAAGATCGAAGTGATCAACCCCGGCATCGCCCCCGACCTTGCCGAAGACACCCTGACCCTGGTCCACTCACCCAACCGCAAGGAGCCCGGCAGCCACCACTGGGGCCTGTACAACGGCAACCTGGGCGTGCACGAATGGGAGCATTTCAGCCCGATCAAGCGCTGCCGCGAGCTGCTCGAGCTGCTGACCTGGGCCCACCGCAACGGCGTGATCGACAGCAGCACGCGCCTGGCGCTGCACCCCGGGGTAAGCGACCTCAGCGAATTCGAGCTGTTCAACCTGCTCGGCAGCCTGCAGCAGAGCATCCCATTGCCGCTGGAGCCGGTCAGCGAAGTGCGCCTGCTGCAACCCAGCGTGGCCGACGAGATCCTGTTGCTGGTCAACGTCGGCATCGACCCGCTGCGCCAGCACCGCGACCTGAACATCCTGATGACCACCGAGCGCACCGACTCGCTGAGCTACGCCGGGGTGCGCGAAAACCTGGTGCTGACCTTCGACCAGGTCACCCTCAACAGCTGGAACGAAGTGCTGGTGCAGCGCTACGACGGCGAACACGCCCTGCTGCGCTGCCTGCGCGATTTTCTCAACAGCCTCGGCCAGCGCAGCCACCGGCCGCGCGTGCGAGTGCGCTGCTTCTGCCACAACCGCGCGCAAGCCATCAGCCAGCGGGTCGAGGACATTTTCGATACCGTGCAACTGCTGCTCGACCAGGGCCGCAACCACCGCTACCTGCTGCAAGTGGCGCAGTACACCCATGTGCTGGAGCTGTTGCCTGGCCAGGTCAGCCTGGCGACGCTGAGCGGGCATGCCGCCGTGCTCGACTACCTGGCCGAAGAGCGCAGCGTCTACAGCCCCCTGCACCTGGATGCCAACGCCCTGCAGGACCACGACCTGCCGCTGGTGCTGGAGCAAGGCCGCGCCGACTGCATCCAGGTGTTCTACCGCCTGTTCGACGGCTGGGCCGACCTGTATGTGCTGGATGAATACAACGCCCTGTGGCAGCAGCGCCTGCCGCTGCACGATGAAAGCCACCTGTTGCTGCCGCTGCAGCGTTTTCTGCGCTCGGTGGTGATGCGCCGCGATGCGCGGCTGCCGTTGGACTATGTGCAACAGGCCTCGCTGCAGATCCACTACGCGCAGCTGCTGCCCTCAGGGCCAGGCAAGGCGCGCAGCAGCGAGGCGCGCCCGGCGCCAGTCGATGGCGACGGCCTGCCGTATTACGAGGTGCAGGCCATCGTGCAGGCGGGCGCGGGGGATGAGGTGCATGTGACGTTGTACTGCGACCAGCAGGAGTTCTCCGAGCTGGAGCATGGCGACGAGCTGTATGCCGTGGTTGCCCGGCAGATCCTCGGCCAGCGCCGCAGTGCCGGGCACTACCGTTGCTACATCACTGACCTGGACTTGTCGGAGCTGCTCGAGGATGAGCAGGGTTCGACCCTGCTGTACCTGCGCTACAAGCGCGAGCTCGAGCAGGCGCTCAACGATGGCCTGGCGCAGCTTCAGGCGACCCTGGAGCCCTGAGGCTCAGAGGTCGAAATCGCCCGCCGCTTCCGGCTGGTACTCGACCGCCAGCAGCTTGAGCTTCAGGGTCTTGCCGCCGGGGGCGGGCCAGTCGATCTGGTCGCCGACCGACAAGCCCAGCAAGGCGCAGCCGATAGGTGCCAGGATCGAGACGTTGCCCTCGGGGCCTGCGTCCTTCGGGTACACCAGGGTCAGGTGATAGTCCTTGCCACTGGCCTCTTCGCGGCAGTGCACGCGCGAGTTCATGGTCACCACGCCGGCGGGCACGTCCTCATGGCCGACCACCTGGTCGGCACGGTCCAGCTCGTCCTGCAAGGCGAGCACACCCGGGGTACTTTCGTCGAGGCTGTCGAGCAGGCGCTCCAGACGCTGTACGTCCAAGCGGGTGAGGATGAGGGAAGGCTTGGTGCTCATGGTCCAGTCAGGCTCCTTTGAACAGGTGGTTTTCGATGGGCAGATAAAGCAAAACCCCGCCCAAGGGCGGGGTTTGTGAATGCTCCGGCGTCAGCGACGCATGCCTCGACACTACCACAGCCGGGCAAATACTCAAGCCCGTGCGCGCAGGGCCTCGGCTTCACGGCAGATCTGCCGGCGCCGTTCATCGTCGGCCGCACGCCATTCGCGAATATGCTCGACGTGGCGATGGCAACCGGTACACACCTTGTGCTCATCCAGCCGGCACACGCTGATGCACGGCGAAGGCACTGCGGGGCTGACGTTGCTGTACAGCGGCTTGGCTGGCCGCGCCTGGGCAGTCATGTCAGATCTCGTCGAAGTCCAGCTTCTCGCCGGCCCGCTCCCAGACAATGCGCTCGAGCATTTCGCCAAGCAGCTCTTCGCTCTTCTCGCACACCCACTTGCCGCTCTCTTCGTCGTAGTCGAAGTGGAAGCCACCGGAGCGGTCGGCCAGCCACAGCTGGCGCAGCGGCTCCTGGCGGCTGAAGATCAGCTGGCTGCCGTTGTCGAACTTGATGGTGAGGACGCCGGCGGAATTCTCCATGTCCAGGTCCAGGCCGCTCTCGTCGAACAGGTCTTCCAGGGCCTGTTGGGTGGCGTCGACCAGATCATGGAAACGCGCTTCGCTCAAACTCATTGCAGGAACCTCGAAATTGGCTGCATTACAGGCAAGCCGGGCAAGATACGGGCGCTTGGCGCCGAATGCAAAGGTTAGCCGCTGGCCCACAAGCATAGCCCGCCCGACGGACCGGCTCTTGCATAGGCAATCCGCCGGTCGCTCGGTATACTCGGGCGCAATACTGCATATTTCAAAGGATTTCACCCATGAAGCGCCTGATTTCCTCACTTGCGGCGCTGGTCGCGGTTGCCTGCCTCGTTTCGGCCTGCGGTCAGAAAGGCCCCCTGTACCTGCCCGAAGACGGCAAGGATGGCAAAGGCAGCCAGAAGTCGCATCAGCACAAGCACGCACCGGCGGTACAGCCGCAGGACGAGCAGCCCATCGAGCCCGAGCAGTCGCCTGCGCAGTAAGGAAATCTCATGAACGCTTTCAACTACCGCGACGGTGAACTGTTCGCGGAAGGCGTGGCCCTGCAGGCCATCGCCGAACGTTTCGGCACCCCGACCTACGTCTACTCGCGCGCCCACATCGAAGCCCAGTACCGCAGCTATACCGATGCCCTGCAAGGCGTCGAGCACCTGGTCTGCTTCGCGGTCAAGGCCAACTCCAACCTCGGCGTGCTGAACATCCTGGCGCGCATGGGTGCAGGTTTCGACATCGTTTCCGGCGGTGAGCTGGAGCGTGTGCTGGCCGCTGGCGGCCGTGCCGATCGCGTGGTGTTCTCCGGCGTCGGCAAAACCCGCGAAGACATGCGCCGCGCCCTGGAAGTCGGCGTGCACTGCTTCAACGTCGAGTCCACCGACGAGCTCGAGCGCCTGCAGGTCGTGGCGGCCGAGATGGGCAAGGTTGCGCCGATCTCGCTGCGGGTCAACCCGGACGTCGACGCCGGCACCCACCCGTACATCTCCACCGGCCTCAAAGAGAACAAGTTCGGCGTCGCCATCGCCGACGCCGAGGCCATCTACGTGCGTGCCGCGCAGCTGCCGAACCTGGAAGTGGTCGGTGTCGACTGCCACATCGGCTCGCAGCTGACCACCGTCGACCCGTTCCTCGATGCCCTCGACCGCCTGCTGGTGCTGGTCGACCGCCTCGCCGAATGCGGCATCCACCTGCGCCACCTGGACCTCGGTGGCGGTGTCGGCGTGCGTTATCGCGACGAGCAGCCGCCGCTGCTGGCCGACTACATCAAGGCCATCCGCGAGCGCGTCGGCGACCGTGACCTGGCCCTGGTGTTCGAGCCGGGCCGCTACATCGTGGCCAACGCCGGCGTCCTGCTGACCCGCGTGGAATACCTCAAGCACACCGAACACAAGGACTTCGCCATCATCGATGCGGCGATGAACGACCTGATCCGCCCGGCCCTGTACCAGGCCTGGATGGGCGTCAGCGCGGTCACCCCACGCGAAGGCGAAGGCCGTGCCTACGACCTGGTCGGGCCGATCTGCGAAACCGGCGACTTCCTGGCCAAGGACCGCCAGCTGAACCTGGCCGAAGGTGACCTGCTGGCCGTGCAGTCGGCAGGCGCCTATGGTTTTGTCATGAGCTCCAACTACAACACCCGTGGCCGTTGCGCGGAAATCCTGGTCGACGGCGACCAGGCTTTCGAAGTACGCCGTCGCGAGACCATCGCCGAACTGTACGCTGGCGAAAGCCTGCTGCCGGAGTGACCCCATGCTGCTGCGCTTTACCAAGATGCATGGGCTGGGCAACGACTTCATGGTCCTCGACCTGGTCAGCCAGCACGCTCACATCCAGCCCAAGCACGCCAAGCAATGGGGTGACCGCCACACCGGCATCGGCTTCGACCAGCTGCTGATCGTCGAGGCGCCGAGCAACCCGGAAGTGGACTTTCGCTACCGCATCTTCAACGCCGACGGCTCCGAGGTCGAGCAGTGCGGCAACGGCGCGCGCTGCTTCGCCCGTTTCGTGCTGGACAAGCGCCTGACCGCGAAGAAGCGCATCCGCGTGGAAACCAAGAGCGGCATCATCGTGCTGGACGTGCAGAACGATGGCCAGGTCAGTGTCGACATGGGCCCGCCGCGCTTCGTGCCGGCCGAGATCCCGTTCGTGGCCGACGAGCAGGCGCTGAGCTACCCGCTGGAAGTCGACGGCCAGGTCCATTCGATTGCCGCCGTGTCCATGGGCAACCCGCATGCCGTGCTGCGCGTCGATGACGTGCGCAGCGCACCGGTACACACCCTGGGCCCGAAAATCGAACACCACCCACGCTTCCCGCAGCGGGTGAATGCCGGTTTCATCCAGGTCATCGACCGCCATCGCGCCAACCTGCGCGTCTGGGAACGCGGCGCGGGTGAAACCCAGGCCTGCGGCACCGGCGCCTGCGCCGCTGCGGTAGCCGCCATCAGCCAAGGCTGGATGGACTCCCCGGTATCTCTCGACCTGCCCGGTGGCCGCCTGCACATCGAATGGGCCGGCCCCGGCAAGCCCGTGCTGATGACCGGCCCGGCCGTGCGCGTCTACGAAGGACAGGTTCGTCTCTAAGCGAGTAACCGCCATGACCGATCAGCCCAAGGTTGTACCCCAGCAGTCCAACGAGCTCGATGCCGAAGCGGTGGTCGCCTACCTGCGCGCCCACCCAACCTTCTTCGCCGAGCACGACGAACTGCTGGTCGAACAGCGTATCCCCCACCAGCGCGGCGACAGCGTGTCGCTGGTGGAGCGCCAGCTCACGCTGCTGCGCGATCGCAACATCGAAATGCGCCATCGCCTGTCGCAATTGATGGACGTGGCCCGGGACAACGACCGGCTGTTCGACAAGACCCGCCGGCTGATCCTCGACCTGCTCGACGCGGGCAGCCTGGAAGAAGTGGTGATGGCCGTCGAAGACAGCCTGCGCCAGGAGTTCCAGGTGCCCTTCGTCAGCCTGATCCTGTTCGGCGACAACGCCGCGCCAGTCGGGCGCTGGGTCAGCAACACCGAGGCCCAGCAGGCTATCGGCGGCTTGCTCGGTGGCGGCAAGACGGTCAGCGGCAACCTGCGCGAGAAGGAGCTGGCCTTCCTGTTCGGCGAGGAGCAGCGCCTGGAAGTGGGCTCCAGCGCCGTCGCCGCACTGGAATATCAAGGGCTGCATGGCGTGCTGGCGATCGGCAGCCGTGACCCGCAGCACTACAAGAGCAGCGTCGGCACGCTGTTCCTCGGTTACATCGCCGAAGTGCTCGGCCGTGTGGTGCCCCGCGTGACCCAGACCCTGCGTCCGGTGCGCTGATGGAACGCCAGCTGGAGGCTTATTGCGCACACCTGCGCAACGAGCGCCAGGTGTCGGACCACACCCTGCTGGCCTACCGGCGCGACCTCGACAAGGTCATCGAATACTGCAACGCCCAGGGCATCGCCGGCTGGGGCGCCCTGCAGATCCAGCAACTGCGCCAGCTCATCGCCCGCCAGCATCACCAGGGCCAGTCCTCGCGCAGCCTGGCGCGGTTGTTGTCGGCCGTGCGCGGCCTGTATCGCTACCTCAACCGCGAAGGCCTGTGCAATCACGACCCGGCCAGCGGCCTGAGCGCGCCCAAGGGCGAGCGCCGGCTGCCCAAGGTGCTGGACACCGACCGCGCGCTGCAGCTGCTCGATGGCGGCGTCGACGACGACTTCATCGCCCGCCGCGACCAGGCCATCCTCGAGCTGTTCTACTCCTCTGGCCTGCGCCTGTCCGAACTGACCCAGCTCGACCTCGAACACCTCGACCTCAGCGCCGGCCTGGTCCAGGTGCTCGGCAAGGGCGGCAAGGCGCGCGTGCTGCCGGTGGGGCGCAAGGCCCGCGAGGCGTTGCAGGCCTGGTTCAGGCTGCGCGGCATCGGCGGCCCACGCGACAGCGCCGTGTTCATCACCCGCCAGGGCAACCGGCTCAGCCCACGGGCCATCCAGATGCGGGTCAAGGCGGCCGGCGAGCGCGAACTGGGCCAGCACCTGCACCCGCACATGCTTCGCCATTCCTTCGCCAGCCATGTGCTGGAATCGTCCCAGGACCTGCGCGCGGTGCAGGAAATGCTCGGCCACGCCGACATCAGCACCACGCAGATCTACACCCACCTGGACTTCCAGCACCTGGCCGCGGTGTACGACAGCGCCCACCCTCGGGCCAAACGCAGCAAAGGCACAGACTCATGAGCATCAAGCTGATCACCTTCGACCTCGACGACACCCTGTGGGACACCGCGCCCGTGATCGCCAGCGCGGAAGTCGTGCTGCGCGACTGGCTGCAGGCCAACGCCCCGGTGCTCGGCGGCGTGCCGGTTGAACACCTGTTCGCCATCCGTGAACGCCTGGTGCAGGCCGAACCGGGCCTCAAGCACCGCATCAGCGCCCTGCGCCGGCGCGTGCTGTGCCACGCGCTGGAAGAGGTCGGTTACAGCGAAAAGCAGGCACAGGCGTTGGCCAACGAAGGGTTCGAAGTGTTTTTGCATGCCCGGCACCAGGTCGAGGTGTTCCCCGAGGTGCAGCCGGTGCTGGAAATTCTGCGCCATCACTACACCCTGGGCGTGGTCACCAACGGCAATGCCGATGTGCGCCGCCTGGGGCTTTCGGATTACTTCGCGTTCGCCCTGTGTGCCGAAGACCTGGGGATCGGCAAGCCGGACCCGGCGCCATTCATGGAGGCGCTCAAGCGCGGCGAGGTCGAGGCTGGCGCCGCGGTGCATGTGGGCGACCACCCTGGCGATGACATTGGCGGGGCGCAGCGGGCCGGGCTGCGGGCGGTGTGGTTCAACCCGCAAGGCAAGGCCTGGAGTGGCGATAAAGCGCCCGATGCAGAAATTCAGCGGTTATCCCAGCTGCCTGAAGTGATTGCGCGCTGGCGCTGACAGGGGCTGCTTTGCAGCCCATCGCCGGCAAACCGGCTCCCACAGAGGGCATTAGCGACCTTTGTGGGGAAACCACCAGGCACAAAAAAGCCCGCAGCGACGGCGGGCTTTTTTGTGTTCAGCCACTCAGATAGGGCGGCTGCCGTACTTGTTGTCCGGCTTCTTGGGCGGGTCGGCGACCACGTTGGCCTCGACTTCCTGCACCTTGCCACCGCGAGAAAGGAACTCTTCCATCGCCTTGGCCAGGGCATCACGCTCCTTCTGCTTGGCTTCCATGCTCGGCATCTCGTCTACCGAGACAGCCGCCTTGGACTTGCCCTTGGCAGTGGGTGCCGGGCTGCTGTCGTCATCGCCAGCATCTTCAGCGCCATCGTCGGCCGCCGCTTCGAGGCCGTCATCCGCCTCGTCTTCGTCGCCTACTTCGAGGTCATCATTTTCCAGATCGTCGTCGCTCATGTTCTACCTCATGACTTGCGAAAAGCAGGTTAGTTATAGACCAGTGCAGCCGTAGACCGGCAGCCACCAGTGAAAATTCAACTGGCCGTGGGTTAGGCCACTGCCCTTGGGTCGGCGCTCCTGATGGGAGTCGGCACCCAGCAGACCCTGCTCCTGGCAGGGCCTGACAAAACCTTGAGCCCCTGCTGGCCACACGCTATTGGCAAGCCTAGCAAAGGCTGAGCGGGTGCGCGGACATCTCGTCTTACACCCCTCGGCGCGCATTCTAGCGCGCCCGTGGAAAAAGCAAAGCTCCATAAACGCCCTGCCCGTTGTAAGTTTTCGCCCTACGTCGCGAACGTGAGTGATAAACCGTTTGCCCTGCGGGAAATGACAAAAAACAGGCAAAAAAATGCCCGGCAAGCCGGGCAAGTTTTCCAGCGTCGCGGTTACAGGTTGTAGCCGCGTTCGTTGTGTTGAGCCAGGTCGAGGCCGACCGACTCTTCTTCTTCGTTGACCCGCAGGCCCATCACCACATCCAGCACCTTGAGGATCACGTAGGTGACGATGGCGGTGTAGGCCACGGTGAAGATCACGCCCTTGGCCTGAACCCAGACCTGAGCCCCGATATCGGTGACCGCGCCGAAGCCGCCCAGGGCCGGTGCCGCGAACACACCGGTGAGGATGGCCCCCACGATGCCGCCGATGCCGTGCACGCCAAAGGCGTCGAGCGAGTCGTCATAGCCCAGCTTGCGCTTGAGGCTGGTGGCGCAGAAGTAGCAGATCACGCCAGAGGCCAGGCCGATCACCAGGGCGCCCATCGGGCCCACGGTGCCCGCTGCCGGGGTGATGGCCACCAGGCCGGCCACCACGCCGGAGGCGATGCCCAGGGCGCTGGGTTTGCCGTGGAAGATCCACTCGGCGAACATCCAGCCCAATGCCGCAGCAGCAGTGGCGATCTGGGTCACCAGCATGGCCATGCCGGCGGTGCCGTTGGCCGCGGCGGCGGAGCCTGCGTTGAAGCCGAACCAGCCGACCCACAGCATGGCTGCGCCCATCAGGGTGTAGCCCAGGTTGTGCGGGGCCATCGGCGTGGTCGGGTAGCCTTTGCGCTTGCCCAGCACCAAACAGCAGACCAGGCCGGCGATACCGGCGTTGATGTGCACCACGGTGCCGCCGGCGAAGTCGAGCACGCCCCAGTCCCACAGCAGCGCGCCGTCACCGCTCCAGACCATGTGCGCGATCGGTGCGTAGACCAGGGTGAACCAGATGCCCATGAACACCAGCATCGCCGAGAACTTCATGCGTTCGGCGAAGGCACCGACGATCAGCGCCGGGGTGATGATGGCGAAGGTCATCTGGAAGGTGATGAAGACGGCTTCGGGGAACAGCGCGGTGGCGGAAGTCAGCCCAGACGGCGTGACGCCGCTGAGAAACGCCTTGGAGAAGCCGCCGACGAAGGAATTGAAGTTGAGCACGCCCTTTTCCATACCGGTGGTATCGAAGGCCATGCTGTAGCCGTACACGACCCAGAGAATGCTGATCAGGCCCGTGATGGCGAAGCACTGCATCATCACCGACAGCACGTTCTTGGAACGCACCATGCCGCCATAGAACAGGGCCAGGCCCGGGATGGTCATGAACAGCACCAGCGCCGTGGAGGTGAGCATCCAGGCGGTGTCGCCGGAGTTCAGCACCGGGGCAGCATCCTCTGCCAGGGCAAGGCCCGGCATTACGAGGGACAATAGGGCTCCTAGCCCTGCGATCTTACGCAGAGTCATGTTGTTTTCTCCTGGGGCGTTGGGTTTGGTGAGGCGTTGTTCGGCGCTTAGATCGCGTCGGTATCGGTTTCGCCGGTACGGATGCGGATCGCCTGCTCCAGATTCACCACGAAGATCTTGCCGTCACCGATCTTGCCGGTGTTGGCTGCCTTGGTGATGGCTTCGATCACGCGATCGAGGTCCTTGTCGTCGATGGCCACGTCGATCTTCACCTTGGGCAGGAAATCGACCACGTACTCCGCACCGCGATACAGCTCGGTGTGGCCCTTCTGCCGGCCGAAGCCTTTGACTTCGGTGACGGTAATGCCCTGCACGCCGATTTCCGACAGCGACTCGCGCACGTCGTCCAACTTGAACGGCTTGATGATGGCTGTGACTAGCTTCATGAAACTCTCTCCCGATTTGGTGGACTTGCCCCAGGAAAACAAACCCGTCTCAAGTCTAAGCGCAGCGCTTGGCTTTGTAACGCGTCGTCGGCATCCGGCTCCGCGTGCGCACTGCCTGGTCACAAGGAACTGCATCAGTGCATGGCTCAGTCAGGTCTTTGCAGAATCCTTGCCAGTTCCGTTAATGCACGGGAAAACAGTGCCTTGCATGTAGCAGCGGGCATTGGCCAGTCGCCAGTACGAAAAAGATGCACAACTTCGGTGCGCGCAGGCGCGGCAGGCTGCTCGAAAAACGTGCAATCAGAAGGGCCATTTGCACCGTGCTACACTGCGGGCCATTTCTCAGATTCAGTGGACAGCCGCACATGCTCGCGCCCAAAGCCCTTCTCGACGCCCTGAGCGACCAGGCCTCGCGCCTTTTCAGCAGCGACACCGCCCAGCCCCGCGCCGAACTCGAAAGCCAGTTCAAAGTGCTGATGCAAGGTGCCTTCAGCAAGCTGGACCTGGTCAGCCGCGACGAATTCGACAGCCAGATGGTGGTCCTGGCGCGCACCCGCGCACGCCTGGAAGCCCTGGAAAAGCAGGTTGCCGAGCTGGAAGCCCGGCTGGCGCCAGCCCCGCAGGAATAAAACCCGCTAAAGGAGTGCCTCACCATGAAAGTCAGTGCCCGCAATGTCTTTGAAGGGACCGTCAGCGCCGTTCAGCCCGGCGCGGTCAACGCCGAGGTCGAACTGACCCTGGGCGGCGGTGAGAAGCTGGTGGCCGTGGTGACCATGGCCAGCCTGCACAACCTCAACATCAACGTCGGCAAGCAGGCGGTGGCGCTGGTCAAGGCGCCATGGGTGGTGCTGATGACCGATGCCGCCGGCTACCGGCTCTCCGCCCGCAACGCCCTGGAAGGCGAAGTGGTGCGCGTGGGCGACGGCGCGGTCAACGCCGAAGTGGTGCTGAAGCTGGCCGGTGGTACCGAAGTGTTCGCCATCGTCACCCGCGAGGCCGTGCAGGAGCTGGGCCTGGCGCCTGGCGTGAAGGCCACCGCGCTGATCAAGGCGTCGCACATCATTCTTGGCGCCAAGCCGTAAGGCGGCGGCGCCTCAAGCAGACGCCCGCTGGCGGTCCGTTGCAGGGCCGCCGGCTTTCGGCGGCAGCTCCCGGGCATGCAGATCGCCACGAAACAAGGTGGCGCCGCACACCGTGATCAGCGTCTTCACCACACTGTGCGAATTGAGTATCTGCGCGTGTATCTGCTCGATGGCCACATCTTCAGGTTGCAGCGCCAGCGCCCGGTTGGCCCACTCGATGGCGGCAAAGCGGCTCTGCTTGCGGGTGCCCTGGCCATGCATCCACGCCAGCGCCAGTTCCGCGCAGGCACGCCCGGCGACTGCCGCATCGGGAAACTCGACCAGCCCCAGCAGGTAGGCGACCCCTTCCGCATGCTCGCGCTCATCGCCGAATGATCGCTGCAGCACGCCCAGTTGCAAGCGTGCCCGGGCATCGAGCTGCTCGTTGCCCAGGCAGTCGAGCAGCAAGCGCCTGACCGCCAGCATCGCACCACGCTCGCGCAGCGCCTGGCTGTCGCGCATGCGCTGGCAGGCCAGGTCGTACTTGGCCAACTGGCTGCCCGACTGCGCCGCGCACAACAACCAATGCTGCGCTGACGCCGCATCCTGGTAGTGCTCGGGCGTATCGGCCATGTGCCCGCAGTGCAACGCATACAGCGCGGCGGCGGCGTCTGGCAGCTTGCGCTCGGCGCACTGCTGGAAAAGGAAATACGCCGCCTCGTGCTGCCTGGCGGCCCAGAGCAGGCGAGGCACTTCCAGCACATCGAAACCCAGGCCCTCGCGCCCGCACTGGCGATTGACCGCAGCCTGCAACCAGGCGCTTGCCTGCTCGGTGCATGGCTTAAACCCCCACAGGCCGAACTGGTGCCCCACCGCCCGCAGTGCGCAGGCTGCGGCCTGCCTGCGGCTTTCACAGAGGCGCTCGATGGCGGTACGAAAAGCGGGGATGATCTCTGGCTTTCCCTGGAACAGCACCAGGCAGACGAAGCTGTAGAACGGCTGGCCGATGGTCGATACGAAACCCTGGTCTGGGTAAAGCTCGACGCTGTCGATGAAGTCCTGCTGCGCACCCGGGTAATCCTGCAGCGATGCGTAGCGCAGGGCCCCGCGCAAGGCCAGCAAGGTGGCGCGCTCCTTGGCCCTGAGGTCCCGCTTCGCCCAGGCCTCGAAGGTGTGCTGCCAGGCCTCGATGTGTGGCGACTGCTCCGCGCCCGGAAGCCAGAACGCGTCTTCCACGGCCAACCAGCGGATGCCATTGCGCAGCCGCTCATCCCAGCGCTGGCACAGTGGGCCGTTGGCAAGATCATCGATGGCTTGGTAGCTGCCGCCCCATTGCGGCGTCAGGTAGCGTGCAAACGCTTCTATCGCCTCGAAGCAACCGGGCTGCCAGGCCAGCGCATGGCGCAGCCAGTAATCCTTGGCACCCTCTCCTTCAGGCAGGCGCGCCTCAAGGCAGCCAGGCAATGACTGCGGCAGCTCCACCAGCGGTGCCAGGCCATATTTGACCAGCAGCGGCGCTGCCGCCTCTTGCACTTCCACATCGGCGTGGGCGCTGGGTCGAAAGCGTGCCACCTGGCCCAGAAACAGTTCGACCAGCCAGCCCGGCTCATGGAAATGCCCGCTGATCTGCAGCATCCCGATGGCCGCCGCCAGCGGTTGCGGGTTGCGCTCCATGGCCCGCAGGAAGTGCGCCGCAGCCATCTCGCAGGCCTGCTCGGCCGCCAGCCTGCGCGCTTGGGAAATGGCATTGGCGCCAGCGCTGCCACGGATGTGGCAGGCGCGGTTGAGGCAATGGAAGCCCATCGCGACTTGCGGGTGATAAGCCTTGGGGCAGGCGTCGATCCACGCCCTGAGCAGTTGGGTCAGCGCCTTGCTGCCGTGGCTGTCCCAGTCGAGCAGCATATGCCCCTGCACCGCTTCCATGTAGGCAGGGCAGGCACCGGGCGGCGCCTGCTGCCAATGCACCTGAAGGCTATCGAAGAAGCGGCTGAGTTCGGCGAATTCATTGGCTTGCACCCGTTCGCGAATCTGCTGGCGGGTGTGATTGAGGGTTTGCACGGGCAGTACCTTAAGTCCATTTTCTGGATCGCGTTGTCGTCCGGTGGCAACGGCAATAACCTTTGAACACTAAGCCATAGTTCGGCGCTGCGCAAAGAAATTGGATCCATTATTTGTCAGATTGTATGAATGCGCAGGGAAAATCCCTGACCTGAAAAACCCCGACGCATTCTTGTTGCGTTGCCGCCCCCGCGCCTCACTATGCTTGCCAGGGCCGCAGGAAGCGGCGCCCTCATCCGCGACAACGGAGCGTCCATGTCCCTTGCCCTCGTTCACAGCCGCGCCCAGGTAGGCGTGCAGGCGCCGGCGGTCAGCGTCGAAACCCACCTGGCCAACGGCCTGCCCCACCTCACCCTGGTCGGCTTGCCGGAAACCACCGTCAAGGAAAGCAAGGACCGGGTGCGCAGCGCCATCGTCAACTCCGGGCTGAACTACCCGCAAAGGCGCATAACGCAGAACCTCGCCCCCGCCGACCTGCCCAAGGATGGCGGGCGCTACGACCTTGCCATCGCCCTGGGCATCCTTGCCGCCGACGCACAGGTGCCGGTGGCGGCACTGGTCGACCTCGAATGCCTGGGCGAACTGGCGCTGTCCGGCAAGCTGCGCCCGGTACAAGGTGTGCTGCCCGCCGCGTTGGCAGCACGCGAAGCCGGCCGGGCGCTGGTGGTGCCCCGGGAGAATGCCGAGGAAGCAAGCCTGGCCGGCGGGCTGGTGGTGTATGCGGTCGGGCACCTGCTGGAGCTGGTGGCGCACCTGAACGGGCAGGTACCACTGCCGCCCTTTGCCGCCAATGGCTTGATACTGCAAAGCCAGCCCTACCCGGACCTGAGCGAAGTACAAGGGCAGATCGCCGCCAAGCGCGCCTTGCTTCTGGCTGCGGCCGGGGCACACAACCTGCTGTTTACCGGCCCTCCGGGCACCGGCAAGACCCTGCTCGCCAGCCGCCTGCCGGGCCTGCTGCCGCCGCTGGATGAGCATGAAGCGCTGGAGGTGGCGGCCATCCAGTCGGTCAGTGGGCGGGCACCGCTCAACAGCTGGCCGCAGCGGCCCTTTCGCCACCCGCACCACTCGGCGTCGGGCCCCGCGCTGGTGGGCGGCAGCAGCAGGCCGCAACCCGGTGAAATCACCCTGGCGCACCATGGCGTGCTGTTTCTGGACGAATTGCCGGAGTTCGAACGGCGCGTACTGGAAGTGCTGCGCGAACCGCTGGAGTCCGGCGAGATCGTGATCGCCCGGGCGCGGGACAAGGTGCGCTTCCCCGCCCGCTTCCAGCTGGTGGCGGCGATGAACCCCTGCCCGTGCGGTTACCTCGGCGACCCTACCGGGCGTTGCCGCTGCAGCACCGAGCAGATCCAGCGCTATCGCAACAAGCTGTCCGGCCCCTTGCTCGACCGCATCGACCTGCACCTGACCGTGGCCCGTGAAAGCACCACGCTCAACCATCAGCCCAGCGGCGAAACCAGCGCCGCCGTGGCCGCCCGCGTGGCCACGGCGCGCGAAGTGCAGCAACGCCGCCAAGGCTGTGCCAACGCGTTTCTCGACCTTGAAGGGCTGCGCTGTCACTGCCCCCTGCAAACCGCCGACCAGGCCTGGCTGGAAAATGCCTGCGAGCGCTTGAGCCTGTCCTTGCGCGCAGCGCACCGGCTGTTGAAGGTGGCGCGCACACTTGCGGATCTCGAGGGGGCGCCAGCGATTGCCAGGCCGCATCTGGCCGAAGCGCTGCAATACCGCCCTGCAAGCCCCTGAACTGTCACCCGTGACAGGACGATGTGTCTCCCGGCTGGCAGATTGTCTGGGCCGGCCGCATTCCCCAGAATTGTGCTCCACACTGTTCTAACGCTGCCCCGGCAGCTCATGGAGTACGAGCCAATGCCACACGAAGGCAGCCTTCTGCAAACCGCGGTGATCTTCCTGCTCGCCGCTGTCCTCGCCGTGCCCCTGGCCAAACGCCTGCAACTGGGTGCCGTGATCGGCTACCTGCTCGCCGGCGTGGCCATCGGCCCCCAGGCCCTGGGCCTTATCCGCGACACCGAGAGCGTGGCGCACATCTCCGAACTGGGCGTGGTCCTGCTGCTGTTCATCATCGGCCTGGAGCTGTCGCCCAAGCGCCTGTGGCTGATGCGCAGATCGGTGTTCGGCGTCGGCACCGCGCAGGTGCTGCTGACCGGCGCGGTGATCGGCGCCATCGCCTGGTTCGGCTTCGGCCAGTCACTGCCGGCCGCCGTGGTGCTGGGCCTGGGCCTGGCGTTGTCGTCCACCGCCCTGGGCCTGCAGAGCCTGGCCGAGAGCAAGCAGCTGAACGCGCCCCACGGCCGCCTGGCCTTCGCCATCCTGCTGTTCCAGGACATCGCCGCGATCCCGCTGATCGCCCTGGTGCCTTTGCTGGCGGCGAACGGCCCGGACACCAGCCACGGCGACAGCCTGCAGCACGGCCTGAAGGTATTCGCCAGCATTGCCGTGGTCATTGTCGGCGGCCGCTACCTGCTGCGCCCGGTGTTCCGTATCGTCGCCCGCACCGGCTTGCCCGAGGTGTCCACCGCCACCGCGCTGCTGGTGGTGATCGGTACTGCATGGCTGATGGAAGAAGCCGGGGTCTCGATGGCGCTGGGGGCGTTTCTCGCCGGCCTGTTGCTGGCCGACTCGGAATACCGGCATGAGCTGGAGTCGCAGATCGAACCGTTCAAGGGCCTGCTGCTGGGGCTGTTCTTCATCAGCGTCGGCATGGGCGCCAACTTGCGCCTGTTGCTGGAAATGCCCCTGGTATTGCTGGGCCTGACCCTGCTGCTGGTGGCGGTCAAGCTGGTGCTGCTGATCGGTATCGGGCGCCTGGCCGGCGGGCTGAACAGCGCCAGTGCGCTGCGCCTGGGCATGGTGCTGGCGGCCGGTGGCGAATTTGCCTTCGTGGTGTTCAAGCTGGGCAAGGACCAGGGCTTGTTCGACACCCAGACCTACGACCTGCTGTTGATGACCATCACCCTGTCGATGGCCATCACCCCGCTGCTGATGCTCGGCTGCGCCCGCGCCCTCAAGCGCCCGCAACCGCCGCGTGAAGTGCCCGAGCAGTACAAGGCCATCGACGCCGGCACCCCGCGCGTGGTCATCGTCGGCATGGGCCGCATGGGGCAGATCGTGTCGCGCATCCTGCGGGCGCAGAAGATCCCGTTCATTGCCCTGGAAACCTCGGTGGATGCCATCGAGATGACCCGCATGTTCGAACAGGCGCCGGTGTTCTACGGCGACCCGCTGCGCGCCGAAGTGCTGCATGCGGCCAAGGTCGGCGAGGCGGAGTATTTCGTGATCACCACCGACGACCCGGAAGTCACCACGCGCACGGCGGAGCGGGTCAAGCGCCTGTACCCGCACCTGAAAGTGCTGGCCCGCGCACGCAACCGCCAGCATGTGCACAAGCTGGTGGACGTGGGCGCCGAGCCGATCCGCGAGACGTTCTATTCGAGCCTGGAGATGACCCGCCGGGCACTGGTGGGCTTGGGATTGAGCCGCGAGCAGGCGGCAGACCGGATCGAGCGCTTTACCCAGCATGACGAGGAAGTACTGGTGGCCCAGGGGCAGGTGCGCAATGACCGGGCCAAGGTGATGCAGACGGCGAAGGAAGCGCGGCTGGAGTTGGAGCGGTTGTTCGATTCGGATGCGGATTGAGTGTCAGGCAAACACCAGCCGCACGATCTGAGGATGTTCACGGTGGGCGGCCTGCCAGAGATCGTACGCCGCCTGCTCGGCAAGGTACTGCCGAGCTTCGCCGAGGCCCGCCAGCTCAAGGCGATAAGCCAGATCAGCGGATATCGCGGCACGCCCATTGAGTACAGTGGACAGCTGCCCTCGCGAGTAACCTAAGTGACGCGCCAGCCCCGAGACACTCATGCCGATAGCAGGCAAGACATCTTCGCGCAAAGACTCGCCGGGATGAGGAGGGTTGTACATAGGCATGGTTTTCAGTTTCCTAGTGGTAGTCCAGATAGTCGACAAGCTCCACGTCAGTACCCACGAAGCGGAACACCAGACGCCAATTGCCCGAAACATTCACTGCCCAGAATCCATCCAGCCTGCCCCGCAGCAAATGCAGCCGATATCCGGGACGATCAAGGTTTGAAGGCGTTTGCGCCACCTCTAGCGATGCGAGCAGCCTTCGCAAACGGGCAACATGATCCGCGCGCACTCCAGATGCATCTCCTCGCTGATGAAGAAGCCTCAGGCCCTCGTGCCTGAAAGTCTTGATCATCGATGACTGAGTGTAAGGTCATGCCTTACACACTGCAACTGGGCTAATGAATGCCGCATACCTTGCTCCTGAAAAATTTCCGGGTTGACCAGTCTGTTCTCAGGAATTTGATTGTGCGCGGTGACGTCGTCCGCTAACTCCGTGGGATTTTTCTCAAAGTTCGTGCAGCTCAAAGGCCACACTGAAATCCGTGAATCGGCCACCTCGAGCAAAGACTAAAATCACCACCTTTGCTGCGGTAGACTGCGAAAATTGCCTTTCGCGTTCCGTCCGGAGAACGATCAGTGGAAGATTTGAACTCCCTCTACTACTTCACCCAAGTCGTCGAACATGGCGGCTTCGCCCCCGCCGGGCGGGCGCTGGACATGCCGAAGTCAAAGCTCAGCCGGCGTATCGCCGACCTCGAGGAGCGCCTCGGCGTGCGCCTGCTGCATCGCACCAGCCGGCACTGCTCGCTGACCGAGATCGGCCAGGCCTACTACAACCGCTGCCTGGCCATGCGCGTGGAAGCCGAGGGCGCGGCGGAGATCATCGAGCGCAACCGCAGCGAACCCCGCGGCCTGGTGCGCATCAGTTGCCCCACCACCCTGCTCAATGCCTGGGTCGGGCCGATGATGACCCGCTACATGCTCAAGTACCCGCAGGTGGAACTGTTCATCGAGAGCACCAACCGCCGGGTCGACCTGCTGCACGAGGGCTTCGACCTGGCGCTGCGGGTGCGCTTCCCGCCGCTGGAGAACACCGACATGGTGATGAAGGTGCTGAGCAACAGCACCCAGTGCCTGGTGGGCCACCCGCAGTACCTCGAGCAACTGCCGGCAGGCTTCGACCCGCAACTGCTTGGCACCTTGCCCAGCGTGCATTGGGGCAGCGCCCAGCGTGAATACCAGTGGGAGTTGTTCCAGGGCGAGGGAAGCGGCAGCAGCATCGTGATCCCGCATACGCCGCGCATGGTCACCGATGACCTGTTCGCGCTGCGCCATTTCGTGGTGGCCGGGGTTGGCATTGCGCACTTGCCGCGCGTGGCGGTGCGCGAGGACCTGGCCGAAGGCAGGCTGGTGGAGTTGTTGCCGCAGTGGCATCCGCGCTGCGGCATCGTGCATGCGATCTTCCCGTCGCGGCGCGGGTTGCTGCCGTCGGTGCGCGCGCTGATCGATCACCTGGCCGAGGAGTTCGCGGTCAGCGACATGGCGTGAATGCACCATGGCCCCATCGCTGGCAAGCCAGCGATGGGGCCAGCAGGATCACCTCACTTCAAAACGCGAAGCACGAACACCCCAGCGCCCCCCAGAACCCCTGGAAGTCATTCACCGGCACACTCGACTGCCGCGCCTTGTCATGGCTGTGCGCATGCACCCCGCAAGGCCCGCTGCACTGGTGCACGGCCGCCGCCAGTGACGGCGCACCCGCACGCCAGTGCCCCGGCACCTTGGCCACCGGCGACCACTCCGGCAGCACCGGCATCGGCGCCGGGCCAAGCTTGTCGAATTCGGCGGCGCCATACACCACCTTGCCATCGACGATGGTCAGCACCGACTCGATGCCCTTGATCGCCTCTTCCTCGACACTGAAGAAGTCCAGCGACAGCGCCGCCAGGTCCGCCAGCTGGCCAACCTTGAGCTGGCCTTTCTTGCCCTGCTCGCTGGAGAACCACGCACTGCCCTGGGTGAACAGCTGCAGCGCGGTGTCACGGCCCAGGCCCTCCGGATACAGCTCCATGCCGCCGACGGTCTTGCCACTGACCATCCAGTACAGCGACGTCCACGGGTTGTAGCTGGAAACCCGCGTGGCGTCGGTACCGGCGCCAACCGGCACGCCCATCTCGAGCATGCGCTTGATCGGCGGGGTGTGCTCGGCGGCCTTGGCGCCATAGCGATCGACGAAGTACTCACCCTGGAATGCCATGCGGTCCTGGATCGCGATGCCGCCGCCCAGCGCCCGCACACGTTCGATGTTCTGCGGGGTGATGGTTTCGGCGTGGTCGAAGAACCACGGCAGGCCATTGAACGGGATGTCGCGGTTGACCTTCTCGAACACGTCGAGCATGCGCGAGATCGATTCGTTGTAGGTGGCGTGCAGGCGGAACGGCCAGCGCTGCTCGACCAGGTGGCGGACCACCGGCTCCAGTTCTTCTTCCATGGTTTGCGGCAGGTCCGGGCGCGGTTCGAGGAAGTCCTCGAAGTCGGCGGCGGAGAACACCAGCATTTCACCGGCGCCGTTGTGGCGCAGGAAGTCGGTGCCGCTGTGCAGCTTGACGCTGGAGGTCCACTTGCGGAAGTCGTCCAGCTCTTCCTTGGGTTTTTGCGTGAACAGGTTGTAGGCGATGCGCACGGTCAGCTGGCCGTTGTCGGCCAATTCCTGGATCACCTGGTAGTCATCGGGGAAGTTCTGGTAACCGCCGCCGGCATCGATGGCGCTGGTCAGGCCCAGGCGGTTGAGCTCGCGCATGAACTGGCGGGTCGAGTTGACCTGGTACTCCAGCGGCAGCTTCGGCCCCTTGGCCAGCGTGGCGTAGAGAATCGCCGCGTTGGGCCGTGCGATGAGCATGCCGGTCGGGTTGCCGAACTTGTCACGCTGGATTTCCCCGCCCGGCGGGTTGGGCGTGGCCTTGTCGTAGCCCACCGCCTTGAGCGCGGCGCGGTTGAGCAGCGCGCGGTCGTACAGGTGCAGCAGGAACACCGGGGTATCAGGGGCGGCCTGGTTGATTTCTTCCAGGGTCGGCATGCGTTTTTCGGCGAACTGGAATTCGTTCCAGCCACCCACCACACGCACCCATTGCGGGGAGGGCGTGCGCGCCGCCTGGTCCTTGAGCATGCGCATGGCATCGGCCACCGAGGGCACGCCTTCCCAGCGCAGCTCCAGGTTGTAGTTCAGGCCGCCGCGGATCAGGTGCAGGTGCGAGTCGTTCAGGCCCGGGATCACCGTGCGCTGCTTGAGGTCGATGACCTGCGTGCCAGCGCCCTTGTGGGCCATGGCCACGGCGTCGTCGCCCACGGCAATGAAGCGGCCATCCTTGATGGCGACAGCGCTGGCGGTGGGCTGCTCACGGTCCACCGTGTGCAGTTTGCCATTGAACAGGATCAGGTCGGCAATCATGGAACCTCCTTGGAGCGATGCAGGATGGTTGGGGTTGTTCAAGCCTAGCAACCGCCAGCGCTGGTGCTGGCTGGCTCAGCCGCGCAGCCAGTTGGCGCAGCGGCGGGTGACCCAGGGCATGATGTAGAACACCACGGGCAGAATGATGAACAGGTTGACGATCAGGTTGCCGAGGATCCCCCAGCCCAGCTGCGGGAAGCGCGCGAACAGCGGCGCCAGCAGTTGCGGCACGATCAGGGTCATCGGGCAGATCACCAGGTAGGTCAGCAGCGCCTGCTTCCAGCGCGGCGGCTGCGGGGCCCGAGTGCTCGGCGGGGTGAACCAGAACTCCGGGTCTTCATGCACCTGGGGGTTGTCACCGCCTTCGAGCAGCGGCAGCACTTCGCTGACCAGCGCCTGGCGCTCGGCCGAGTTGAGCCAGGCCTGCAGCAGGCTGGCATCGGCGAAGCGCACCACGGTGGTGAAGTGCAGCCCATCGCCATCCGGGCGGATCACGTTGACGTCCAGGTGCCCCGGCTGTTGCCGCGCGGTGCTGACGGTGCGCTTGAGCCAGGCTTCATAGCTCGCCAGCGCCGGGGCGCGGACTTTGTGCTGGATCACCAGCGTCACCACGTTGCGGTTGTCTTGGCCTGAAGTGTTCATCGGCGTTCCTTGGGATGAGCGAGGGGTTGGCGGGCGCTGCCGCGCGTGCCGGGCACCGTTGCGGGTGCCCGGCAGGGCCGCTTACTTGCCGGCGTTGAAGGCGTTGTAGCTGGTGATCAGGTTGCGGTAGTCCGGGATGTGGTTGGAGCACAGCGCGGCCAGGCCTTCGATGTCGTTGCGCCAGTCGCGGTGCAGTTCACAGGCGACGCCGAACCAGGTCATCATCTGCGCACCGGCCTGGGTCATGCGGTTGTGGGCCGCATCGCGGGTCATGGCGTTGAAGGTGCCGGAGGCATCGGCGACCACGAACACTTCGAACTCTTCTTCCAGCGCGGCCAGCGCCGGGAACGCCACGCACACCTCGGTCACGACACCGGCGATGATCAGCTGCTTCTTGCCGGTGGCCTTCACGGCCTTGACGAAGTCTTCGTTGTCCCAGGCATTGATCTGGCCTGGGCGAGCGATGTACGGGGCATCCGGGAACAGCGCTTTGAGCTCGGGCATCAGCGGGCCGTTGGGGCCTTGCTCGAAGCTGGTGGTAAGGATGGTCGGCAGGTTGAAGAACTTGGCCAGGTCGGCCAGGGCCAGCACGTTGTTCTTGAACGCGTCCGGCTCGATGTCGCGAACCAGGGACAGCAGGCCGGCCTGGTGGTCGACCAGCAGCACGGCGGCGTCATCTTTGTTCAGGCGGTTGTATTTGAACGAGGTCATGGCGGTGCTCCTTGAGGTGGTGATTCAGTGTGTGTGTTGGGTGTTTCGCGTTGATGGACACACATTAAAATCATCACCTTTGCAGCGGTAGACTGCGAAAATCGGCCTTAGCGTTCTATTTTGTGAACGATGCCTCGCACCCCTTTTCAAAGACAGCCGCCTGGGCCCCCACACCATCAAGGGAAGTTAAATATTTAACTTCCGCAACTTTGTTTCCACATTGAAATAATTAACCATCTATAGCTTATTCACCTAAACCTTCCGTCACAAGTGCACCCTGTCGACTTGCACCGTTAATTATCGCCCCTATAATGGCCGGCAATTTTCACAACGCGCGATGTGATACATGAGCCACTATTTTCGATTAAAAAATAGCGCCCTTGTGGAGTTTGATCCTGATCAATACACGCTATCGATAAAACCTCTACACACCCCGCCAGAAGAAATAACCCTGGCCCGCGCAGACGCTCGAATACTCGAACTGCTGCTGCTCGAACCCGGGGAAATCTGCTCGCGCGAGGCCATCATGGCCTTCGCCTGGGATGATCGGGTGGTCTCGGCCGGCAGCCTCAACCAGTCCATCTTCACCCTGCGCAACATCCTTGGCGACAGCAAGGACCACGACCTGCTGGTCACCGTGCCGCGCCGTGGCTATCGCTTCAACAGCGATCACCTGCTGTGCCCCGACGACGCTGCCGCCGAGCCGGCCTGCGAGCCAACGCCTGCCCAGGGCCCTGCGAGCACACCCCCGCCGGCTCAAAGGCGGCGCCTGAGCAAGCCGCTGCGCCTGGGTTATCTGGCAGTGGCACTGTTTGCGCTGTTTACCCTGTGGCAACTGTATAGCGGTTACAAGCCCACCCATGATCTGCATGTGATAACCATTCTGACCGAAGGTGAACTCTCAATCACCGCCGTCGGCAAAAGCAAACAGGATGTCGACGCACTCAAGGCCGATATCTTGAGTTCGGGTATTACTACCCAGCCGCTATTAGGCGAACTGTTTATCAGCCGTACCGGCTCGCGCACCAATCTTTCCTGCATTCAAAAATCCGGGGACGCCTACAACCTGGAATTTTCCTATCGCGAGGAGCGGCTCATCAGCATGATCAACCAGTGCCTGGGGGTTAAAGATGAATAACGACGCTGCGCCCTGGCGGCATGCACTGATCATCGCGGCGGTTTTCGCGGCCTGCCTGGCTGCGCTGTGCTTCGCCTGGTCCGTGCCCTACGAAAACAGCCAGCCCTATCGCTCCGAAGGCCATCACTTCATGGGCGACGACACCCTGGACTTCAAGGAGCGGCTGACCATCAGCGAACCCAGTGCGGTGATCAGCCTGCTCGAGCGCCTGGGTGACAAGGAACGGCATATCGCCGTGGGCGCGGCCGTGGTGCAAACCTCGCGCTGGCGAATCAAGCTCAAGGTCGAAGATATCCAGGCCAGCAGCGAGCAGCAGTTGTTCAACGTCAGCCGCCATTCCGAACTGCTGTTCTCCCGCCAGTACTTCCGCCTGGGCTCGATGCTCAACCTGGCAATGCTGCCCAGCCGCGGCAACGCGCTGTGCTACTACATCCTCGAACTGGACCGGCTGCGCTGCATGAACGACTGATGACCTGTGGCAAGCGGCGGGTACAAATGACGATTTTTGATTCCTGTTTTCCTCAGCCAACGCGCAGATTGCGCCGAGGTTTGCCGCCTCGATGTGAGGTCAACAGGAGTCACTATGCCGCTCAAGCAACTTTCGATTTTTCTATGCACGCTCACCTTGTTCGGTTGTTCGATGGCGCCCAGCATCGACACCGAAGTCACGCCCAAGGAACAAGCCAACACGGATCTGCAGGTCATCGAGCACGATGACAAGACACTGGCCTGGAAGCGCTCTGCCGCGCCGCTCTCTGCCCAGCATGAGAAGGTCGTGTTCATCAACCTGCCAAAAACCTTCTCGCTCGACAGCCGCGACCCGCGGGTTGCCAAGTTCGACGGCGACGCCGAAAAGCTGCGCCAGCGCTTCCGAGGCCAGCTGGAAAAACAGCTGACCGACGCAGGCTACCGCCTGGTCGACAAGCCCACGGCAAAGTCCCTGTCGCTCAACGTTTCGATTGCCGATATCGAACGTGCCCCGCGTGATCCCAATGTCACCGAATACATCCCCATCGGCATGCTGGTCGGCCTTTCCCTGCATGCCACCGGGGTTCGCGATGAAACCCTGTACCTGTTCCTGAAAAGTGAAGTCAGCGACAGCCAGACCGGCGAAATGCTCGCCCGCGCCCTGGACCGCGTGAGCGGCAAGAACATCGGCCAGTCCAAGACCCCGGTGGTCGAGGACTTCTATCCCGCCCTGGATAGCGCCGCCCAGCAGATTCGGGAACGCCTGGACCGGGAGTTCCAGCCGAACAAACCGGCCTGACCTGGCCATCCTCCTCCCTACTCAAGCCCTTGGATGACTGATGAAATTCGCAAAACCGCTTGCTGCTGCCCTGTTCATGCTCAGCACCTTCAACGCCTTGGCCGATGACCGCGGCCTTTATGTCGGCGGTGGCCTGACTCGCGTTGAAATCGACGAGCACCAGATCAGCGACGACGACACCGCCTACAAGGCCTTCGTCGGCTACCGCGTGAACCCTTACCTGGCGTTCGAAGGTGCCTGGGTCGACCTGGGGCATTTCGATGGCGACCACGGCAACTTCGATGGCCACTCGGTGCAGGCCACTGCTCACCTGGGCATGCCGATCGGGCAGCGTGTGCGCCTGTTCGGCAGCCTCGGCGTGCATGCCTGGGACGCCGACCACGACATCGCCGGCGACAGCAACGACCTGGACATGACCTACGGCCTGGGTGTCGAGGTGGACGTGCTGCGCAACCTGGGCGTGCGCCTGGAGCAGGAAGTACTGAAGGTCGGCGACATCGACCTGGACCAGACCAGCGCCAGCGTCTACTTCATGTTCTGATGCCCCTGCGGCTCCTGCGCTTGCAGCGAGCCGCACCCTCCCCATGCAACCGCTGCGCGTCGCGCGCCTGGCCAGTAGTAATTGCAGCCAACCTGCTCTTTACTAGCAACAGCCCTCTGCGACGAGACCCGCATGCTCGCACTCATCCAGCACTACCCCTTGCTGATCGGCTTTGTGCTGATCGCGCTCGACATGCTGCTCTGGCACCTGATCGCAGCTGGCCGGCGGGCGCTGCGCATCGGCCTGCGGGTGGGCCTGTTCCTGCTGTTCACCGGGGTGCTGATCAGTGCCGGCGTCAGCCCATTGCAACCGGCGCCCTGGGTAGAGGATGTGGCGCGCAACCTGCTGGCCACGGTGCTGGGCATCGCCTGGTGGCTGTTCGCCGCGCGCGTGGTGACAGTGGTCACCGGCGTGCTGCTGGTGGCGCGCAGCAGCCACACCGGCCGGCTGCTGCAGGATGTGCTGGGGGCGGTGACCTTCCTGGTCGCCATCGTGGCGGCCGCCGCCTACGTGCTCAACCTGCCGGTCAAAGGCCTGCTGGCCACCTCCGGGGTGATGGCGATCGTCATCGGCCTGGCATTGCAGAGCACCCTCAGCGATGTGTTCTCGGGCATCGTGCTGAACACCACCCGCCCCTACCAGATCGGCGACTCGATCAGCATCGATGGCACCGAGGGCAAGGTCATCGACATCGACTGGCGCGCGACTCGCCTGCTCACCGGCAATGGCAGCCTGGCGGTGATCCCCAACTCGGTGGCGGCCAAGGCCAAGCTGCTCAATTTCAGCCAGCCCAATGATGTGCACGGGGTATCGATCAGCATCGTGGTGCCCGCCAGCGTGCGGCCACGGCGCGTCATCGATGCCCTGGAAAAGACCCTGCAGGGCACCCGCGCGCTGCTGAGCAACCCGCCGCCCAAGGTGGCGATCAAGAGCGCCAGCCTTGAGTCGGTGGAGTACGAGGCCAGCGGTTTCGTGGCCAGCATGGGCCAGAAGCTCGAGGTGCGTAACCACATGTTCGACCTCGCCCACCGCCACCTGGAGGCCAGCGGCGTGATCTGGAATGCCGACACCCAGCCGGCACGCGCCTGGAACCGGCAACGCGCGCTGCTCGAGGATGTGCGGATCTTCCGTGCGTTGAGCAGCGACGAGAAGGACAGCCTGAGCCAGCGCATGACCTCGGTGGAGTACCTGGCAGACCAGGTGATCCTGGGCGTGGGCGACACCTCGGACTACCTGCTGGTGATCGGCACCGGCGTGGTTTCGGCGGCCATCCGCGACGGCGACAAACTGATCGAGGCCGGGCGCATGGGCCCCGGCGAGGTGCTGGGCGTCGAGGGCTTGCTCGATGCTGACCAGTCCAATGCCGAGTTTCGCAGCCTGACCAGTTGCCTGCTGTTTCGCATCGACAAGGAGCAGGTGCGCAGTTGCCTGGAGGAGCGCCAGGAGGTGAAGACTGCGTTGACCAGGCTGCAGCGAACCCGGCAGCAATCGAGCCAGTCATTGCTGGAGCAGAAGCCGGCGGTCATCAAGAAAGGTGGTTTCCTGAGCTGGTTGCACAAATAGCACTGGCCTCATCGCCGGCAAGCCGGCTCCCACAATGGTTCACCACCCATCCCTATGGGAGCCGCCTTGCCGGCGATGGGGCCTGCGCCTACAACACAACTCTCAAGCATTGCCCCGCGTGATACAGCGAGAACCCGGACTCATAGAACGCCGTGCGCAACGAAGGCGCACTGACCCCGGTCATCGGCGAGAACGGAATCGGCAGGCTGCCCGCCTCCCCCTTGAGCAGGAACTCGGCAAAGGCCCGGCCAATCACCGTGCCGGTGGTATTGCCGCGGCCATTGTAGCCGGTCACCGCCACCAGCCCCGGCGCCGGTTCGAACAGGCGCATCAGGTGGTCGGGGGTGAAGTCGATGCAACCGGTCCAGTGCATCTCCCACTCGACCTTGCCCAGCTCCGGGTAGTAATGGCTCTGGATACGATCGGCCCAGCTGCGCACGAACCACGCCGGCTTGTTGTCGACCCGGCCGAGGCTGCCGAGCAGCAGGCGGCCCTGGTCATCGCGACGGATGCTGCTGAGCACCGTGCGGGTGTCCCACGAGCCCTGGCCGTGCGGCAGCACCTTGTCGGCGGCTGCGCCGTGCAGGGGCTTGGACGCCACCTGGTAGTAGTAGCCACGGAAGAACTGCTTCTGCAGGTTGCTCCAGTCGCCTTCGGTGTAGGCGCCGGTGGAGATCACCACCTTGTCAGCGCGTACCGAGCCGCGTGCGGTCTTCACCCGCCAGGCGTCGCCCTCACGCTCCAGGCCTTCGACCGACGATTGCTGGAACAGCTTGCCACCCAGGCGAGCCACGGCCGAGGCCAGGCCCTGGGTGTAACCCATGGGGTTGATGGTGCCGGCGCGGCGGTCGAGCAGCGCGGCGGAAATCTTGTCGGTACCGCAGTATTCCTGGCATTGGGCGCCGGTCAGCAGCTCGACGTCGGCACCGCGGCGGCGCCACTGTTCATGGCGGGCTTCGAGGTCGGCAATGCCGGTGGCGTTGTGCGCCATGTGCAGGGTGCCTTTGTGCTGGGCCTGACAGTCGATGCCCAGACGCTCGATCATGGCGAAGACTTCGCCCGGGGCATCGCCAAGCACTTTGTTCAGGCGGCTGCCCTGCTTCTGGCCCAGGGTCGCCTCGACGTCGTCGGGGCGGATCCAGGTGCCGGCGTTGACCAGGCCGACGTTGCGTCCGGAGCCGCCGTGGCCGATCTTCCAGGCCTCCAGCAGGATCACCGACTTGCCCTGTTCGAGCAGGTGGATGGCCGCCGACAGGCCGGTGATGCCGCCACCGATCACGCACACATCGGCCTTGTGCTCACCGGCCAGGGCCTGGGCGGCGACGGTCGGTTGGCTGACGTGTTCCCACAAGCATTGTTGACGCAATTCGGACATGGCCGGCTCCAGCATATTGTTCTTGTTGGGGCTGGCGTGCAGCCCATCGCCGGCAAGCCGGCTCCCACAAGGATCGCATGCTCGGCGCGATCACTGTGGGAGCCGGCTTGCCGGCGAACCGGGGGCAGCGCCCCCGGCCATGCAGCATCAGTCGAACACGATACCCTGCGCCAGCGGCAGCTCGCGCGAGTAGTTCACGGTGTTGGTCTGGCGACGCATGTAGCCCTTCCAGGCATCGGAACCCGACTCGCGACCACCGCCGGTTTCCTTCTCGCCACCAAACGCCCCGCCGATCTCGGCACCGCTGGTGCCGATGTTGACGTTGGCAATGCCGCAGTCGCTGCCCGAGGCGCTCTGGAAGCGCTCCGCTTCACGCAGGTCGGTGGTGAAGATGCACGAGGACAGGCCTTGCGGCACTTCGTTGTTCAGGTGCAGCGCTTCTTCGAAGTCGTCGTAGGCCAGCACGTAGAGGATCGGTGCGAAGGTTTCATGGCGCACCACGTCGCTTTGCCCCGGCATCTCGGCAATCGCCGGCGACACGTAGTAGGCATTGGGGTACTGGTCGGCCAGCTGGCGCTCGCCACCGAATACCTGGCCGCCCTCGTCGCGTGCCTTGGCCAGGGCGCCTTGCATGGCGTCGAACGACTGCTTGTCGATCAGCGGGCCGACCAGGTTGTCCTTGCGTGGGTCACCGATGCGCACCTTGGCGTAGGCGGCTTTCACCCGGGCAACCACTTCGTCCTTGATCGAACGGTGCACGATCAGCCGGCGCAGGGTGGTGCAACGCTGGCCTGCGGTGCCCACGGCGGAGAACAGGATGCCGCGCACGGCCAGGTCCAGGTCGGCGCTCGGGGCCAGGATCATGGCATTGTTGCCGCCCAGTTCGAGGATGCTGCGGCCGAAGCGGGCGGCCACGCGTGGGCCGACTTCACGGCCCATGCGGGTGCTGCCGGTGGCGCTGACCAGCGGCACGCGCGGGTCGTCGACCAGCGCTTCGCCGGCTTCACGCCCGCCGATCACCAGTTGCGCCAGGCCAGCCGGGGCGTCGCCGAAGGCTTTCAGGGCTTTTTCGAACAGCGCCTGGCAGGCCAGGGCGGTCAGCGGGGTCTTTTCCGACGGTTTCCAGACCACGGCGTTACCGGCCACCAGCGCCAGGGTGGTATTCCAGGCCCACACCGCCACCGGGAAGTTGAAGGCGCTGATCACGCCGACCACGCCCAGCGGGTGCCAGCTTTCACGCATGTGGTGGCCAGGGCGCTCGGAGGCGATGGTCAGGCCGTACAGCTGGCGCGACAGGCCGACGGCGAAGTCGCAGATGTCGATCATTTCCTGCACTTCGCCCAGGCCTTCCTGGGTGATCTTGCCGGCTTCGATCGACACCAGCTCGCCGAGCTCGGCCTTGTGTGCGCGCAGCACTTCGCCGAACAGGCGCACCAGCTCGCCACGGCGCGGGGCCGGCACGCTGCGCCAGGCTTCGAAGGCGCTGTGGGCCTGATCGATGCGGGCGGTGGTCTCGGCTTTGCCGAGCAGTTTCACCGAGGCGATCTGGCTGCCGTCGATCGGCGTGTGAACAGGGTAGTCGCCCTGGGTGTATTCCGCGGCGGCAACGCCAAGGCGCTCGAGCAATCCAGCAACCATTTGTGCTTCTCCTACATCGGGTGATGGGGTGGAAAAATGATGTGGATCAGTATTAATCCGATCGCACCGGTGCAACAAACGACCTTTATTCCGCATATCATTCCGTCAGGTAATGATTTGAGCCACTGAGACCGCTATGTCCAAACGCCTGGTGCCCTCCATGACCGCCCTGCAGTGCTTCGAAGCTGCGGCCCGTCACCTGAGTTTTACCCGTGCCGCCGAAGAGCTGCACCTGACCCAGAGCGCCGTCAGCAAACAGGTGGCGCAGCTCGAAGACATGCTGCGCCACCACCTGTTCCTGCGTATCCGCCGGCGCCTGCAACTGACTCCGGCGGGCAGCCTGTACCTGGCCGAGGTCAACAAGATCCTCACCCAGGTGGACATGTCCAGCCGCTACGTACTGACCTACGGCGAGCAGACCGAGATATTGAAGGTAGCCACTCAACCGAGTTTTGGCGTGCGCTGGCTGATCCCGCACCTCAAGGGTTTTGGCAAGCGCCACTCGAACATCCACCTGGACATCCGCAACGAAATGGAGCCGTTCGCCTTGCTGCAGGGCTCGGCGGACGTGGTGTTCTTCTATGGGCAGGGCACCTGGCCGGGGGCTACTTGCATCGAGCTGTTCCGCGAGCAAGTGGTGCCGGTGTGCGCGCCGGAGTTGCTGGGCGGGCGTGAACTGCAGGATGCCGGGGAGCTCGCCGAGCTGGTGCTGCTGCAGAGCACGTCGCGGCCCGAGGCCTGGCACGAGTGGTTCCTGGAGCTGGGGTTGCACAGCGTCAGCGCCTACCACGGGCCGCGCTTCGATACCTTCTACATGGCGCTGAGTGCGGCGCAGGCAGGGTGTGGGGTGGCGCTGGTGCCGCGGTACCTGGTGGCCAAGGAGTTGAGCGAGGGGAGCCTGGTCATTCCCTGGAACCATGCGATGAACAGTGCCGGGGCGCATTACCTGGCGTATGCCGAGCACGCGGCTGAAGTGCCCAAGGTACGGGCGCTGGTGGGGTGGATTCGGGAACAGCTGCAGGGTTGAGCATGCTGGGGCCGCCTTGCGGCCCAATCGCCGGCAAGCCGGCTCCTACAGGGTTCTGTGCAAACCTTGAGGTCGATCAAAAAAGGAATGACACAGCCACTTTTTTTCGCTTGTGGCCATAGTGCATTCCCAGCTTTCATGTAAACGTCCGAACCCAACCAGGAAGCTAGCGATGCCCGCCCACGATTTCGTCAGCCCCGACAGCATCCGCGCGCAGTTCTCTGCCGCCATGTCGCTCATGTACAAACAGGAAGTGCCGCTGTACGGCACGCTGCTGGAGCTGGTGAGCGAAATCAACCAGCAGGTCATGGCCCAGCAGCCCGCCGTGGCCGAGGCCCTGCGCTGGACCGGCGAAATCGAGCGCCTGGACCAGGAGCGCCACGGCGCCATCCGCGTCGGCACCGCCGAAGAGCTGGCCACCATCGCCCGGCTGTTCGCGGTCATGGGCATGCAGCCGGTCGGCTATTACGACTTGAGCTCGGCCGGCGTACCGGTGCATTCCACCGCTTTTCGCGCGGTGCATGAGCAGTCGCTGCACATCAGCCCGTTCCGCGTGTTCACCTCGCTGCTGCGCCTGGAACTGATCGACAACCCGCAACTGCGCGAGCTGGCGCAGAGCATCCTGGCCAAGCGCAAGATCTTTACCCCCCGCGCCCTCGACCTGATTGCCCAGCACGAGCGTGACGGCGGCTTGAACGCCACGGATGCCGCGGCTTTCGTACAAGAGGCGCTGCACACCTTCCGCTGGCACCAGGACGCCACCGTCACCGCCGAGCAGTACCAGCAACTGCACGATCAGCACCGCCTGATCGCCGACGTGGTGGCGTTCAAAGGCCCGCACATCAACCACCTGACCCCGCGCACCCTGGACATCGATGCAATCCAGCGCGGCATGCCGGCCAAGGGCATCCCGCCCAAGGCTGTGGTCGAAGGCCCGCCCACCCGCCGGCACCCGATCCTGTTGCGCCAGACTAGCTTCAAGGCGCTGCAGGAAAAGGTCGCGTTCATCGACCAGCAAGGCAGCGAAGGCAGCCACACCGCGCGCTTCGGCGAGATCGAGCAGCGGGGCGCGGCACTCACGCCCAAAGGGCGCCAGCTGTATGACCGCCTGCTCGATGCCACCCGCGCAGCCTTGGGTGGCGTACCTGCCGAGGCCAATGCCGAGCGCTACATGGCGCTGCTGCAGCAGCACTTTGCGCCATTCCCGGATGACCTGGCGCAGATGCGCGAGCAGGGCCTGGCCTACTTCCGCTACTTCGCCACTGAAAAGGGCCTGGCGGCGCGTGACCAGCAAGGCCGCCCGACCACCCTGGCGGGCTTGATCGAGGCAGGCCATGTGCACTTCGAGACGCTGGTGTATGAAGACTTCCTGCCGGTGAGTGCGGCGGGCATCTTCCAGTCCAACCTGGGTGACGAGGCCCAGGCCGAATACGGCAGCAATGCCAACCGCGAGGCGTTCGAGGCGGCGTTGGGGCTGCAGGTGCAGGATGAGCTGGCGCTGTATGCGCAGAGCGAGCAGCGGTCGTTGCAGGCTTGTGCCCAGGCGTTGAACCTGCAGTTGGTGTAGGGCTCAGGATCGCTGGGAGCGCTTTGCGCCCCATTCGCGGGCAAGCCCGCTCCCACAGGGTCACCACAGTTCTTGATTTTTGCGCTGTACCTGTGGGAGCCGGCTTGCCGGCGATAGGGCCCGTTCAGGCAATCAAAGGGCCGGCAGGATTTGCACATCCGGCAGGTTCATCGCCGCCGCCTCTTCCTGCAAGAACGCGCTCAAGCGCCGCAAGCGCTCGCCCCCCGGCCTTGTGCGCGGCCACACCAGGTAGTAGTCCATGCCGCTGGGCACCGCGGTCGGCCAAGGCAGGCTCAGGCGCCCTTGCGCCACATCCTCGGCCACCATCAGCAGGTCGCCCATGGAGATCCCGTAGCCACGGGCCGCAGCGATCATGCCCAGCTCCAGGGTGTCGAACACCTGCCCGCCCTTGAGCGACACCTTGTCGGCCAGGCCCATGCGCTCCAGCCATTCCCGCCAGTCGCGCTTGTCGGGCGTGGGGTGCAGCAGCTCGATGCCGGCCAGCCGGCGCACGTCCAGCGGGCCGTCCTCGAGCAGGTCCGGGGCGCCCACCGGGATCAGCAGCTCGGCAAACAGCGGGCGCACCTCCCACTCCGGCGGAAATACGCCATCGCTGAGCAGCACCGCACAGTCGAACGGCTCCTGGTTGAAGTCGACGTGGTCGACGTCCATCCAGGCGCTGGTCAGTTGCACCTCGTTGCCCGGCTGCAAGTGGCGGAAATGGCTCAACCGCGCCAGCAACCAGCGCATGGTCAAGGTCGAGGGGGCCTTCATGCGCAGGATGTCATCTTCACCGCGCAAGGTATCGCAGGCGCGCTCCAGCGCTGCGAAGCCTTCGCGCACACCGGGCAGCAGCACCCGGGCGGCCTCGGTCAGCTGCAGGCTGCGGCCGCTGCGCACGAACAGGCGGCAGGCGAAGTGGTCCTCGAGGGTGCGGATGTGCCGGCTGACCGCGCTCTGGGTAATCGACAACGCTTCACCGGCACGGGTGAACGAGCTCAGCCGAGCGGCCGCTTCGAATGCGCGCAGCGCATACAGCGGAGGGAGCTGACGGGACATGGGGTACCTGGTATTCGGGGGCAAGATGGGAAAAGCCGGAATCATATATGCATGAGTCCAACTCATGCCAACCATCGCTATTATCCTTTTGTACAAAGCTGACCAAAGCTTCAGAATCCACCCTCGTTCACCGAGTCAGTCACAAGGACACCCCCATGCACGTCGCGCCCACCACAGAACTCAAGGCTTTGCTGCGCCTGGCCGGGCCGCTGATCGCCTCGCAGTTGGCGCACATGCTGATGGTGCTCACCGACACCCTGATGATGGCCCGCATCAGCCCGCAGGCTCTGGCCGGCGGCGGCCTGGGCGCGGCGGGCTATTCGTTCGTGTCGATCTTCTGCCTCGGCGTGATCGCCGCGGTCGGCACGCTGGTGGCCATCCGCAAGGGCGCCAACGACATCGAGGGCGCCACCCGCCTGGCGCAGAATGGCCTGTGGCTGGCCTGGGGCCTGGCGGTGCTGGCCGCGCTGGTGCTGTGGAACCTCAAACCGGTGTTGCTGCTGTTCGGCCAGCAGCCGGAAAACGTCGAATCCGCTGCCCAGTTCCTCACCTTGCTGCCGCTGGCGCTGCCCGGCTACCTGACGTTCATGGCCCTGCGCGGCTTCACCAGCGCCCTGGGCCGCTCGACGCCGGTGATGGTCATCAGCCTGGTCGGCACGGTGCTCAACTACCTGTTCAACCACGCGCTGATCGAGGGCATGTTCGGCCTGCCCAAGCTCGGGCTGATGGGCATCGGCATGGTCACTGCGGTGGTGTCGATGGGCATGGCCATCGCCCTGGCGCTGTACATCCGCTGGCACCCGGCCTACGACGCCTACCCGCTGCGCAAGGGCCTGTCGCGCCCTTCCCTGCCGGCGTTGCGCGAGCTGTGGCGCCTGGGCCTGCCGATTGGTGGCACCTACATGGTGGAGGTCGGCCTGTTCGCCTTCGCCGCCCTGTGCATGGGCGTGCTCGGCAGCACCGAACTGGGCGCCCACCAGATCGCCCTGCAGATCGTCTCCACCGCGTTCATGGTGCCGACCGGCCTTTCGTATGCGGTGACCATGCGCGTGGGCCTGTACTTCGGTGCCGGCAACCTGCTGGCGGCGCGCAGTGCCGGGCGGGTCGGGATCGGCTTTGGCGCGAGCATCATGTTCGGCTTCGCTGCGCTGTTCTGGCTGCTGCCGGAGGCGCTGGTGGGGCTGTTCATCGACCGCCACGACCCGGCGTTCGCGGCGATCTTCCAGCTGGCGGTGCAGCTGCTGATGGTGGCGGCGTGGTTCGAGCTGTTCGATGGCGTGCAGACCATTGCCATGGGCTCGATCCGTGGGCTGAAGGATGCCAAGACCACCTTCCTGATCGGCCTGTGCTGCTATTGGCTGGTCGGGGCGCCGAGTGCCTGGCTGTTCACCTTTACCCTGGGCGGCGGTGCTGTAGGGGTCTGGTGGGGGCTGGCACTGGGGCTGGCGTGCGCTTCGGTGGCGCTGACCCTGGGCTTTGAGTGGCGGATGAAGCGGATGCTGGGCAAGGCCAAGGTTGCGGATGAGGCGGCTGTTTCGGCCTGACTTGGGGCTCCTGTCGCCGGCAAGGGCTGCTGTGGGAGCCGGCTTGCCGGCGATGAGGCCCTAGAGGACGCTTGCGAGCTTGGGCCCTGCCACCTGCTGCAGGTATGCCACCAACTCCTCCACCGGCAGCGGCTTGCTGACCAGAAAGCCCTGCACCTGATCGCAGCCAAAGCCGCGCAGCAAGGCCATCTGCTCCTCACTCTCGACACCTTCGGCCACCACCTCGAGGTTGAGGTTGTGCGCCAGGTTGATCATGGCGTGAACCAGCTTGCGGTTTTCCTCGCGCATTTCCATTTCGGCGACGAAGCTGCGGTCCACCTTGAGCAGGGTGATCGGCAGGCTGTTCAGGTGCACGAACGAAGAGAAGCCGGTGCCGAAATCATCCAGCGAGAAGCGCACGCCCAGGCGCCCCAAGGCGTCCATGGTCTGGCGCACCAGCTCGTTGCGGCGCATCACGGCGGTTTCGGTCAGCTCGAATTCCAGCCAGCGGGCGTCGACGCCGTGCTCGATGATCAGCCGGCTCAAGGTGGCCAGCAGCTGGCTGTCCTGGAACTGGCGGAAGCTCAGGTTCACCGCCATGTGCAGGGGCTCCAGCCCGCTTTCGCGCAGGGCCTGCATGTCGCGCAGGGCGCGCGAGATGACCCAGTAGCCCAGCGGCACGATCAGCCCGCTCTGTTCGGCCAGCGGCACGAATTCGCTCGGCGGCAGCAGCCCGCGCTCGGCATGGCGCCAGCGCACCAGCGCCTCCAGGCCGACGATGCGCCCATCGGCGAGGTTCAGCCGCGGCTGGTAGTGCAGCTCCAGCTCGTCGCGGCGCAAAGCCCGGCGCAGTTCGCTTTCAAGGTCCGCCAGGCTGCGGGCGTTGCGGTTGATCCGCTCGTTGAATACATGGAAGTTGCAGCCCTGGCTGCTCTTGGCCTGGCGCATGGCGATGTGCGCGTGCCACATCAGCGGGTCGGCGCCGCCCTGGGCGCGGGCATGGGCGATGCCCAGGCTGCAGCCGAGCAACAGGCTTTCGCCATCGATCCAGTACGGCTCGGCCAGGGCCTCGACGATGCGTTCGGCGATCCACTCGGCGCGGTTGGCATCGCGGCGGGTGTCGATCAGCAAGGCGAACTCGTCACTGCCCAGGCGCGCCAGCTGGTCGCCCGCTTCCAGTTGCAGCTTGAGCCGCGACACCACCTGCAGGATCAGGCGGTCGCCGCCCTGGTGGCCGAGGGCGTCATTGACGTGGCGGAAGTTGTCCAGGTCCAGGTGGCCAAGGGCAACGCCGCGGCCTTCGTTCTCGGCCAGGCGCGCGGTGAGCAAGGCCTGGAAGCCCTGGCGGTTGGCGATACCGGTGAGGGGGTCTTGCTCGGCCAGGCGCTGCAAGGTGGCCACCAGCACGCCGCGCTCGCGCACGTGGCGCAGGCAGCGGCGCAGGGCGTCGGCATTGAGCTGGCCCAGCACCAGCCAGTCGCTGACGCCGGTTGGTGGCAGCGCTGGCTCATGGTCGAGCAAAAGGATGGTCGGCAAGTCGCAACGCCCCGGCGCCGGCTGCAGGGCCGGGGTCGCCAGGATCACCGCCTGGCGGTCGTGACTGAACAGGCTATCGACCGCGGCCCAGTTCGGTGCGGTCAGCAATACCGCCGTGTCGCCCAGCGGCAACAGGCACTCGCGCAGCAAGGCAGCCCATTCCGGCTCATCAGCCAACAACAGCAAACGCAGAGGTTCGACAGGCGTGGACAAGCGGGCTCCTTAGGGCTTGAACGGTGACACGGGGGAGGTCGGCTATGCTACTGCATAAATGAAAATGATTTTCACTTTTAGACATATCCCTGCCCACAGCGTACCGACGCATTTTGACGTGCATCCTGCGCGAAAGTCGCGAAACCGGCAAATCCGATTTTTTCCATGAATAGCATTAGTCTGGCTAATGCTATGCGTCGATAAAACGTTGACTCAGACGTCAGACGGTCGCGCCACAACCGCCCCATGCCTGTTAGAATGCGCGGCTATTTTCTGGCGACCCCCGGTTTCTAGCATGTCCCGACTCAATCCCAGGCAACAGGAAGCCCGTGACTACGTCGGCGGCCCTCTTTTGGTGCTCGCCGGTGCAGGCTCCGGCAAGACCAGCGTGATCACGCGCAAGATTGCCCACCTCATCCAGAACTGCGGCATTCGTGCCCAGTACATCGTGGCGATGACCTTCACCAACAAGGCCGCGCGCGAGATGAAGGAGCGGGTCGGCACCCTGCTGCGCCCAGGGGAAGGCCGGGGCCTCACGGTGTGCACCTTCCACAACCTGGGCCTGAACATCATCCGCAAGGAGCACGACAAGCTGGGCTACAAGCCGGGCTTCTCGATCTTCGACGAGTCCGACATCAAGGCGCTGCTGTCGGACATCATGCAGAAGGAATACTCCGGCGACGACGGCATCGACGAGATCAAGAACATGATCGGTGCCTGGAAGAACGACCTGATCCTCCCCGCCGAAGCCCTGGAAAAAGCCCGCAACCCGCGCGAGCAGACCGCCGCCATCGTCTACACCCACTACCAGCGCACGCTCAAGGCGTTCAACGCGGTGGACTTCGACGACCTGATCCTGCAGCCGGTCAAGCTGTTCCAGGAGCACCCCGAGGTGCTCGAGCGCTGGCAGAACCGCGTGCGCTACCTGCTGGTGGACGAATACCAGGACACCAACGCCAGCCAGTACCTGCTGGTGAAGATGCTGATCGGCATGCGCAACCAGTTCACCGTGGTGGGCGACGACGACCAGTCGATCTACGCCTGGCGTGGCGCCCGCCCGGAAAACCTCATGCTGCTCAAGGAGGACTACCCCTCCCTGAAGATCGTCATGCTCGAGCAGAACTACCGCTCCACCAGCCGCATCCTGCGCTGCGCCAACGTGTTGATCGCCAACAACCCGCACGCGTTCGAGAAACAGCTGTGGAGCGAGATGGGCGTGGGCGACGAGATCCGCGTGATCCGCTGCAAGAACGAGGAAGCCGAGGCCGAGCGCGTGGCCATGGAAATCCTCACCCTGCACCTGCGCACCAACCGCCCGTACAGCGACTTCGCCATCCTCTACCGCGGCAACTACCAGGCCAAGCTGATCGAACTGAAGCTGCAGCACCACCAGGTGCCCTATCGCCTGTCCGGCGGCAACAGCTTCTTCGGCCGCCAGGAGGTCAAGGACCTCATGGCCTACCTGCGCCTGCTGGTGAACCCCGACGACGACAACGCCTACCTGCGGGTGATCAACGTGCCGCGCCGCGAGATCGGCTCGACCACCCTGGAAAAGCTCGGCAACTACGCCACCGAGCGCGGCATCTCGATGTACGCCGCCAGCGAGGAAATGGGCCTGGGCGAACACCTGGACGCCCGCTACACCGAGCGCCTGCAGCGCTTCAAGCACTGGCTCGACGGGGTGCGCCACAAGGTTGCCCTGGAAGACCCGATCGCCGCGCTGCACGAGATGATCCGCGACATCGACTACGAAAACTGGATCCGCCAGCAGACCGCCAGCGACAAGGCGGCGGAGTTTCGCATCAGCAACGTCTGGTTCCTGGTCGAAGCACTGAAGAACACCCTCGAGAAGGATGAAGAGGGTGACATGACCATCGAGGACGCCATCGGCAAGCTGGTGTTGCGTGACATGCTCGAGCGTCAGCAGGAAGAGGAAGAAAACGCCGAAGGCGTGCAGATGATGACCCTGCATGCCTCCAAGGGCCTGGAATTCCCCTACGTGTTCATCATGGGCATGGAGGAGGAAATCCTCCCCCACCGCTCGAGCATCGAGGCCGACACCATCGAAGAGGAACGCCGCCTGGCCTACGTGGGCATCACCCGCGCGCGCCAGACCCTGGCCTTCACCTTCGCGGCCAAGCGCAAGCAGTACGGCGAAATCATCGACTGCACGCCCAGCCGGTTCCTCGACGAACTGCCGCCGGACGACCTGGCCTGGGAAGGCCTGGACGATGCGCCAGTGGAAGTGAAAGCCGCGCGCGGCAACAACGCCCTGGCCGATATCCGGGCAATGCTCAAACGCTGATCAACCATTACTCTTTAACTTTGCCGCTATTTGCGGCCACCTTTGCTACATCGAGGAAACAACAGTGGAAGCACTGCAGCAGAAGATTCGCGAAGAAGGCATCGTGCTTTCCGATCAGGTTCTCAAAGTCGATGCGTTTCTCAACCACCAGATCGACCCTGCGCTGATGCAGCTGATCGGTGACGAGTTCGCCCGCCTGTTCGCCGATGCCGGCGTGACCAAGATCGTCACCATCGAAGCGTCGGGCATCGCCCCGGCGGTGATGACCGGCCTGAAGCTGGGCGTGCCGGTGATCTTCGCGCGCAAGCACCAGTCGCTGACCCTGACCGAGAACCTGCTGACTGCCACGGTGTACTCCTTCACCAAGCAGACCGAGAACACCGTGGCCATCTCGCCGCGCCACCTCAACAGCAGCGACCGCGTCCTGGTGATCGACGACTTCCTGGCCAACGGCAAGGCGTCGCAGGCACTGATCTCGATCATCAAGCAGGCCGGCGCCACCGTGGCGGGCCTGGGTATCGTCATCGAGAAGTCGTTCCAGGGCGGCCGTGCCGAGCTGGACAGCCAGGGCTACCGCGTTGAATCGCTGGCTCGGGTGAAGTCGCTGGAAGGTGGCGTGGTTACCTTCATCGAGTGATGGCTTTTGGGGCCGCTTTGCGGCCCTTTCGCGACACAAGGCCGCTCCTACAGCCCTCCTGTAGGAGCGGCCTTGTGTCGCGAAAGGGCTGCTAAGCAGCCCCGGCACTCACCGGGTCGCCGCCAACCCCGCCAGCAGCAACCGCTGGTAAAGCTCTTCCTTCAACCCCTGCGGATCATCCAGCCGCATCCGCGCCAAGTGCGCCACATAGCCCTCAGGCCCCGGTGCATCCAGCGCCGCCTTGCCCAACTCCAGCACCTCGCTGAGCTTGAACTTGCTCTTCAGCCAGTTCAGCGCCCGCAACAGGTCCCGTTCTTCTGCCGTGAAGTCAGTGCCCAGCGGATATTCCGGGAACAGACGTGCATGCCGCGCCCGTATGGCCTCCAGCCGCTCTGGGGTGTTATCCGTGAACCGCGCATCCAACTGGAAATCCCTCGCCAGCTTGCCAGCCCTCTTGGCCTGCTCGATCAGCTCTGCCTGGAAACGCGAATCACTGATCGCCAGCAACCGTGCAATCACCTCGCTGTCGGTTTGCCCGCGCAGGTCGGCGATGCCGTACTCGGTCACCACGATATCGCGCAGGTGCCGGGGGATGGTGCAGTGGCCGTAGGCCCAGAGCAGGTTGGAGCTCACCTCGCCGCCCGCCTCGCGCCAGCTGCGCAGCAGCAGTATCGAGCGCCCCCCTTCCAGGGCGTGGCCCTGGGCGACGAAGTTGTATTGGCCACCGACGCCGCTGAGCACGCGGCCGTCTTCGAGCTGGTCCGCCACACCGGCGCCCAGCAGGGTCATGGTGAACACGGTGTTGATGAAGCGTGCATCGCGGCGCTGGCGGCGCTTGAGCGCTTCCTGCCCGTACAGCTCGTTGATGAAGCTGATGCGCGTCATGGCGAAGCGTTCGCGCTGCTCCAGCGGCATCTCCCGCAGCCGCTGGTAGAACGCCCGCGGGCCAAGGAAGAAGCCGCCATGCACCAGCACCCCGCGCTCGTCTGCCGGGCGCCGCACCACGCCGGCCTCGGCCAGCGCCAGCAGGCCGTTGACGAACATTTCGCTGCAGCCGTACAGGCCCTGGGCGAAGGGTGCCAGGCCACCTTCGCGATCGATCAGCGCCTGCCACGGGCCCACGTCCAGCTCATCCAGCAAGGCCCGGTAGCCGCCATTGTCGCCCTGGCGCGCCAGCAGCGCGGCAGCGACGGCATCGCCCATGGCGCCGATGCCGATCTGCAAGGTGCCGCCATCGCGCACCAGCGAGCTGGCATGCAGGCCGATGCAATGGTCCTGGGTGGTGACCGGCATGTTCGGCGTGGAGAACAGGCGCCGCTGCTCCACCTCATCGATCAGCAGGTCGAACGCATCGATCGGCAGCTCGGCGTCACCGGGCATGTACGGCAGCTCGGCGTGGACCTGGCCGAGCATGAGGATGGTTTCGCCGGCGGCGCGGCGCTTGGCGATCATCGGCAGCAGGTCGAGGGTGATGTCGGGGTTGCAGGCCAGGCTCAGGTGCACGGGCTTGTCCGGCGCCGCGGCCACCAGCTGGGCGACCAGGTTCAGGCCCTTGGCGTTGATGTCGCGGGCTGCGTGGCTGTAGTTGCTGCTGACGTAGTCCTGTTGCGCGGCGTCGCTGTGCAGCAGGCTGCCGGGCTGCATGAAGAACTGCTCGACGCGGATGTTCGGCGGCAGGCTGTCGTTGCGCAGGTCGGCGAGGTAGTCGAGCTCTTGGTAGTCGGCGAATACGCGTTCGATGAAGGGTTCGAGAAAGCGCCGCTGCAGGCCATCGCCCAGGGGCGGGCGGCCGAGGCTGAGGGCGGTGTAGAGGGTCAGGCGGCGCTCGGGCAGTTGGCGAACGCGCTGGTACAGGGCATTGACGAAGGCATTGGGTTTGCCAAGGCCCAGGGGCAGGCCCATGTGGATGTGGGCTGGCAGGCGCGACAGCACTTGCTCGACGGCCTTGTCGATGGAGCAAAGGTGCATCTTGGCCTCCTGAGTTTGCGTAGGGTCAGGGCGTTTGACATGAGGCCGAGCTCATTCGTTGCCTGAACCGGCTTCATCGCCGGCAAGCCGGCTCCCACAGGTACTGCACAAGCCTCAAGGTACCCTGTGGGAGCCTGCTTGCCGGCGATGAGGCCAGCGCAGACAACGCAAAAACAAAGCCCGCCAAAAAAGGCGGGCCTCGTGCAATTCGATGGCAGCTTACAACCCGGACATCTTCTTGATTGCCCCTTTCAGGTCATCATCCGAGCAGTCCGCACAGGTGCCCTTCGGCGGCATGGCGTTGATCCCGGTAATGGCCTTGGCCAAGATGCCATCGAGGCCGCCCTGGTGATCGGCACGCTCTTTCCACGCCGCGGTGTCGCCAATCTTCGGCGCGCCCAGAAGGCCCGTGCCATGGCAGGCATTGCAATGCTTGGCGATGACATCATCCGGCGTCTTGGCGCCGCCACCCCCGCTCGCCGCGGCGGCCACTTCCATGCCCTTGCACTCCTGGCCCTGGACACACACCTGGCCAACCGGCTCCAGCCGTTTGGCAAGTTCATCGTTGGTCGCTGCGGTTGCGCTCAGTGCCCAAAGGGCGAATACGGCTGCTGGTACGGCCAGCATCTTCTTGATTTGGTTCACGCGTACACCCTCATGGTGGCTAATCACGCCCGCGGCCACGGTAATGCGAGCGTTGAAAAGTATAGCGGCAACCTGGAAGCCGTGAAACGACCCCACTGGGGAAAGGGGTATTGCAACAGCAATGCACTGCGCTGGATCAAAAATTCGACGGCGTGGCGGCGCTGATCAGCCGGGCAGGCTGGTCGAACGGGTTGCGAAAGCGGTGCGGGCGGGTGCTTTCGAAGTAGTAGCTGTCGCCTTCTTCGAGGACGAAGATTTCGTTGCCCACCACCAGCTCCAGGCGGCCTTCGAGGAGGATGCCGGTTTCCTCGCCATCGTGGGTGAGCATCTCTGCGCCGGTGTCGGCACCCGGCGGGTACACCTCGGTCAGAAACGCAATGGCCCGGTTGGGGTGCGACTTGCCCACCAGCTTCATGGTCACCGCGCCGTCCGAGATGTCGATCAGCTCGTGGGCCTTGTAGACGATCTGGGTGGGGCTTTCAGGTTCCAGCTCGACCGAAAAGAACTCGACCATGGACATGGGAATGCCGCTGAGCACCTTGCGCAGTGAGCTGATCGAGGGGCTGACGCTGTTTTTCTCGATCATCGAGATGGTGCTGTTGGTCACACCCGCACGCTTGGCGAGTTCACGCTGGGACAGGCCCTTGAGCTTGCGGATGGCTTGCAGTCGTTCGCCGACGTCCAAAGCTGGAGCCTCCTGAAACGGTGTGATGGGGGGTGGATGTGAACGATATCATGGCAATGCCGTTCAGTATTTACAACACACCGCCCCTCACGCTGTCCGCATCGGCGCCTTATTCGCCGTAATAGTCCAGCGGCACGCGTTTCAGGTTGCAGAAGATCTGGTAGGGAATGGTCCCGGCATGCATGGCCACTTCGCTGGCCAGCACCTGCTTGCCCCACAGCTCGACCGGGCTGCCGACGGTGGCTTCGGGCACATCGGTGAGGTCGATGCAGAGCATGTCCATCGACACCCGGCCGATCAGCTGGCTGCGCTTGCCGGCGACCATCACCGGCGTGCCGGTGGGTGCCTGGCGCGGGTAGCCGTCGGCATAGCCCATGGCGACCACGCCCACGCGGGTGGGGCGCGGGCTGATGAACTTGGCGCCATAGCCCACCGGCTCGCCGGCAGGCAGTTCACGCACGCTGATCACCCGCGATTGCAGGGTCATCACCGGCTGCAGGCGCTCGGCCTGGGCCTGCTCGACTTCGAAGGGCGTGGCGCCGTACAGCATGATGCCGGGGCGTACCCAGTCGCTCGGGGCCTGTGGCCAAGCCAGCACGCCCGGGGAGTTGCGCAGGCTGCACTCGGCGGCAAGGCCCTGGCGAGCAGCGTCGAACACGGCGATCTGCTGGGCGGTGGCATCGGCGTCGAGCTCGTCGGCGCGGGCGAAGTGGCTCATCAGCACGATGCGCGAGACCTTGCCGCTGGCCAGCAGGCGCTGGTAGCTGTCGTGATAATCCTTGGGGTGCAGGCCCACCCGGTGCATGCCACTGTCGAGCTTGAGCCAGATGGTCAGCGGCTTGCTCACCTGGGTTTTCTCGATGGCCTCCAGCTGCCACAGCGAATGCACCACGCACCACAGGTCATGCTCGGCGATCAGCGCCAGTTCGCTGGCTTCGAAAAAGCCTTCGAGCAGCAGCACCGGCGCCTTGATGCCGGCCGCGCGCAGTTCCAGGGCTTCTTCGATGCAGGCCACGGCAAAGCCGTCGGCTTCGGTTTCCAGGGCCAGGGCGCAGCGCACGGCGCCATGGCCGTAGGCGTCGGCCTTGATCACGGCGAGGGCTTTGGCGCCGGTCAGTTCACGGGCAAGGCGGTAGTTGTGGCGCAGGGCCTGGAGGTCGATCAGGGCACGGGCGGGACGCATGGCGGCAGCCTTATGGTGGTTCGGGTTGAAAACGGTGTGGTGTTCATCGCCGGCAAGCCGGCTCCTACAGAAGCCGGCTTGCTGGCGATGAGGCCGGAGCAGCCGCCTTACTGCTGGTGAGCAGGCGCGGTCTGGCCGTGCTTGGCCACTTCCGGGCTGTTGCCGTAACGGGAAATGTCCAGGCCTTCGGCACTGATCTGCGGCTTCTTGCGCGCAATCAGGTCGGCCAGCAGGCGACCGGAACCACAGGCCATGGTCCAACCCAGCGTACCGTGGCCGGTGTTGAGGAACAGGTTGCGGAACGCGGTGGCACCCACGATCGGCGTACCGTCCGGGGTGGCCGGGCGCAGGCCGGTCCAGAAGCTGGCCTGGCTCAGGTCGCCGCCGCGAGGATAAAGGTCGTTGACGATCATCTCCAGCGTTTCGCGCCGCGCCGGGTTCAGCGACAGGTCAAAACCGGCGATCTCCGCCATGCCGCCCACCCGGATGCGGTTGTCGAAACGGGTGATGGCGACCTTGTAGGTCTCATCGAGGATGGTCGAGGTCGGGGCCATGTCGGCGTTGGTGATCGGCACGGTCAGCGAGTAACCCTTGAGCGGGTACACCGGCGCCTTGATGCCCAGCGGCTTGAGCATCTGCGGCGAGTAGCTGCCCAGGGCCAGCACGTAGCGGTCGGCGGTTTCCAGTTTGCCGTCGATCCACACGCCATTGATGCGATCGCCGGCGAAGTCCAGGCGCTGGATGTCCTGGCCGAAGCGGAACTCGACGCCCAGCTTCAGGGCCATGTCGGCAAGCTTGGTGGTGAACAGCTGGCAGTCGCCGGTCTGATCGTTGGGCAGGCGCAGTGCGCCGGCGAGGATACCCTTCACCCCGGCCAGGGCCGGTTCGACGCGGGCAATGCCGTCGCGGTCGAGCAGCTCGTAGGGCACGCCCGATTGCTCGAGCACGGCGATGTCCTTGGCCGCGGCGTCTACCTGGGCCTGGGTGCGGAACAGCTGGGTGGTGCCGAGGCTGCGGTTTTCGTAGGCGATGCCGGTTTCGGCGCGCAGTTCGTCGAGGCAGTCGCGGCTGTATTCGGACAGGCGCACCATGCGCTCCTTGTTCACCGCGTAACGGCTGGCGGTGCAGTTGCGCAGCATCTGCGCCATCCACAGGTACTGGTCGACGTCGCCGGTGAGCTTGATGGCCAAAGGCGCATGGCGCTCGAGCAGCCACTTGATGGCCTTCAGCGGTACGCCTGGGGCAGCCCAGGGCGAGGCATAGCCGGGCGAGATCTGGCCTGCGTTGGCGAAGCTGGTTTCCATGGCCACCGCCGGCTGGCGGTCGACCACGGTCACTTCAAAACCTTGCCTGGCCAGATAATAGGCACTGGCGGTTCCGATTACACCGCTACCAAGTACCAGAACTCGCATCGTTTATCCCTCGCACGCGGATTACCGCAAAATTTTGTTGATATGGCATGGATGCGCGCAGTATATGAATTCGAAGCCAGTGCAATTCACTATATAAAAGCCTATATTTGGCGAGAATTCTTGGCAAAAACGCCTTTCACGGAGGGGCATCCCCTATGAGAACCCAGCACCAGAGCAAGCGTGAACTGGACAAGATCGACCGCAACATTCTGCGGATTCTGCAGAATGACGGGCGCATTTCCTTCACCGAGCTGGGCGAGAAAGTTGGGCTTTCCACCACCCCTTGCACCGAGCGCGTCCGCCGCCTGGAGCGCGAGGGCATCATCATGGGCTACAACGCCCGGCTCAATCCGCAGCACCTGAAGGGCAGCCTGCTGGTGTTCGTGGAAATCAGCCTGGACTACAAGTCGGGGGACACCTTCGAGGAGTTCCGCCGCGCGGTGCTCAAGCTGCCCCATGTACTGGAATGCCACCTGGTATCGGGCGATTTCGACTACCTGGTGAAAGCGCGTATCTCGGAAATGGCCTCGTACCGCAAGCTGCTCGGCGACATCCTGCTGAAGCTGCCGCACGTGCGCGAGTCGAAGAGCTACATCGTGATGGAGGAGGTAAAGGAGAGCCTCTGCCTGCCGATCCCGGACTGACCCTAGACCAGCACCTGGCGGGTGCTGGCGATGAACCGGTGGACGATCAGCTCGGCCTGTGGCTCGAGCATCTGTTCAGGGCCGCGGCCACGGGGGCAGGCCATGCTCGGCGTGGTGCCGAACAGGCGGCAGATCATCGGCCGCTCCTCATAGACCGTGCAGCCGTTGGGGCCCAGGTGCACGCAATCCAGGCGCTCCAGCGCGGCGTCCTGCTCGGCTTGGGTCTTGCGCGGCAGGCGGGCCATTTCTTCCGTCGAGGTGGTGACCGGGCCGCAGCAGTCATGGCAGCCGGGCTCGCACTCGAATGAAGGGATGAGTTCGCGCAGGAACTGGATCTTGTGGCGGTTGCAGGACATGGCGGGGTACAGATTGAAGGGTGAGGGTGAATTATAGGGCCAATCGCCGGCAAGCCGGCTCCCACAAGTAGCCCGCTGGTCTCAGAGAAGGTGATGGTCCTATGGGAGCTGGCTTGCCAGCGATGAGGCCTGTTGCCCCACCACAAAACCCCGGCTTATCCTCCCCTTCCGTCTAAATGCCCAGGACCCGCCCCATGATCCACAGCGCGCAGCACGCCGCCTCCTACTACGCCGCCAGCAGCGCGCCACACCCCGATCATGCCTACCTGCAGGGTGAACACAGCGCCGACGTGTGCATCGTCGGCGGTGGCTATTCGGGGCTGAACACCGCCATCGAACTGGCCGAGCGCGGCCTTTCGGTCATCCTGCTGGAAGCTCGCAAACTCGGCTGGGGCGCCAGCGGGCGCAACGGCGGGCAGCTGATTCGCGGTGTCGGCCATGGCCTGGAGCAATTTCTGCCGGTGCTGGGTGAGGAAGGCGTGCGCAGCCTGAAGCTGATGGGCCTGGAAGCGGTGGAAATCGTCCGCGAGCGGGTCGAGCGCCACGCCATTGCCTGCGACCTGACCTGGGGCTATTGCGACCTCGCCAACAAGCCCGGCGAGCTGCAAGGCTTTGCCGAAGATGCCGAGGAACTGCGCAGCCTGGGCTATCGCCACGAACTGCGGCTGGTGCAACCGGGCGATATCCACAGCGTGGTCGGCTCCGAGCGCTATGTCGGCGGCCTGATCGACATGGGCTCCGGGCACCTGCACCCCCTGAACCTGGCGCTTGGCGAAGCGGCCGTTGCCAGCCGGCTTGGCGCACGGCTATTTGAGCAATCCGAAGTCACCCGCATCGACTATGGCCCGCAGGTAAAGGTGCACACCGCCCAGGGCCTGGTGCGCGCCAAGACCCTGGTGCTGTGCTGCAACGCCTACCACAACGACCTCAACCGCGAGCTGGGCGGCAAGGTGCTGCCCGCCGGCAGCTACATCATCGCCACCGAGCCGCTCGGCGAGGAACGCGCCCGCCAGTTGCTGCCGCAGAACATGGCGGTGTGCGACCAGCGCGTGGCGCTGGACTACTATCGCCTGTCCGCCGACCACCGCCTGCTGTTCGGCGGTGCCTGCCACTATTCCGGCCGCGACCCGCGGGACATCGCCGCCTACATGCGGCCGAAGATGCTCAAGGTGTTCCCGCAGCTGGCCGACGTGCGCATCGACTACCAATGGGGTGGCATGATCGGCATCGGCGCCAACCGCCTGCCGCAGGTGGGCCGCCTGGCCAGCCAGCCGAACGTGTATTACGCCCAGGCCTACTCGGGCCACGGGCTCAACGCCACCCACCTGGCCGCTCGTCTGCTGGGCGAGGCGATCAGCGGCCAGCAGAGCGGGCGCTTCGACGTGTTTGCCAAGGTGCCGCACATGACCTTCCCTGGCGGCAAGCACCTGCGTTCGCCGCTGCTGGCGCTGGGGATGCTCTGGCATCGGCTGAAGGAGCTGATGTAGGAGCGGCCTTGTGTCGCGAAAGGGCTGCGCAGCGGCCCCTCGATTGCTGTAGCGCTGCTCAGGACTGGGGCTGCTTTGCAGCCCTTTCGCGACACAAGGCCGCTCCTACAGGTCAAGGCTTCCAGAAGGGTTTGCGCCCTTCTTCCCGGGCCTGCTCCCAGCTCAGGCCAATATCGCGCAGCTGCTCGTCGTCCAGCTCCAGCAAGGCCCGGCGGGTGTGCCAGCGATGCAGCATCAAGCCCCAACGGCCCAGGCCTGCCGGCGCATTGAAGACCTTGGTCCGCTGCTCATCCTCCAATTCCCGGGCCATCAGTTGCACGCGCACATCGCTCATGCCAGCCATTGCTGCATCCTCCCACTCAGTTGATACCGTGGGCTAAGCATGCCCGCAGGCAACCTTGGCAATACAGATCCAAACGCGGCTTATTATTCCCATACAGAATTGGCGAATAATCAGCTGAATGCTGTAATTTCTGCGCAACTGTACTGGTCGTTTCCTACAACTTGCCGCGGAGTATGCCGTGACCCTCTACCTGAACCTCGCCGAGCTGCTCGGCGCACGCATCGAACAGGGCCTCTACCGCCCCGGCCAGCGCCTGCCTTCGGTGCGGGCATTGAGCGTGGAGCACGGGGTCAGCCTGAGTACCGTGCAGCAGGCCTACCGCATGCTCGAGGACAGCGGCATGGTGTCGCCGCGCCCCAAGTCCGGCTACTTCGTCAGCGACCACCGCCAGCTCCCTGCCCTGCCCGCCGTCAGCCGGCCGGCCCAGCGCCCGGTGGACATTTCCCAGTGGGAACAGGTGCTGGAGCTGGTACGCAGCACCCCGCGCCAGGATGTGATACAGCTCGGCCGCGGCATGCCCGATGTCGACAGCCCGACCCTCAAGCCCCTGCTGCGCAGCCTTGCCCAGCTGAGCCGCCGCCAGGACATGCCGGGGCTGTACTACGACAACATCCACGGCAACCTGGCCCTGCGCGAGCAAGTCGCCCGCCTGATGCTCGACTCCGGCTGCCGCCTGGGCCCGAACGACCTGGTGGTGACCACCGGCTGTCACGAGGCGCTGTCGTGCAGCATCCGCGCGGTCTGCCAGCCGGGTGACATCGTTGCGGTGGATTCGCCCAGCTTCCACGGCGCCATGCAGACCCTCAAGGGCCTGGGCATGAAGGCCCTGGAAATCCCCACCGACCCGCTCACCGGCATCAGCCTGGAGGCTTTGGAACTGGCGCTGGAGCAGTGGCCGATCAAGCTCATCCAGGTCACCCCGAGCTGCAACAACCCACTCGGCTACATCATGCCCGAGGCCCGCAAGAAGGCCCTGCTGAGCCTGGCCCAGCGCTATGACGTGGCGATCCTGGAAGACGATGTGTATGGCGACCTGGCCTACACCTACCCGCGCCCGCGCACCCTCAAGTCGTTCGACGAAGACGGCCGGGTGCTGCTGTGCAGCTCGTTCTCCAAGACCCTCGCCCCCGGCCTGCGCATCGGCTGGGTAGCGCCTGGCCGCTACCTGGAGCGGGTGCTGCACATGAAGTACATCAGCACCGGCAGCACCGCCTGCCAGCCGCAACTGGCGATCGCCGACTTCATCGCCGGCGGCCACTACCAGCCCCACGTGCGGCGCATGCGCAGCCAGTACCAGCGGGGCCGCGACCTGATGAGCGACTGGGTGACCCGCTACTTCCCGCCCGGCACCCGCGTCAGCCGGCCCCAGGGCGGTTTCATGCTGTGGGTGGAATTGCCCGAAGATTTCGACACGCTTCGGCTGAACCGGGCTTTACTGGAGCAGGGCGTGCAGATTGCGGTTGGCAGCATCTTTTCGGCCTCGGGCAAGTTTCGCCACTGCCTGCGCATGAACTTCGCCGCGCGGCCGAGCGCGCAAATCGAAGCCGCCGTGCGCAAGGTGGGTGAAACCGCCCTTCGTCTACTGGATCAAGCGCGTAACCCGGCGTAACTTTGCGCCGCCCGCCACGGTCCAACCCCTTAGGCCTTTGCTGTACAGGACGATCCACCCTTGATACTCCAGCGAGCCCTGCCTCTGCTGATGCTGCTCGCCCTCGCCGGCTGCGCCAGCGTCGACCTGCCTCGGGACACCAGCCAGGCCTTGCCGGCCAGCGATTCGGCCTTCGGCCGCTCGGTGCTGCGCCAAGCCGCGCCTTATGCCGGGCGCTCGGGCTTTCGCCTGCTGCCCAACAGCAACGAGGCGTTCCGCGCGCGCGCCGAGCTGATCCGCCATGCCCAGGCGAGCATCGATTTGCAGTACTACATCGTCCACGACGGCCTGAGCACCCGGGCGCTGGTCCACGAACTGCTGCGCGCCGCCGACCGCGGGGTGCGCGTGCGCATCCTGCTCGACGACACCACCAGCGATGGCCTGGACACCATCATGGGCACCCTGGACGCCCACCCGAACATCCAGATCCGCGTCTTCAACCCCCTGCACCTGGGGCGCAGCACAGGTGCCACGCGGGCCGTGGGGCGCCTGTTCAACCTCTCGCGCCAGCACCGGCGCATGCACAACAAGCTGTTCCTGGTCGACAACAGCATGGCCATCGTCGGCGGGCGCAACCTGGGCGACGAGTATTTCGACGCCGAGCCCAACCTCAATTTCACCGACATCGACCTGCTGGGCGTGGGCCCGGTGGCCGAGCAGCTTGGCCACGGTTTCGACCAGTACTGGAACAGCGCCCTGAGCCGGCCGATCGGCGACTTCCTCTGGCGCCAGCCAGACGCTGACGACCTGCGGGCCAGCCGCCAGCGCCTGGAAGTGTCGCTGGCCGAGGCACGGGTGCGGCGCAAGGCGCTGTATGACCGGCTGATGGCCTATCAATCGCAGCCGCGCCTGGATGTCTGGCGCAACGAGCTGATCTGGGCCCACAGCCAGGCCTTGTGGGATGCACCGAGCAAGGTCCTGGCAGACGACGAGCCCGACCCGCAGTTGCTGATGAGCCAGCAACTGGCGCCGGACCTGGCGGCGGTGCACAACGAGCTGATCCTGGTATCGGCCTACTTCGTGCCGGGCGAGACGGGGCTGCTGTACCTCACCGGCCGCGCCGACGCCGGCACCTCGGTGAAGCTGTTGACCAACTCGCTGGAAGCCACCGACGTACCTGCCGTGCATGGTGGCTATGCACCTTACCGGCGGGCACTGTTGGAACACGGCGTGCAGCTGTTCGAGCTGCGTCGCCAACCGGGCGACCCCAGCGCCGGGCGCCTGAATTTCCATGGCAGCTCGGATTCCAGCCTGCACAGCAAGGCGATCGTCTTCGACCGGCGCAAGACCTTCATCGGCTCGTTCAATTTCGACCCCAGGTCGGTGCTGTGGAACACCGAAGTGGGGGTGCTGGTGGACAGCCCGGAGCTCGCCGAGTACACCCGCGAGCTGGCCATGCAGGGCATGGCGCCGGCGCTGAGTTATCAGGTCAAGTTGGTGAATGACAAGCTGGTGTGGGCGACCGAGGACAATGGCCAACACCACCTGCTGACATCGGAGCCGGGCGGGCTCTGGCGGCGCTTCAATGCCTGGATCAGCAAGGCGGTTGGCCTGGAGAAGATGCTGTAGCCGCTGGCAAGCCGGCACCCACAGGGCTGTAGGTGCTCCTATCTTTATTTGTGGGAGCCGGCTTGCCGGCGATGGGCTGCGCAGCAGCCCCAAATGGCGTCAGGCCGAAGCCGGCTCGAAAGCGCCTTGCCGGCGGGTCAGCAACACCAGCCCCGCCGCGCCCGCCGCCATCAGCCACAGCAGCGCATGGCCACTGACCCACTGGCTCCCGGCACCGGCCAGCAACGGCCCGAGCAGGCAGCCAATGCCCCACAGCTGCGCCACGTGGGCGTTGGCCCGCACCAGCGCATCATCCCGGTAGCGCTCGCCGATCAGCACCAGCGACAAGGTGAACAGGCCGCCGGCACTGGCCCCGAACAGCACCCACAACGGCCAGATCACCGGCGTGTGCAGCAGCAGCGGAATCGCCAGGCTGGAGACCAGCAAGGTCACCGCACAACCGGTGAACAAGCTGCGCCGCGACATGTGATCGGCCAGCGCGCCGATGGGCAGTTGCAGCACCGCGTCACCCACCACCACGGTACTGACCATGAACAGGGCGATTTCGGTGGTGAAGCCTTGCTGCAGGCAATACACCGGCAGCAAGGTCAGAATCATCGCCTCGAAGGACGCGAACAAGGCGATTGCCCAGGCGATCACCGGCAGGCGTCGGCAGAAGCCGAACAGGTCGCCGAAGGTCACGCTGCAGGCCTCGGTGCTGGGCGCGCCACCCCGGCCCAACAGCAGCAGGGGCGCACACAGCAGCAGGCCGGTCGCGGCCCAGAAGCCGAAATCGTCGTCAGACCCCAAAAAGCCCAGCACCAGCGGCCCAGCCAGCTGGCTCAGCGCATAGCTGCTGCCATACAGCGCCACCAGGCGGCCACGCCATTGCTCGACCACCAGTTGGTTGATCCAGCTTTCGCCGAGGATGAACACCACGGTCAGCGACATGCCGATCAGCAAGCGCAGCGCCAGCCACAAGGGGTAGCTGGGCAGCAACGCCAGCAGGCCGATCGACAAGGCACCGCCCCACAGGCACAGGCGCATGGCCGACGGCACACCGACCCAGCCGGCCAGGTGGCTGGCAAGGCTGGCCCCCACCAGCACGCCCAGCGCCGGCATCGCAGCCATCACGCCGATGGCGAAGCTGCCGTAGCCCCAGGCCTCCAGGCGCAGGGACACCAGCGGCATGCTCACGCCGAGCGCGAGCCCGACACTCAGCACCGATGCCAGTACGGCGAAGTAGGTACCCCAGCGCATTGCAGCCTCCCAGGCAGAATTCTTGAACAGCAGAAACGACGAAGCCGGGGCGGCATGAACCGCCCCGGCTAATGTTGGGGCTGCTTTGCAGCCCATCGCCGGCAAGCCGGCTCCCACGAAGGTTCAGCGAAATCCTTGTGGGAGCTGGCTTGCCAGCGATTGGGCCGCAGGGCGGCCCCTTTGGATTACAGCTTGATCCAGGTCGCCTTCAGCTCGGTGTACTTCTCCAGTGCATGCAGCGACTTGTCACGGCCGTTGCCCGACTGCTTGAAGCCGCCGAACGGAGCGGTCATGTCGCCGCCGTCGTACTGGTTGACCCAGACGCTGCCAGCGCGCACGGCACGGGCGGTCTTGTGGGCCTTGGAAATGTCCGAGGTCCAGATGCCAGCGGCCAGGCCGTATGGCGTGTCGTTGGCAATGGCGATGGCTTCTTCGGCGGTGTCGAAGGCGATCACCGACAGCACTGGGCCGAAGATTTCTTCCTGGGCGATCTTCATGGCGTTGGTCACGCCGTCGAAGATGGTCGGCTCGACGTAGGTGCCGCCGGTTTCTTCCAGGGTGCGCTTGCCACCGGCAACCAGTTTGGCGCCGTCCTGGTGGCCGGCGTCGATGTACGACAGCACGGTGTTCATCTGCTGGGTGTCGACCAGCGCGCCCACGGTGGTCTGCGGGTCCAGCGGGTTGCCTGGCTTCCAGCCCTTGAGGGCCTCGATCACCATCGGCAGGAACTTGTCCTTGATCGAACGCTCGACCAGCAGGCGCGAACCTGCGGTGCAGACCTCGCCCTGGTTGAAGGCGATGGCGCTGGCGGCGGCTTCGGCAGCAGCTTGCAGGTCCGGTGCGTCGGCGAAGACGATGTTCGGGCTCTTGCCGCCGGCTTCCAGCCAGATGCGCTTCATGTTCGACTCACCCGCGTAGATCATCAGTTGCTTGGCGATCTTGGTGGAGCCGGTGAACACCAGGGTGTCGACGTCCATGTGCAGGGCCAGGGCCTTGCCCACGGTATGGCCGTAGCCTGGCAGCACGTTGAGCACGCCAGCCGGGATACCGGCTTCGATCGCCAGCTGGGCGATGCGGATGGCGGTCAGCGGGGATTTCTCGGACGGCTTGAGCACGATCGAGTTACCGGTGGCCAGCGCCGGGCCGAGTTTCCAGCAGGCCATCAGCAGCGGGAAGTTCCACGGTACGATGGCACCGACCACTCCCACTGCTTCGCGGGTCACCAGGCCGAGCTGGTCGTGCGGGGTTGGCGCGACTTCGTCGTAGACCTTGTCGATGGCTTCGGCGGTCCAGTGAATGGCTTGCGCCGCGCCCGGCACGTCGATGCTCGACGAGTCGCCGATCGGCTTGCCCATGTCCAGGGTTTCCAGCAGGGCCAGCTCTTCGACGTTCTTGCGCAGCAGGTCGGCGAAGCGAATCAGCTTGGCTTTGCGCTTGGCCGGGGCCAGTTGCGACCAGACGCCGGAATCGAAGGTGGCGCGGGCGTTTTCCACGGCGCGGTTGGCGTCGGCCAGGTCGCAGCTGGCGACCTTGGCCAGGAAGCGTCCGTCGACCGGGCTCAGGCAATCGAAGGTTTCACCGGATGCGGCGTCGGTGTATTCGCCGTTGATGAAGGCACGCCCTTCGATCTTCAATTGCTGGGCACGTTGTTCCCAGTCTGCACGAGTCAGGGTGGTCATACGAAACTCCTCCTCTTGTTTAGGTGCAACGCCGCATTGAGGACTCACAGGCGTTGTCAGAATTCGGGCCGGGCAACACGCGCACACCGGCAAGCGATACCCTAAACCAGGCGGGGTAAACTATCAATATATTTGACACGAAAGGCTCAAAAGCCTACTGATGTTCATTTTATTAAACAACAACAGGAGCCGCACCATGGAAATCGCCAACATCATCGACTTCGCCCAGGTCCTCACCGAAGCCGAACGCTACCGCCCAGCGGCGGAAAAAATCCTCAAGGGCGAGCCGGACCAGGCGGTCTACAACCACTATTCCAGCCCGTGCGGCCAGTTCGCTGCAGGCGTGTGGGAAGGTGAGATCGGCCAGTGGACGGTGAACTACACCGAACACGAGTACTGCGAGATCGTGCAGGGTGTTTCGGTGCTGCGCGACCAGCAAGGTGGTGCGAAAACCCTGCGCGCCGGTGACCGCTTCGTCATCCCGGCGGGCTTCAAGGGCACCTGGGAAGTGCTGGAGCCTTGCCGCAAGATCTATGTGATGTTCGAGCAGAAATAATCAGCGCAAGCCTGCTCCTGCACCTGTGGGAGCTGGCTTGGCGGCGATCGGGCCCTGACGGGCAAAAAAAACCCGCGTCCTTACGGATGCGGGTTTTTTCTGGTCGCCGGGATCAATTACTTGATCTTGGCTTCCTTGTACACCACGTGCTTGCGAACAACCGGATCATATTTCTTGATCTCGATTTTGTCCGGAGTGGTGCGCTTGTTCTTGTCGGTGGTGTAGAAGTGGCCGGTACCGGCACTCGAAACCAGACGGATCAATTCACGCATGATGCTCTCCCTTAAACCTTGGCGCCAGCTTTACGGATGTCAACCAGAACGGCGTCAATGCCGCGCTTGTCGATGATACGCATGCCTTTGGCGGATACGCGCAGACGCACGAAACGCTTCTCGGATTCAACCCAGAAACGGTGGTGCTGCAGGTTTGGCAGGAAACGACGACGGGTTTTGTTGTTTGCGTGGGAAATGTTGTTCCCGGTTACTGGACCCTTACCAGTAACTTGACAGACTCTCGACATGACTCAGCCCTCTAAAACCACATGCCCAACCCGGCATGGGTTGGCCGCTTAATCTCTCAGTCTTTGGCGCCAGGCGCCGTGATTCTGGAGGTCTTATCGACCGGATCCGCTGATGCGACAGGCCGAGCCCCTAGAAAAGAGCGCTGCTTTATACCAGAAAGACTACGCCACAACAACAGAATATGAGCATCTGCTTGCTGCAAATGACGCGCGAGCAGCATAGCGACTAGCCCGGCGCGCTGTCGACCGCTCGTCGCCGGCGCACTGAAAAAGAGGGTGGTCATTTCCTCAAGCGCACACTAGGGTAGGACGTTTCCAGACTGCACTGGCAGATGGGCCACTGACAGCCAAGGAGTCACGATGCGTGCCGCCGCCCTTTCCTTATTGTTCACCTCCCTGTTCGCCGCCGGCCTCGCCCAGGCTGCACCGCTGAGTGTCTGCAGCGAAGCCAGCCCGGAAGGCTTCGATGTGGTGCAGTACAACTCGCTGACCACCACCAATGCCTCGGCCGACGTGCTGATGAACCGCCTGGTGGAATTCGACGCAGCCCAGGGCAAGGTGGTGCCGAGCCTGGCACAGCACTGGAAGGTGTCGGCCGACGGCCTGGTCTACGACTTCACGTTGCGCGAGGGGGTCAAGTTCCACACCACGCCCTATTTCAAGCCGAGCCGCGAACTGAATGCCGATGACGTGCTGTTCAGCTTCCAGCGCATGCTCTACCCCGCCCACGCCTGGCACAAGACGGCGCCGGGCGGCTACCCGCACGCGCAGTCGCTGCAGCTGGGCAGCCTGATCAAGTCGATCGAGGCGCCCGAGCCCAACACCGTGCGCTTCACCCTGAGCCACGCCGACGCCACCTTCCTGGCCACCCTGAGCATGGGCTTCGCTTCGATCTATTCCGCCGAGTACGCCGACAACCTGCTCAAGGCCGGCACCCCGGAGAAGCTCAACAGCCAGCCGGTCGGCACCGGCCCGTTCGTCTTCCAGCGCTTCCAGAAGGACGCCGTGGTGCGCTATCGCGCCAACCCCGACTACTTCGACGGCAAGCCTGCGGTCGACCCGCTGATCTTCGCCATCACCCCCGACGCCAACGTGCGCCTGCAGAAGCTCAAGCGCGGCGAATGCCAGGTGGCCCTGTCGCCCAAGCCGCTGGACATCGCCGAAGCCGGCAAGGACGGCAACCTCAAGATCGCCAGCACCCCGGCCTTCATGACCGCATTCGTGGCCATCAACAGCGAACACCCTCCGCTGGACAAGCCTGAAGTGCGCCAGGCCATCAACCTGGCCTTCGACAAGCAGGCCTACCTCAAGGCCGTGTTCGAAGACACCGCCACCGCCGCCAATGGCCCCTACCCACCCAACACCTGGAGCTACGCCAAGGACCTGCCCGGCTACCCGCTGGACCTGAACAAGGCCAAAGCGCTGCTGGCCAAGGCTGGCCTGGCGGACGGTTTCAGCACCACGATCTGGACCCGCCCCCAGGGCAGCCTGCTCAACCCCAACCCGAGCCTGGGCGCGCAAATGCTGCAGGCTGACCTGGGCAAGATCGGCATCAAGGCCGAGATCCGCGTGGTCGAGTGGGGCGAGCTGATCCGCCGCGCCAAGGCGGGCGAGCATGACCTGCTGTTCATGGGCTGGGCCGGTGACAACGGCGACCCGGACAACTTCCTCAGCCCGCAGTTTTCCTGCGCGGCAGTCAAGTCGGGGACCAACTTCGCGCGTTTCTGCGACAGCCGTCTGGACCAGCTGATCAGTGCCGGGCGCACCACCAACGACCAGAGCGTGCGCAGCCGGCTGTACCAGCAGGCGCAGACGTTGATCCAGCAGCAGGCGCTGTGGGTGCCGCTGGCGCACCCGACGGCGGCAACCTTGCTGCGCCAGGGGGTCGAGGGGTATCAGGTGAGCCCGTTCGGGCGGTTGGACTTCAGCAAGGTTTCGGTGAGTCGCTGAATTCAGGCATTGCAGAACTGGCCCAATCGCCGGCAAGCCGGCTCCCACAGAAAACCCCACAGGCCTCGAACCCTGCGCAGCCCTTGTGGGAGCCGGCTTGCCGGCGATTGGGCCAGTACTGACAGCACATTCAAGGCACCATCCACCCCTGCTCGACCATCGACAGCGGCTCGCCATCCCCGATGATGATGTGGTCCAACACCCGCACATCGATCAACCCCAGCCCCCGCTTCAACGACAGCGTCATGTGCACGTCATCCTGGCTCGGCTCGCTGTTACCCGAAGGGTGGTTGTGGCACAGGATCAACGCCGCAGCGTTATGCATCAGCGCACGGCGCACCACTTCGCGCGGGTAGATGCTGGCCCGGTCGATGGTGCCCCTGAACAGAATTTCGAACGCCAGCGGCCGGTGCTTGCTGTCCAGAAACAAGCAGCCGAACACCTCGCTGGCCTCATGACGCAACATGGCCTTGAGGTAACGCCGCACCGCCGCCGGGCTTTCCATGGCGGGTGTGCGCTCGATGCTTTCGTCCAGATAGCGCCGGCCGATCTCCAGCAGCGCCTGCAGCTGAGCGCACTTCACCGGCCCCAGGCCCGGCTCGCGCAAAAGAGCTTGGCGATCGGCCTCAAGAAACTGCCTGAGCCCGCCAAAGCGCACCAGCAGCCCGCGCGCCAGGTCCAGCACGTTTCGCCCGGCAACGCCCGACCCCAACAGCACGGCGAGCAGTTCGGCATCCGACAACACCGCCGCCCCGCGCACCAGCAACTTCTCCCGAGGCCGCTCATCCGCCGGCCATTCCCTGATATTCATCCTTGCTCCTTTGGCCCCACTACGGCAGGTTTCGGCCCTGTGTTAATCTATTTCGCCTCGTACATGCGACGTTCTGCCGCAGGCAGTTTTTTCGTCGCCGCCCGCTCTCACTGGAAAAAGGCAAGCCTATGCAGCGGCTGTATCGCAAGCGCATCGTTCTCGGCGTAGGGGGCGGCATTGCCGCCTACAAGAGCGCCGAGCTGATCCGCCGACTCCTGGAGCACGGCGCGCAAGTGCGCGTCGTCATGACCCGCGGGGGTGCCGAGTTCATCACCCCGCTGACCCTGCAGGCGCTGTCCGGCCACCCGGTGCACATGGATCTGCTCGACCCTGCCGCCGAAGCGGCCATGGGCCATATCGAACTGGCCAAGTGGGCCGACCTGGTGCTCATCGCCCCCGCCACCGCCGACCTCATGGCGCGCATGGCCCAAGGCATGGCCGACGACCTGCTGACCACCCTGGTGCTGGCCACCGACGCCACCGTGGCCGTGGCCCCGGCCATGAACCAGGCCATGTGGCGCGACCCGGCCACCCAGGCCAACCTCGAACTGCTCAAGAGCCGCGGCATCCAGGTGTTCGGCCCGGCCTCCGGCAGCCAGGCCTGTGGCGACGTGGGCCTGGGGCGCATGCTCGAGGCCACCGACCTGGCCTGGTGCGCCGCCGAGAGCTTCCAGCGCCAGGCGCTGACCGGCAAGCACGTGCTGATCACCGCCGGCCCGACCCAGGAAAACATCGACCCGGTGCGCTACATCACCAATCATAGTTCCGGGAAGATGGGCTTTGCCCTGGCCGAAGCGGCCGCCGAGGCCGGGGCTCGGGTGACCCTGGTCACCGGCCCGGTGCACCTGCCTACCCCCGACCGGGTCACGCGGATCGACGTGGTCAGCGCACGGGACATGCTCGCGGCCTGCGAAGCGGCCATGCCATGCGACCTGTTCATCGCCTCGGCAGCGGTCGCGGACTACCGCCCGGAAGTCGTCGCCACGCAAAAGCTGAAGAAGGATCCTACGACCGGCGACGGCATGCTGCTGCAGATGGTGCGTAATCCCGATATCCTTGCGACCATCGCTGGCCGTGACGACCGCCCGTTCAGCGTCGGCTTCGCCGCCGAGACCGAACACTTGCTCGATTACGCCACGCGCAAGCTCAAGGACAAGAACCTCGACCTGATCGTCGCCAATGATGTGGCCAACCCCAGCATCGGCTTCAACAGCGAGGAAAATGCCCTGACCGTGATCGACCGCCAGCAGCACCAGACCCTCTTCGCGCAGACCAGCAAGGGCAAGATCGCCCGGCAACTGGTCGCCTTCATCGCCGAACGGCTCAATCAGGTTCAATAAGTTACATGCACGCTCTTCAAGCCAAGATCCTCGACCCTCGCCTGGGTACCGAATTCCCCCTGCCGCAGTACGCCACCCCCGGCTCCGCCGGCCTGGACCTGCGCGCCCTGCTCAAGGAGGACACTGTCCTCGAGCCCGGCCAGACCCTGCTGATCCCCACCGGCCTGTCGATCTACATCGGCGACCCGGGCCTGGCAGCCATGATCCTGCCGCGCTCGGGCCTGGGTCATAAGCACGGCATCGTGCTGGGCAACCTGGTCGGCCTGATCGACTCGGACTACCAGGGCGAGCTGATGGTGTCGTGCTGGAACCGCGGCAACACGCCATTCACCATCGCCGTCGGCGAGCGCATCGCACAGCTTGTGCTGGTACCTGTGGTACAAGCGCACTTCGAAATCGTCGAGCAGTTCGACGAGAGCCAGCGCGGCACCGGTGGCTTTGGCCACTCCGGCAGCCACTGAGCCGACTGACTACCGTTCAGGCCAAGGATGGCGAACTCTCTGACGAAACCACCGTCCAAGCGTTCAGTTTGCGCCTGCCCAGAAAGCCTTTGACTAATGGAGCTTCCAGAGATGAACGACATGGCCCACCTGGTCCCCGCATTGCCCGACAGCATCTTCCGCGCCTATGACATCCGCGGCGTGGTCGGCAAAACCCTGCACGCCGAAACCGCCTACTGGATCGGCCGCGCCATCGGCGCCCAGACCCTCGCCCAGGGCGAGCCGCAGATCTCGGTAGGCCGTGACGGTCGCCTGTCCGGCCCGATGCTGGTCGAGCAACTGATCAAGGGCCTGGCCGACGCCGGTTGCCAGGTCAGCGACGTCGGCCTGGTGCCGACCCCGGCGCTGTACTTCGCCGCCAACGTGCTGGCCGGCAAGTCCGGGGTGATGCTCACCGGCAGCCACAACCCGTCGGACTACAACGGCTTCAAGATCGTCATCGCCGGCGACACCCTGGCCAACGAGCAGATCCAGGCCCTGCTGACCCGCCTGAAAACCAACGACCTGACGCGCGGCGAAGGCAGCGTGCAGAAGGTCGAGATCCTCGAGCGCTACTACCAGCAGATCGTCGCCGACGTGAAGCTGGCGAAAAAGCTCAAGGTCGTGGTGGACTGCGGCAACGGCGCGGCGGGCGTTATCGCCCCGCAACTGATCGAAGCCTTGGGCTGCGAGGTGATTGCGCTGTTCTGCGAGGTGGATGGCAACTTCCCCAACCACCACCCGGACCCGGGCAAGCCGGAAAACCTCGAGGACCTGATCGCCAAGGTCAAGGAAACCGGCGCCGACCTCGGCCTGGCCTTCGATGGCGACGGCGACCGCGTGGGTGTGGTGACCAACACCGGCAGCATCGTCTACCCCGACCGCCTGCTGATGCTGTTTGCCCAGGACGTGCTGTCGCGCAATCCGGGTGCCGAGATCATCTTCGACGTCAAATGCACCCGCCGCCTGACCCCGCTGATCGAACAGCACGGTGGCCGCGCCCTGATGTGGAAGACCGGCCATTCGTTGATCAAGAAGAAGATGAAGCAGACCGGCTCGCTGCTGGCTGGCGAGATGAGCGGCCACATCTTCATCAAGGAGCGCTGGTACGGTTTCGACGACGGCATCTACAGCGCCGCCCGCCTGCTGGAGATCCTGAGCAAGGCCGAGCAGGACGCCGAGCGCCTGTTTGCCGCTTTCCCGAACGATATTTCCACGCCGGAAATCAATATTGATGTGACCGACGAGGGTAAATTCAGCATCATTGATGCACTGCAACGCGACGCTGACTGGGGCGAAGCCAACCTGACCACCATCGACGGTGTGCGGGTCGACTATGCCCACGGCTGGGGCCTGGTTCGCGCCTCCAACACCACGCCGGTACTGGTGCTGCGCTTCGAGGCCGAAAGCGACGCCGAGTTGCAACGTATCAAGGATGTTTTCCGCGCCCAGTTGCTGCGGGTTGCCCCTGAGCTGCAACTGCCGTTCTGACCGACTATCTGTTCCTGACAGGAGCCCTGCATGACCCTCGATCGCGATGCCGCTTCCCATGTAGCCGAGGTTTTGTCCGAAGCACTGCCTTACATCCGCCGCTTTGTCGGCAAGACCCTGGTGATCAAGTACGGCGGCAACGCGATGGAGAGCGAAGAGCTCAAGACCGGCTTTGCCCGTGACATCGTGCTGATGAAGGCCGTGGGCATCAACCCGGTGGTCGTGCACGGCGGCGGCCCGCAGATCGGCGACCTGCTCAAGCGCCTGTCGATCGAAAGCCACTTCATCGACGGCATGCGCGTTACTGACGCGGCGACCATGGACGTGGTGGAGATGGTTCTCGGCGGCCAGGTCAACAAGGACATCGTCAACCTGATCAACCGCCACGGCGGCAGCGCCATCGGCCTGACCGGCAAGGACGCGGAGCTGATCCGCGCCCGCAAGCTCACCGTGAGCCGCCAGACGCCGGAGATGACCCAGCCGGAAATCATCGACATCGGCCATGTCGGCGAAGTGGTCAGCGTCAACACCGACCTGCTGAACATGCTGGTCAAGGGCGACTTCATCCCGGTGATCGCGCCGATTGGCGTGGGCGCCAACGGTGAGTCGTACAACATCAACGCCGACCTGGTGGCCGGCAAGGTGGCCGAAGCGCTGAAAGCCGAGAAGCTGATGCTGCTGACCAACATCGCAGGCCTGATGGACAAGCAGGGCCAGGTGCTCACCGGCCTGACCACCGAGCAGGTCAATGAACTGATCGCCGACGGCACCATCTACGGCGGCATGCTGCCGAAGATCAAGTGCGCGCTCGAAGCGGTGCAGGGTGGCGTGAACAGCTCGCACATCATCGACGGCCGCGTGCCGAATGCCGTGCTGCTGGAAATCTTCACCGACAGCGGCGTGGGCACCCTGATCACCAACCGCAAGCCGCGCTGATCCAGCTGTACTGCCCCTATCGCCGGCAAGCCGGCTCCCGCTGTGCGGTACCTGTGGGAGCCGGCTTGCCGGCGATAGGGCCGGTAAAGGCAACACAAACAAAAAAGGCGACCCGCAAAGGTCGCCTTTTTCGTTTACCAGGCCGGAATCAGATCCCGTACTGCGCCCGGTAGGCCTCCACAGCCGGCAGATGCTGCTTGAGCTGCGGGTCATCGGCCAGGAATTCCAGCACCTGGGTCAGCGAAACGATGCTGACCACCGGAATACCGAAGTCGCGTTCCACTTCCTGGATCGCCGACAGCTCGCCATTGCCGCGCTCTTCGCGGTTCAGCGCGATCAGCACGCCGGCGGCCTTGGCCTGCTGGGCGTTGATGATCTGCATGACCTCGCGGATGGCGGTACCGGCAGTGATCACGTCGTCGATGATCAATACCTCACCGGCCAGTGGCGCGCCAACCAGGCTGCCGCCTTCGCCATGATCCTTGGCCTCTTTGCGGTTGAAGCACCAGGGCACATCGAGCTGATGCTGGTCAGCCAAGGCCACGGCGGTGGTCGCCGCCAGGGGGATACCCTTGTAAGCCGGGCCGAACAGCACGTCGAACGGGATCTTGCTGTCGACGATGGCCGCCGCGTAGCAACGGCCCAGCTGCGCCAGGGCGGAACCGGTGTTGAACAGGCCGGCATTGAAGAAATACGGGCTGGTACGCCCCGATTTCAGGGTGAATTCACCGAAGCGCAGCACGCCGCGATCGATGGCAAAACGGATGAAGTCGCGCTGATACGGCTGCATGTAAAGTCCCGGACACCACGGATTTAGCTAAATGGGTTGAGCTCGGGTATCATACACGCACGAGATTTTTGGGGCCATTTATGCGGATCATCAGTGTGAACGTGAATGGCATTCAGGCTGCAGCCGAGCGTGGATTGCTCAGCTGGCTGCAAGCCCAGAATGCCGACGTCATCTGCCTTCAGGATACCCGCGCCTCGGCCTTTGAACTCGACGACCCAGCTTTCCAGCTCGATGGCTATTTCCTTTATGCCTGCGATGCGGAGGTACCCGCCCAAGGTGGCGTGGCACTTTACTCGCGCATGCAGCCCAAGGCAGTCATCACCGGCCTGGGCTTCGAGACAGCCGACCGCTACGGGCGTTATCTGCAAGCAGATTTCGACAAAGTCAGTATTGCAACCCTGCTGCTGCCTTCGGGTATGAACGGCGACGAAGACTTGAACCAGAAATTCAAGTTGATGGACGACTTCGCCAAGTACCTGGACAAACAGCGTCGCAAGCGTCGCGAATACATCTATTGCGGCTCGTTCTACGTGGCGCAGCAGAAGCTCGACATCAAGAACTGGCGTGACAGCCAGCAGTCGCCGGGCTTCCTGCCGCCTGAACGCGCCTGGATGGATGCGATCACCGGCGACATGGGTTATGTGGATGCCCTGCGCGAAGTCAGCCGCGAAGGCGACCAGTACAGCTGGTGGCCGGACAACGAACAGGCCGAGATGCTCAACCTGGGCTACCGGTTCGACTACCAGATCCTGACCCCGGGCCTGCGCCGTTCCGTGCGTGGCGCTCGCCTGCCGCGTCAGCCGCGCTTCTCGCAGCATGCGCCGCTGATCGTGGACTATGACTGGACGTTGACCATCTAAAAAGCATTGGGGCCGCTTCGCGCCCCATCGCCGGCAAGCCGGCTCCCACAGGTACGGCGCATGACTTGAGGTCTACGCGGTCGGTGTGGGAGCCGGCTTGCCGGCGATGGGCCGCAAGGCGGCCCCAATTGCTATCTATCAGTCAGCGAGCGCGGCCTTCTGCAGCTCGAAGAGCTCGTCCATGCCCTTCTGCGCCAGCGCCAGCATGGCGTTGAAGTCTTCAGGCTGGAACGGCTTGCCCTCGGCAGTGCCCTGCACTTCGATGAAACCACCGGCGCTGGTCATGACCACGTTGAGGTCGGTCTCGGCGGCGGAGTCTTCGAGGTAGTCCAGGTCGAGCACGGCTTCGCCCTGGTACATGCCCACCGACACCGCGGCGATCATGTGCTTGAGCGGGTTGCCGCCCTTCAGGCCACCGCGCTTCTTGATCACCGCCAGGGCGTCGCACAGGGCGACCATGGCACCGGTGATCGAAGCCGTGCGGGTACCGCCATCGGCCTGGATCACGTCGCAGTCGATGTACAGGGTGATGTCACCCAGCTTGCTCATGTCGAGCGCGGCGCGCAGCGAGCGGCCGATCAGGCGCTGGATTTCCAGGGTGCGGCCACCCTGCTTGCCACGGCTGGCTTCGCGCTGGTTACGCTCGCCGGTGGAACGCGGCAGCATGCCGTATTCGGCGGTCAGCCAGCCTTGGCCCTGGCCTTTGAGGAAGCGGGGAACACCATTTTCGACGCTGACCGTGCAGACGACCTTGGTGTCGCCGAACTCGACCAGTACCGACCCCTCGGCGTGCTTGGTGTAGTTGCGGGTGAGGCGGATCGAGCGGAGCTGATCGGCGGCGCGACCACTTGGACGTTTCATCTGGGATACCTGTACTGGGACTTTGAATCTGCCAGCATTATAGAGCCCGGCGCCCGGCGAGGACACGCCTAATGTCGTGCCCCCGGACAGCCTGTCGCCTTTTCTCACCGTTTCAGCACGCCTCTGTAACATGGGCGGATTGGGCGCCGCGGCCCCACTGCGCTACAATCCTGCGCCTTGCAGCCGAAAGGCTTCCCCGTTCACCCATCTACGCGAGGTACTCCCCATGGTGCACAGCATGACCGCTTTTGCTCGTGTCGAGCGCGCAGGCAGCCAAGGCACCCTGGTCTGGGAACTGCGCTCGGTCAACCACCGCTACCTGGAGCCGCACCTGCGCCTGCCCGACGCCCTGCGCGACCTGGAAGGTGCGGTCCGTGAAGGCCTGCGCCAGGGCCTGTCGCGCGGCAAGGTCGAATGCACCTTGCGCCTGCACGAGGACAGCAACGGCAAGCCGCTGAAGGTCGACCGCGAGCGCGCCGCGCAGCTGGTCGCCGCCGCCGAGGAGGTGGCCGGCCTGATCAAGCAGCCCGCGCCGCTCAACCCGCTGGAAGTGCTGTCCTGGCCCGGCGTGCTGGTGGCCGATGCCAATGACCCGCAGGCCCTGAATGCCGAGGCCGTGGCGCTGTTCGACGAGGCCCTGGCCGAACTCAAGGCCGGGCGCCAGCGCGAAGGCCAGGAGCTGGCCCGGCTGATCAACGAGCGCCTGGACAACATGGCCAGCGAGGTCACGACCCTGCGCGCCCTGGTGCCGCAGATGCTCGCCGCCCAGCGCCAGAAGATCATCGACCGCTTTGGCGACCTGAAGGCCGAACTCGACCCGCAGCGCCTGGAGCAGGAGATGGTGCTGCTGGCGCAGAAGAGCGATGTCGCCGAAGAGCTGGACCGCCTCAGCACCCACGTCACCGAAGTGCGCCGGGTGCTCAAGTCCGGCGGTGCTGCCGGCCGGCGCCTGGACTTCCTGATGCAGGAGCTCAACCGCGAAGCCAACACCCTGGGCTCCAAGGCCTTCGACCCACGCAGCACGCAAGCGGCGGTCAACCTGAAGGTATTGATCGAACAGATGCGTGAACAAGTACAGAACATCGAGTAAGGCCTCCCCTACCATGAACCACAGCAGCGGCACCCTCTATATCGTTTCGGCACCGTCCGGCGCCGGCAAGACCAGCCTGGTCACCGCCTTGACCAAGGACGACCAGCAGATCCGCGTCTCGGTCTCGCACACCACCCGCGCCATGCGCCCGGGCGAGCAGCACGGGGTCAACTACCACTTCGTGGTGCATGAAGAATTCAAGGCACTGATCGAGCAAGGTGACTTCCTCGAGCACGCCGAAGTGTTCGGCAACTTCTACGGCACCTCGCGCAGCGCGCTGCAGCAGACCCTCGACCAGGGCTTCGACCTGATCCTGGAGATCGACTGGCAAGGCGCCCAGCAAGTGCGCAAATTGATGCCCGAGGCACTGTCGGTGTTCATCCTGCCGCCGAGCCAGGAAGCCCTGCGCCAGCGCCTGGATGGCCGTGGCCAGGACAGCGAAGAGATCATTGCCGGGCGCATGAAGGAAGCGGTCAGCGAGATGGTGCACTACGACGAGTACGAGTACGTCATCATCAATGACGATTTCGACGTGGCGCTGGAGGAGTTGAAGGCGGTGTTTCGCTCGAACCGCTTGCTGCTGAAGAAGCAGCAGGCGCGGCATGGGGCGCTGCTCAAGGAACTGCTTTGCTGATAGACCGCAAGGGGCTGCGTTGCAGCCCAATCGCCGGCAAGCCGGCTCCCACCAGGTTTGCATTGCTGCGATAACTGAGGGAGCCGGCTTGTCGGCGATTGGGCCGCAACGCGGCCCCTTTCAATTATTCCTGCAGCTGCAGGGTCGCCTGCTGACGCAGGGTAGCCCCCAGGAAGTAAGCCGGCGCACGCATACGCGACAGCAGCATCAGTACGATCCCCAGTACCGAAATGATCGCCGCGATCACGAACACCAGCCCCACCCCACCCACATGCGAGCCGCTGCCGAAGTCCGGCGAGGCGCTGTCGATCGCCGTGCGCACGAAGATCACCGACAGGATCACCCCACCCACCAGCGGGCACAGGCCACGCATGAAGAAGTGGCGCAGGCTGTCGAACAGGCTGCTGCGGAAGTACCAGACGCAGGCGAACGCGGTCAGCGAATAGTAGAAGCAGATCATCATCCCCAGCGCGGTGATGGTATCGGCCAGCACGTTTTCACTCAGGGTACGCATGGTCACGTAGAACACCCCGGCAGCCACACCGGCACAGATGGTCGCGTAGCGCGGCGTCTGCGAACGCGGGCAGACACTGGCGAACTTCTGCGGCACGGCGCCGTAGTAACCCATGGCCAGCAAGGTGCGCGCTGGCGACACGAAGGTCGATTGCAGCGAAGCGGCCGTGCTGGCCAGCACCGCGATGGACATCAGGATCGCCAGCGGCCCCATGACCGGCCCGGCCAGGTGGGCGAAGACGTTTTCCTGGATGCGCGGGTTGTTCAGCCCCAGGCCTTCCTCGCTGATGCCGGCGAACTGCAGGGTAGCGATGGCGGTGAGCAGGTACAGGCCGAGAATCAGCAGCACGGTCCAGGTTGCCGCCTTGCCGGGGACTTCCTCGCTGCCGATCGACTCTTCACTGACCGTCAGGCACACGTCCCAACCCCAGAAGATGAAGATCGACAACGACAACCCGGCAGCAAAGGCCGAGAACGACTCGACGCCAAACGGGTTGAACCAGGCCATGTCGAATGCCAGCGGAGGTGGCGCGGTGGTTTCGCTGAAGGCGGCAAAGGCAAAGCCGATCAACACCAGAAGCTGCAACGCCACCAGGCCATACTGCACGGTCATGGTGGTGGTCATGCCCCGGCAACAGATCCACACCGCCAGCGCAATGAACACGCAACACGTGGCGATGTTGACCAGCAGGTTGTCGGCCAGGGCTGACAGTTCGAGATTGCCGGTGATCTGGGCGAGGAACAGGTAGAAGAAGTCGACCGCCACCCCTGCCAGGTTGGAAAGCACGATGGTCGTGGCCACCACCAACCCCCAGCCGCCGATCCAGCCAATCATCGGCCCGAAGGCGCGAGCCGACCAGGTGAACGAGGTGCCGCTGTCCGGCTCTGCCGAGTTCAGCTCGCGGTAGCCCAGGGCCACCAGCAGCATGGGCAGGAAACCAACGATGAAGACGGCTGGAAGGTGAGCACCGACCTCCCGCACGGTGGGGCCGAGGGCGCCGGTCAGGGTGTAGACCGGGGCAATGGTGGAAATGCCCAGCACCACGCTGGCCAACAGGCCAAGACGGCCTTTGGCCAGGCCTTTGCTGCGTTGAGTGCTGCCCGAGTCGGCCGCGTCGGGTGGGCGGCCGGCTTCTGTGTAATTGCTCATGAGAAAATGCCGTAACTATTGGAATTGTTGTCACAGGCCTTGCAAGCAAGGCGCTTTCACTCATTGAAAGCTTGCGAGTCGGAGTTGGTCATCCAAGACCTTCGGGTAATATCCCTACCGTGCAGCATGGGCAATGCAAGCCTCGCGAAACGCCTGGAAAAGGCTCCGCGAGACCGGGTTTTCGGCGTAACGCCATTCCGGGTGCCACTGCACACCGAGCACAAAGCCCGGCGCGTCAGGCATCGATACCGCTTCGATCAGGCCATCCGGTGCCCGAGCCTCGACCCGCAGGCCAGGGGCCAGGCGGTCGATGCCCTGGCTGTGCAGCGAGTTGACCTCGAACTGCGCCGCCAGGCCCAGGCGCTCGAACACCCCGCCAGGTGCAACGCTGACAGGGTGACGAGGGCCATATTGCACCTCCAGGGGTGCGTCCTCAGGTTCGCGGTGGTCCAGGTAGCCTGGCAGCTCCTGCACACGCTGGTGCAGGCTGCCACCCAGGGCCACGTTCAATTCCTGGAACCCACGGCAAATGCAGAACACCGGCACGCCGGCGGCAATCGCGGCCTGCAGCAATGGCAGGGTCAGCCGGTCACGCGCCAGGTCGTGCCGGGTCCCTTCCACGCTGGGGGCGCCATTGTAATGATGCGGCTCGACATTTGAAGGCGAGCCGGTAAAAAGAATGCCATCGAGCTGGGCCAGCAGCGCCTGAGCATCGCTGCCCCCATCGCGCGCCGGCAGAATCAGCGGCAACCCGGCGAACGCGGCCGCCTCGACGTACTTGTCGCCCACTGTGTGCGACGAGTTCTTCCCAACCTGCTGGCGGCAGGCGCTGACACCGATCAAGGGGACCGCATTTGCGCTCATGGGCTTACACCGTGTGCAGGTACCAGTTGTACTCGAGGTCGGAGATCGACACTTCGAACTCGGCCAGCTCGCTTTCCTTGCAGGCGACGAAGATGTCGATGTAGTCGGGGCTGATGTACTGGTTGAGCACTTCGCTGTCATCCAGCGCGCGCAGGGCGTCACGCAGGTTGTTCGGCAGGCTCTGTTCCAGCTGCTCGTAGGAGTTGCCTTCAATCGGCGCACCCGGCTCGACCTTGCTGGTCAGGCCGTGGTGGATGCCGGCGAGGATGGCCGCCAGCATCAGGTACGGGTTGGCGTCGGCGCCGGCCACGCGGTGCTCGATGCGCACGTTCTCGCTGCTGTCGGTCGGCACGCGAACCGCCACGGTGCGGTTGTCCAGGCCCCAGCTTGGCGCATTGGGCACGTAGAACTGCGCGCCGAAGCGGCGGTAGGAGTTGATGTTCGGGCAAAGGAAGGCCATCGACGCCGGCATGGTCTCCAGCACGCCGCCGATGGCGTGGCGCAGTTCATCGCTTTGCAGCGGGTCGTCGCTGGTGAAGATGTTCTTGCCGGTTTTCTTGTCCAGCAGCGAGATGTGCACGTGCAGGCCGTTGCCCGCCTGGCCCGGGTAGGGCTTGGCCATGAAGGTGGTGTCCATTTCATGGTCGTAGGCGACGTTCTTGATCAGGCGCTTGAGCAGGATCGCGTAGTCGCAGGCCTTGAGCGGGTCGGCCACGTGGTGCAGGTTGACTTCGAACTGCGCCGGGGCGCTTTCCTTGACGATGGCATCGGCCGGCAGGCCTTGCTCCTTGGCCGCTTCCAGCATGTCCTGCAGGCAGTCGGCGTATTCGTCGAGGTCGTCGATCAGGTACACCTGGGTCGACTGCGGGCGCTTGCCGGAGATTGGCGAACGCGGCGGCTGCGGGCGACCGTTGAGGTTGTCCTGGTCGATCAGGTAGAACTCCAGCTCGAACGCGGCGCAGATGTCCAGGCCCAGGTCGTCGAACTTGCTCACCACCTGGCGCAGCACTTCACGCGGGTCGGCGAAGAACGGCGCGCCGTCCAGTTCGTGCATGGTCATCAACAGCTGCGCGGTCGGGCGCTTCTGCCACGGCTCGTCGGACAGCGAGCCAGGGATCGGGAAGCAGATGCGGTCGGCATCGCCGATGTCCAGGCCCAGCCCGGTGCTCTCAACGGTCGAGCCGTTGATGTCCAGGGCGAACAGCGACGCCGGCAGGTTGATACCCTTCTCGTACACCTTGTGCAGGCTGGCCCGCTCGATGCGCTTGCCACGTACCACGCCATTCATGTCGGAGATCAGCAGATCGACGTACTGAGTGTCCGGATGGGCCTGGAGGAAGTCTTTCATCTCGCTGGAAGAACTGGCGCACGGAGTGACCGACGTCATGGTGTACATCCTTTGATGTGCTGCGGCGATGTGGGGATACGGCTGGCGCCACACGGGCGACGATGGTTGCAGCTGTTGTTCTTTTCACTTTCCCATCGTGGGGATTGGTTACCCGACCGGGCGCATTGATTCCCAGGGGCGGTTCCACTATAAAATGGCCTCAACGCAACAGACATTGGCAATTCAGCAAGCAGAGCGTGCATCAATGCAATATCAGATCACCCACGCCGACCTCTCCCTGGTCCTGGCCCTGGAGCGCGGTCGCTCGCTGGCCAAGGCCGCCGAGCTGCTGAAAGTCGACGTTTCCACGGTATTTCGTTCGATCCGTCGCCTCGAGTCAGCGCTGGGCACGGCGCTTTTCGTCAAGAGCCGCAAAGGCTACCTGCCGACCGATACCGCCCAGGCCCTGGCCGAGCAGGCCGAACGCGCCGAACAGGCGCTGGATGCCGCACGCATCGCCATGAGCAGCGGCGAGCAGGTGGTCAGTGGCACGGTGCGCCTGACCTGCACCGAAGCGGTGATGCACAGCCTGCTGCTGCCGGCGCTGGCGGCCTTCATGCCGAGTTATCCGGCCTTGTCGCTGGAGATGGGCACCTCCAACACCTTCGCCAACCTCAGCCGGCGCGATGCCGACATCGCCTTGCGCCTGACCAACACGCCGCCAGAGCACCTGGTCGGGCGTTGCCTGGGCTCCACATCCTATGTGATCTGTGGCCAGCCGCAATGGCGCGAGCGCCTGGCCGAAAGCGCCGGCAGCGTGCCCTGGATCGCCCCGGACGACTCGATGCAGGACCACCCCACGGTGGTCTGGCGCAACCAGCAGTACCCGGGGCTTAGCCCGCGCTATCAATGCAGCAGCATGTCGACCATCGCCCAGCTGGTGAGCACCGGCCTGGGGGTGGCAGCGTTGCCTGACTATATGGTCGACCCGTTGCCCGGGGTGGAAGCGCTGAGCGGGCCGCTGCCCGGCTGCGACACCCAGCTGTGGCTGCTGACACGGCCCGATTGCCGGGCGTTGCGTTCGGTGCAGACGCTGTTCGAGGAGCTGACGCCGCGCTTGCGCGACGCCATGCTCTGAGGGTGTTGTGTTCCCGAGGTGGGAAGCGTTATCGTCGGATTCAATGGCTCGAGGCGTCTGTTCCGGCCCTTTCGCCGGCAAGCCGGCTCCCACGGGGATGGCGGCGCCTGAGGTATCGGTGGTTACTGGCTTGCCAGCGATGCCGCCACCACAGGTCTGCCGGGTAAAACAGCGCTTCCCTAATGGCTGGTGATTTTTTAAACTATCGAGTCCGCCTGCCCATCTTGGGCTGCACGCCCATCGCATTTGCTACTGAGGAAGACCATGGCCCGCGTAACTGTTGAAGACTGCCTGGAACACGTGGATAACCGTTTTGAGCTGGTCATGCTCTCGACCAAGCGCGCCCGTCAGCTGGCTACCGGCGGCAAAGAGCCGCGCGTAGCGTGGGAAAACGACAAACCGACCGTGGTCGCCCTGCGCGAGATCGCCGAAGGTATCGTCACCCCTGAGTTCATCGCCGCCGAAGAGATCGTCACCGAGGATCCGGTCTTCGCCGCGTTCGAGGACGAGTCCAACGAGGCTGTCTGATCCATGCCTGGTCGACGTTGCGCGGCACAAGGCCCTCTTCCTCGGCAAGAGGTGAAATCATGCCGGGCATAGAAGCCTTAGCCGAACGGCTGTCGACCTACCTGGGCCCCGAACAGGTCAACCTGGTTCGCCGGGCCTACTTCTACGCCGAACAGGCACACGATGGGCAACGCCGCCGCAGCGGCGAGCCCTACGTGACCCATCCGCTGGCCGTGGCCAGCATCCTCGCCGACATGCACATGGACCATCAGAGCCTGATGGCGGCCATGCTGCACGACGTGATCGAAGACACCGGCATCGCCAAGGAAGCCCTCAGCCAGCAGTTTGGCGAGACGGTGGCCGAACTGGTCGATGGGGTCAGCAAGCTGACCCAGATGAACTTCGAAACCAAGGCCGAGGCGCAAGCCGAGAACTTCCAGAAGATGGCCATGGCCATGGCCCGCGATATCCGCGTGATCCTGGTCAAGCTGGCCGACCGCCTGCACAACATGCGCACCCTGGAAGTGCTGTCGGGCGAGAAACGCCGGCGCATCGCCAAGGAAACCCTCGAGATCTACGCCCCCATCGCCAACCGCCTGGGCATGCACACCGTGCGCGTGGAATTCGAAGACCTCGGTTTCAAGGCCATGCACCCGATGCGCTCGTCGCTGATCCATCGGGCGGTCAAGAGCGCACGCGGCAACCGCAAGGAAATCGTCGCCAAGATTGAGCACTCGCTGGCCAACTGCCTGGCGGCCGACGGTATCCAGGGCGAGGTCAGCGGCCGGCAGAAGCACCTCTATGGCATCTACAAGAAGATGCGTGGCAAGCGCCGCGCCTTCAACGAGATCATGGACGTGTACGCCTTCCGCATCATCGTCGACAAGGTCGACACCTGCTACCGCGTGCTCGGCGCCGTGCACAACCTGTACAAGCCGCTGCCCGGGCGCTTCAAGGATTACATCGCGATCCCCAAGGCCAACGGCTACCAGTCGCTGCATACCACCTTGTTCGGCATGCACGGGGTACCCATCGAGATCCAGATTCGCACCCGCGAAATGGAAGAGATGGCCAACAACGGCATCGCCGCACATTGGCTGTACAAGTCCAACGACGACGAACAGCCCAAGGGCAGCCATGCCCGCGCCCGCCAGTGGGTCAAGGGCATCCTCGAGCTGCAGCAGCGTGCTGGCAACTCGCTGGAATTCATCGAGAGCGTGAAGATCGACCTGTTCCCGGACGAGGTCTACGTGTTCACCCCGAAAGGGCGGATCATGGAGCTGCCCAAAGGCTCCACCGCCGTCGACTTTGCCTACGCGGTGCACACCGACGTCGGCAACAGCTGCATCGCCTGCCGCATCAACCGGCGCCTGGCGCCCCTGTCCGAGCCGCTGCAGAGCGGCTCCACGGTGGAAATCGTCAGCGCCCCCGGCGCGCGGCCCAACCCGGCCTGGCTCAACTTCGTGGTCACCGGCAAGGCGCGCACGCACATTCGCCACGCGCTCAAGCAACAGCGCCGCTCCGAGTCGATCAGCCTGGGCGAACGCCTGCTGAACAAGGTGCTGACCGGCTTCGACAGCAGCCTGGAGCAGATCCCCCAGGAGCGCGTGCAGTCGATCCTTGCCGAGTACCGCCTGGAGCTGATCGAAGACCTGCTCGAAGACATCGGCCTGGGCAACCGCATGGCCTACGTGGTGGCCCGCCGCCTGCTGTCGGCCGAAGGCGAACCGCTGCCGGCACCGGAAGGCCCGCTGGCGATCCGCGGCACCGAAGGCCTGGTGCTGAGCTACGCCAAGTGCTGTACGCCGATTCCGGGCGACCCGATCGTCGGCCACCTGTCGGCTGGCAAAGGCATGGTCGTGCACCTGGAAAACTGCCGCAACATCAGTGAAATCCGCCATAACCCGGAGAAGTGCGTGCAACTCTCCTGGGCCAAGGACATCACCGGCGAATTCAACGTCGAGCTGCGCGTGGAGCTTGAACACCAGCGCGGCCTGATCGCCCTGCTGGCCAGCAGCGTCAATGCCGCCGACGGCAATATCGAGAAGATCAGCATGGACGAACGCGACGGCCGTATCAGCGTTGTCCAACTGGTGGTCAGTGTGCACGACCGCGTGCACCTGGCTCGTGTGATCAAGAAGCTGCGTACGCTGACCGGCGTGGTTCGCATCACCCGCATGCGTACGTAGTCCGCCAACCGCAAGGAGTCATCATGAGCAAGACCGTCATCAACAGCGACAAGGCCCCTGCCGCCATCGGTACCTACTCGCAAGCGATCAAGGCCGGCAATACCGTGTACATGTCGGGCCAGATCCCGCTGGACCCCAAGACCATGGAACTGGTCGAAGGCTTCGAAGCCCAGACCGTGCAAGTGTTCGAGAACCTCAAGTCGGTGGCCGAAGCCGCTGGTGGTTCGTTCAAGGACATCGTCAAGCTGAACATCTTCCTCACCGACCTGAGCCACTTCGCCAAGGTCAACGAAGTCATGGGCCGCTACTTCGAGCAGCCTTACCCAGCCCGCGCCGCCATTGGCGTTGCTGCGCTGCCTAAGGGCGCCCAGGTCGAAATGGACGCCATCCTGGTCATCGAATGATGCCACTGGTGACGGGCGCCCTGCCCGTCACCTTCCTGCTCAAGGTTACCCATCATGCGTCAAGCACTGCCCCTCGCGCTGGCAGCCCTGCTTCTGAGCGGCTGCGCCAGCCACAAACCTGAAGATTTCAACGGCACCTGGATCAACCAGGCCGCCATCAAGGCCGCCGTCAAGGATGGCAGCCTGCGCCAGGCCCTGAACGAGCACGGCCCGGTATTCGAGTGGAAGCTCGACGTGGCCAACCAGCAGGCCAGCTACAGCAACGGTTTCGAGGCCGCCGACGGCCAGCTGAGCGCCAATGACAAGCAATGGCAGGCCAGCTTCCAGGGCGGCCAGACCGAACAGCTGGCGCTGGACGGCGACGAGCTGAAAACCACCGATGCCAGCGGCGCCGAGCAAGCCTTCGTGCGCGTCAAGCAACCCGGCAATACGCCACTGGGCGGCAGCTTCGAGAAAGCGCTGTACCAGGCGTACCTGGGCGGTGAGTGGAAGATCATCGAAGGCCAGGGCACCGGCAGCGTGGTGCGCTTCGCCGACAACGGCAGCGTGACCGGCCTGCCCGGCCCCGACCGCTATGCCCTGTGCCTGGCCGGCGACTGCGCCAGCATGGGTGGCAGCAACGACAGCCTGTGGCTGGAGCGCAACCAGCGCGGCGCGCCGTTCATCTTCAAGCGAGATGGCGACAAGCTGGAGATTTTCCAGGCGGTGAACCGTGCACAGCCGGATGAGATGCCGCAATTGGCGGCGGGTAACCGGCAGTGGGTGCTGGAGCGCGACTGACTTCAAGGGCCCTGATCGCCGGCAAGCCGGCTCCCACAGGACTGTGCAGCCCTTGAGGGCAGTGGTGTACCTGTGGGAGCCGGCTTGCCGGCGATAGGGCCATCAGCTTCATCCCTTGCCCTGGAGAATCTCCGCGTACCCTTCCTTGTAGCTCGGATACGCTGGCACCCAGCCCAACGCCCGCACCCGGGCATTGCTGCAGCGCTTGCTGCCGGTGCGCCGCACCCGCTGCTCCTGCGACCACTCGGTAACCCCCATGTACGCCCGCAGCCAGGCCACAACGTCGGCCAGCGGCGCCGGGTCGTCATCCACGCCGATATAGCAGTCATCCAGCGCGACGCCATCGGCATCCTTGTGCAGCAAGAACGCCAGCAGGCTCGCAGCATCCTCGGCATGAATGCGGTTGCCATAGAGCGGCGGCTCTTCAGCCACCCGATACCCTTGGCGCACCTGGCTCAACAACCATTCGCGGCCGGGGCCGTAGATCCCGGTCAAGCGCACGATGCTGGCCGGGATGCCGCTTTCCAGCGCCAGCCGCTCGGCCTCCAGCATCACCCGCCCGGAATAGCCCTCAGGCTCGGTGGCGGCCGTCTCGTCGATCCACTCCCCGTCCTTTTGCGCGAACACGCTGCTGCTGGAGACGAACAGCAAGCGCCGAGGGCGCTGCCCACGCGCGGCCAGCCATGCCAATACATTGCGCAACCCCTCGACATAAGCCGCCTGATAACCCGCCTCATCGTGCTGGCTGGCCGCCACGCAGTACACCAGGTAATCCGGTGAACGCTGTGGCCAGGCCTGGGGCATGCGTGCATCGCCGAGGTCGGCGGCGATCGGGTCGACGCCTGGTGGAAGCTGCTCGACCGAGCGCCGCAGCCCGCCAACCTGCCAGCCTTGGGCCAGCAGTTGCTGGGCCAAACGCCCCCCTACATCACCACAACCTACGATCAAAGCAGAAAGGTCTGACATCACAAAACTCCCTAGACCAAAGAATCAGGCTAGCCGGATTACACGATAAGCGGCTAGACCATAGGCGAAAAAAGCAACAAGATTACTTTTGTTAACAAGAATTACTTGCAATAATGGCACCCCTATCTGTTCTCGGCCTATCTCGAGGCCTTGGAGAACGCTCACATTTTTTCTTCATCAGGTCCGGCCAGCATGACACGTACTCAACCTTCCGCTTCGCCAACCCCGTCGCGCGCCTGGCGCGCCATCGCCGCGCTGATGTTCAGCCTGGTGCTGGCCCCAGTGGCCATGGCCGATGAGCCAACCACCGCCGCCAGCGCCCCAGCCGCCGCCACCGCACCGGCAGCCCCGGCCGCCGAAGGCCAGGCACCTGCTGCCGACGCCCAGGCCGCTGTACCGGTAGCGGTCGACCCGGCCACCGAAGCGCTGGTTGAGGACACTTCCCTGGGCATGGCCCACGACCTGTCGCCATGGGGCATGTACAAGAACGCCGACGTGGTGGTGAAAGCGGTGATGATCGGCCTGGCCATCGCCTCGATCATCACCTGGACCATCTGGATCGCCAAAGGCTTCGAGCTGATGGGCGCCAAGCGTCGCCTGCGCGGCGAGATCGCCCAGCTGAAGAAGTCCGCCACCCTCAAGGAAGCCAGCGACGTCTCCAACAAGGAAGGCACCCTGGCCCACACCCTGGTCCACGACGCCCTCGAAGAGATGCGCCTGTCGGCCAACGCCCGCGAGAAAGAAGGCATCAAGGAGCGCGTCAGCTTCCGCCTCGAGCGCCTGGTGCACGCCAGCGGTCGCAACATGAGCAGCGGCACCGGCGTACTGGCCACCATCGGCTCCACTGCACCGTTCGTCGGTCTGTTCGGCACCGTGTGGGGCATCATGAACAGCTTCATCGGCATCGCCAAGACCCAGACCACCAACCTGGCCGTGGTTGCCCCAGGCATCGCCGAAGCCCTGCTGGCCACCGCGCTGGGCCTGGTCGCGGCAATCCCCGCCGTGGTCATCTACAACGTCTTCGCCCGCTCCATCGCCGGCTACAAGGCACAGGTGTCCGACGCTTCGGCGCAGGTACTGCTGCTGGTCAGCCGTGACCTGGACCACCAGGGCAGCGAGCGCGCTGCCCCGCACATGGTGAAAGTGGGGTAAGCCATGGGCCTGCATCTCAACGAAGGTGGCGACGACCTCGCCGAAAACCACGAAATCAACGTCACGCCGTTCATCGACGTGATGCTGGTGCTGCTGATCATCTTCATGGTCGCCGCCCCCCTGGCCACGGTCGACATCAAGGTCGACCTGCCGGCCTCGACCGCCAAGCCGGCGCCGAGGCCCGAGAAACCGGTGTTCGTCAGCGTCAAGGCCGACCAGAAGCTGTACGTCGGCGACGATCAGGTGCCTGCCCCGGAACAGCTTGGCCCGATGCTCGACGCCAAGACCAAGGGTGACAAGGAAACCACCATCTTCTTCCAGGCCGACAAGGGCGTGGATTACGGTGACCTGATGGAAGTGATGAACAACATGCGCGCGGCCGGCTACCTCAAGGTCGGTCTGGTAGGTCTCGAGACGGCAGCCAAGAAATGACGAAACCGCGCTCAAACATGGCGCGCTACGGCGGCAGCCTGGCGATCGTGCTGGGCGTGCACGTGGTCGCTGTGCTGCTGACGCTCAACTGGTCGGTGCCCCAGGCCATCGAGCTGCCCCCGGCAGCCATGATGGTCGAGCTGGCGCCGCTGCCTGAGCCTGCACCGCCACCACCTCCGAAGGCCGCCCCACAGCCGCCGGCACCGGTCGAGGAACCACCGCTGCCCAAGCTGGTCGAGGCGCCGAAACCGAAAATCGCCATCGCCAAGCCGCCCAAGCCAAAGCCCAAGCCACAGCCGCCCAAGCCCGAGAAAAAGCCTGAGCCGCCGAAGGATGAGCCACCGGCCAAGGAGCAGGTAGCGGACACGCCGCCAAGCAACTCGCCACCGCAGAAGTCGGCGGCACCGGCGCCGAGCATTGCCTCCAACAGCCAAGCGTTGCCGACCTGGCAGAGCGACCTGCTGCGCCACCTGGCGAAGTACAAGCGCTACCCGGAAGACGCTCGCCGTCGTGGCCTGCAAGGCATCAACCGGCTGCGCTTCGTGGTCGACGCCGAAGGCAAGGTGGTGTCGTACTCGATGGCCGGCGGTTCCGGTAGCGCCGCGCTGGACCGGGCGACCCTGGAGATGATCCGCCGCGCCGGCACAGTGCCCAAGCCTCCACCGGAGCTGTTGAACAATGGCACGATCGAGGTCGTGGCACCGTTCGTCTACTCGCTGGACCGTCGCTGATACTTTTGTTTCTGTCACAAATCAGCAAGTCTGATAACGTGCGTCTATCGATTGCAGCCGCTATGCTGGGCCGGCAACTTCATGGACGCACGTTATGACCCTCACAGAACTTCGCTACATCGTCACCCTTGCCCAAGAGCAGCATTTCGGCCACGCGGCCGAGCGCTGCCATGTCAGCCAGCCGACCCTGTCGGTGGGCGTGAAAAAGCTTGAGGACGAGCTTGGTGTGCTGATCTTCGAGCGCAGCAAGAGCGCGGTACGCCTGACCCCGGTCGGCGAGAGCATCGTCGCCCAGGCGCAGAAGGTGCTGGAGCAGGCCCAGGGCATTCGCGAACTGGCCCAGGCCGGCAAGAACCAGCTGACCGCGCCGCTCAAGGTCGGTGCCATCTATACCGTCGGCCCCTACCTGTTCCCCCATCTGATCCCGCAGCTGCACCGCGTGGCGCCGCAGATGCCGCTGTACATCGAAGAAAACTTCACCCACGTGCTGCGCGAGAAACTGCGCAATGGCGAACTGGACGCAGTGATCATCGCCCTGCCGTTCAACGAGGCCGACGTGCTGACCCTGCCGCTGTACGACGAACCGTTCTGCGCACTGATGCCCGCCGACCACCCATGGACGGCGAAAAAGACCATCGACACCGCCATGCTCAACGACAAGAGCCTGCTGCTGCTGGGCGAGGGCCACTGCTTCCGCGACCAGGTCCTGGAAGCCTGCCCGACGCTGAACAAGGGCGGCGAAGGTTCCAAGCACACCACGGTCGAGTCCAGCTCGCTGGAAACCATCCGCCACATGGTCGCCTCGGGCCTGGGCGTGTCGATCCTGCCGCTGTCGGCGGTGCACAGCCACCACTACGCGCCCGGGGTGATCGAAGTTCGCCCGCTGACCGCGCCCGCGCCGTTCCGCACCGTGGCCATCGCCTGGCGCGCCAGCTTCCCGCGGCCGAAGGCCATCGAGATCCTTGCCGACTCGATCCGCCTCTGCTCGGTGGCCAAGCCGCCCGTGGAACAGCCGGCCTGATCCATGACTGAGCTGTCGAAGGTCTCGGTCACCGCGCTCAAGGGCGTTGGCGAAGCCATGGCGGAAAAGCTCGCCAAGGTCGGCCTGGAAAACCTGCAGGATGTGCTGTTCCACCTGCCCCTGCGCTACCAGGACCGCACCCGCGTGGTGCCCATCGGCCAATTGCGCCCTGGGCAGGATGCGGTAATCGAAGGCTTGGTCAGCGGCGCCGATGTGACCATGGGCAAGCGCCGCAGCCTGGTGGTGCGCCTGGGTGATGGCAGCGGCGTGCTGAGCCTGCGCTTCTATCACTTCAGCAATGCGCAGAAGGAAGGCCTCAAGCGTGGCACCCACCTGCGCTGCTACGGCGAGGCCCGCCCCGGCGCCTCGGGCCTGGAGATCTACCACCCCGAATACCGCGCGCTCAATGGCGACGAACCGCCTCCCCCGGTCGAGCAGACCCTGACGCCGATCTACCCGTCCACCGAGGGCCTCACCCAGCAGCGCCTGCGCCTGCTCTGCCAGCAGAGCCTGGGCATGCTCGGCCCGCGCAGCCTGCCGGACTGGCTGCCCGACGAACTGGCCCGCGACTACCAGCTGGCGCCGCTGGACGACGCCATCCGCTACCTGCACAACCCGCCGGCCGATGCCGACCTCGACGAGCTCGCCGAAGGCCATCACTGGGCTCAGCACCGCCTGGCTTTCGAAGAACTGTTGACCCACCAGCTGTCCCAGCAGCGCCTGCGCGAAAGCCTGCGCAGCCTGCGCGCGCCCGTTTTGCCCAAGGCCAAGCGGCTGCAGGCGCAGTACCTGGCCAACCTGGGCTTCCAGCCGACCGGCGCCCAGCAGCGGGTGGCCAACGAAATTGCCTACGACCTGAGCCAAGCCGAGCCGATGATGCGCCTGGTACAAGGCGATGTCGGCGCCGGCAAGACCGTGGTCGCCGCCCTCGCCGCGCTGCAGGCCCTGGAAGCCGGCTACCAGGTGGCGCTGATGGCGCCCACCGAGATTCTCGCCGAGCAGCACTACATCACCTTCAAGCGCTGGCTGGAGCCGCTGGGCCTGGAAGTCGCCTGGCTGGCAGGCAAGCTCAAGGGCAAGGCCCGCGCCAGCGCGCTCGAACAGATCGCCGGCGGCGCACCGATGGTGGTCGGCACCCATGCATTGTTCCAGGAAGAGGTGCAGTTCAAGCACCTGGCCCTGGCGATCATCGACGAACAGCACCGCTTCGGCGTGCAGCAGCGCCTGGCCTTGCGCAAGAAGGGCGTGGCCGGCGAGCTGTGCCCGCACCAGCTGATCATGACCGCCACGCCGATCCCGCGCACCCTGGCCATGAGCGCCTATGCCGACCTCGATACCTCGGTGCTCGACGAACTGCCGCCAGGCCGCACGCCGGTGAACACCGTGCTGGTCGCCGACAGCCGCCGCTTCGAAGTGGTCGAGCGCGTGCGCGCCGCCTGTGCCGAAGGGCGCCAGGCGTACTGGGTGTGCACCTTGATCGAGGAATCCGAGGAGCTCACCTGCCAGGCCGCCGAAAGCACCTATGAAGAGCTCGGCAGCGCCCTGGGCGAGCTGCGCGTGGGCCTGATCCACGGGCGCATGAAGCCTGCAGAAAAAGCCGCGGTGATGGCCGAATTCAAGCAAGGCAACCTGCAACTGCTGGTGGCCACCACGGTGATCGAAGTGGGCGTCGACGTGCCCAACGCCAGCCTGATGATCATCGAGAACCCCGAGCGCCTGGGCCTGGCCCAGCTCCACCAGCTGCGCGGCCGGGTTGGCCGGGGCAGCGCGGTGAGCCACTGCGTGCTGCTGTATCACCCGCCACTGTCGCAGATCGGCCGCGAACGGCTGGGGATCATGCGTGAAACCAACGATGGCTTCGTCATTGCCGAAAAGGACCTGGAGCTGCGCGGCCCCGGCGAGATGCTCGGCACACGCCAGACCGGTTTGTTGCAGTTCAAGGTCGCCGACCTGATGCGCGACGCCGACCTGCTGCCGGCCGTGCGCGACGCCGCGCAAGCCTTGCTGGCGCGCTGGCCGGACCACGTCAGCCCGCTGCTCGACCGCTGGCTGCGTCACGGCCAGCAATATGGCCAGGTGTGACGCCAGTCCCAGAATGGATCCAGCTTTGCGGTCAGGCTGGTTATACTTCGCGTTTAAAAGAATTAGTGGATACAGACCATGACTGAAGTTGCTTTGGACACCGCAACCCCCCACGCACCGTCTGTCATCCGGCTGTTGCTCGAAAAACTGGGCGTGGCCTACCGCGAAGTGGCGGAGCATCCGCAGCTGCCCGCCGCATCGCGGGTGCAGGCGATCCTGCTCGACGACGAGATCGGCGCCCTGATGGTGCTGTTCCCGCAGAGCAAGCTGCTGGACCTCAACCGCCTGGAAGAGCTGACCGGCCGCAAACTCAAGGCCGTGCCAGTGGCCCGCCTCAAGCAGATGCTCGACAAGCACCAGCTCAAGGCCCTGCCTGCCATTCCGGCACTGACCAGCTCGCCGTGCCTGTACGAAGACAAGTTGCTCGCTGCGCAAAAACTGTATGTCCAGTCTGGCGAAGCCGGGCTGTTGCTGGAAATCCAGCAGGATGACTTCAAGCGCATGCTGAAAAAGGCCAGCGCCGGCAGTTTCGGCCAACCGGTCAGGGACATCCGCCCCAACCTCGACCGGCCAGACGACGACTCCCGGGAAATCACCCAGGCCGTCCAGGCCTTCACCGCGCGGCGCATCCAGAAGCGCCTGGAAGAAACCATCGAGATCCCGCCGCTGGCCGACACCGCGCAAAAGATCATCAAGCTGCGCGTCGACCCCAATGCCAGCATCGACGACATCACCGGCGTGGTCGAAACCGACCCGGCGCTGGCCGCACAGGTGGTGAGCTGGGCCGCATCGCCCTACTACGCCTCACCCGGCAAGATCCGCTCGGTGGAAGATGCCATCGTCCGCGTGCTGGGCTTCGACCTGGTGATCAACCTGGCCCTGGGCCTGGCCTTGGGCAAGACCCTGAGCTTGCCCAAGGACCATCCGCAGCAGGCGACGCCGTACTGGCAGCAGTCGATCTACACCGCGGCGATCATCGAGGGCCTGACCCGCGCCATGCCGCGCGCCGAGCGCCCGGAAGCGGGCCTGACCTACCTCGCCGGGCTGCTGCACAACTTCGGCTATCTGCTGCTGGCGCACGTGTTTCCGCCGCACTTCTCGCTGATCTGCCGGCACCTGGAGGTCAACCCGCACCTGTGCCACACCTTCGTCGAGCAGCATCTGCTGGGCATCAGCCGCGAACAGATCGGCGCTTGGCTGATGAAGCTGTGGGACATGCCCGAAGAGCTGTCCACGGCGCTGCGCTTCCAGCACGACCCGGCGTATGAGGGTGAGTACGCGGCGTACCCGAACCTGGTGTGCCTGGCGACTCGCCTGCTGCGCATGCGCGGGATTGGCTCGGGGCCGCAGGAGGCGATTCCCGATGAATTGCTGGAGCGCCTGGGGATTACCCGGGACAAGGCTGAGGATGTGGTGAACAAGGTGCTCGAGGCCGAGACCTTGTTGCGCGAACTGGCTTCGCAGTTCAACGCGCCGCATTGAGGCCTTTGGGGCTGCTTTGCAGCCCTTTCGCGACACAAGGCCGCTCCTACAGGAGATCGCATGCCCTGTAGGAGCGGCCTTGTGTCGCGAAGGGCCGCTACGCGGCCCCAACCATTTCAGCCCTTCTTCTTCGGCTTCAGGTACTTCATCAAGCCCTGGAACCACATCACCAAAGCCGGATTGCCTTTGATCTGGATGTTCTTGTCCTGAATCCCCTGCATGAACGCCAGCTGCTTGTTGCCCGCCTGCATCGTGGCAAAGCCATAGGCGGCGTCCTTGAAGGCGATGGCAAAGGCCGGCTGCGGGTGCATGCCGCCCTTGCTGCTGATGCGCTCGCCACTGACGATGAAGTGCCGGGCCACCTTGCCGTCCAGCGTCTGCATCTGGAACACCAGGTCCTTGTCCTTGAGTTGCTGCTGGAACGCCGGGTTGTTGCGGCTGGCCCTGGCCATCAGCAGCCCCATGGCCCAGAGAAGAAAGCGAAACTTCATCAACGCGCCTCGAATGAAATATGACTGAAGCGCGCAGTTTATCCTTTTCTTGAACTATTAATGCAAGTTCGCCGCACGTTGGCGGCAGAAAGCACAACGGGCGCCCTCGGGCGCCCGCTGAACCGACACTGGGGATGTCAGGAATCGATCACTTGGCTTTCTTGGCCGCCTTGGCAGGCTGCGTATTGACGCTGTCGCGCAGGTTCTTGCCAGGCTTGAAGGCAACGGTATTGCTGGCCTTGATTTTCACCGGCTCGCCGGTTTGCGGGTTTTTCCCGGTGCGGGCACCACGATGACGTTTTTCGAAGGTACCGAAGCCGACCAGCGTGACCGTGTCCTTGTCCAGGGCACCGGTGATGCTGTCGAGAATCGCATTCAGCACCTCGTTGGCCTTTTCCTTGGTCAGATCGGCCTTTTCGGCGATGACGGCGGTGAGATCTGGTTTACGCATAGTGAAGCCTCTTTGACGGGATTTCTTGTTGTTATGCCGTGCTGCCATTGAAGCAGCGTTCAAGGCACCGCAGGCTCTAATCTGCGGCAGACGGAAGTGAGGATGGCACGCTCCCCGAGGCCGCGCCAGTATCAGGGCGGCCATTGTGCGGGCAACAACAGGATAAATCCGACAGAACGCCCGCTATTTACGCCATGAGCGCGGGTAACTGCCTGTTCAGCGCCAGCTTCTCCAGCACCGCGCTGCCGGTCAGGGCGTAACCCAGGAGCTGGCCGTCAGCCGCGTGGCAGAGCACTTTCAGGTCGCTGCCCTGCCCCTCTACCTGCCAAGTGCCTTCAAGGCCCTGGGGCACAGGCGAAACCACCAGCGGGCACGCCGGGGTTTTCACGGTGATGGGCATCGGCCCGTAGCTGACTTGCGCCGGGTTGCCGGCCAGGGTCTGGGCCAGGGCGCGGGCGCAGGCCATCAGCGGCATCACGTAGAGCAGGTTGATGCCGTCGACCTCGGCGCAGTCGCCCAGGGCGTAGATGTTGTTATGCGAGGTCCGCAGGTGGCGGTCCACTACCACGCCCCGGTTGGTCTGCAGCCCGGCGGCGGCGGCCAGGTCGATACGCGGGCGCAGGCCGATGGCCGAGACCACCAGGTCACAGGCGATCTGCATGCCGTCGGACAGATGCGCCAGCAGCCCCTCACCCTGCCGCTCCAGGCGGGTCAGCACCGGGCCGAGGTGAAAGCGCACCCCCAGCCCTTGCAACCCGGCCTGTACCGCAGCCGCGGCAGCGGGGTGCAGGAGAGTCGGCATGAGCTGTTCGCAGGGTGCCACCACATCGACCTGGAACCCGCCCAGGCTCATGTCGTTGGCGAATTCACAGCCGATCAGGCCGGCACCCAGGATCAGCACCCGCTGCCGGCCGGCGGCGGCGGCGCGAAAACGCGCGTAGTCCTCCAGGTCGTTGATCGGGAACACCCGGTCGGCACCGTCACCTTCGACCGGTACCTGCACGGTCTGCGCGCCCCAGGCCAGCACCAGGTCGCGGTACGCCACGGCCTCTTCACCGATCCACAGGCGCTTGTGCCCGGGGTCGATGCCGCTGATGCGGGTGTGGGTGCGCACCTCGGCCTTGAGTTGCTCGGCCATGGCGCCCGGCTCGGCCATGCACAGGCCATCGGCGTCCTTTTGCTTGGCAAAACCGGTGGAGAGCATGGGCTTGGAATAGGAGCGACCGTCATCGGCGGTGATCAGCAGCAGCGGCGTCTCGCCATCGAGCTTGCGAAATTCACGGGCCAGGTTGTAGCCCGCAAGGCCGGTACCGATGATTACCACAGGGAGCGTCATGTCGTGCGTTCCTCTCGTTGCAGGGGGGTGGGATCAGCCGATGGCGATCATTTCGAAGTCGCTCTTGCCGACGCCGCAGTCGGGGCACAGCCAGTCCTGCGGCACATCTTCCCAGCGGGTGCCGGGGGCGATGCCGTCGTCCGGCCAGCCTTCGGCTTCGTCATAGATCAGGCCACAGACAATACATTGCCACTTCTTCATGGTTGGTCGTTCCTCGGTACAGGCTCAGGCTTTGTAAGGGGGCTCGAGGCCCTTTCGCGGGCATTATGCAAGCACTTGGGGCAATCATGCTAAGCTCGCCGCCTCTCTGGCTGTAACAAGCATACCGACGTGTCGTACGAATCCCCGCAAGCAGCCGCTGTCGCGTGGCTGCCGTATTCACAGCTGGCGACCGATATCGACCAGCCTACCCTCGACTGGCTGTTCGACGAAGGCTCCCTGACTCGCCGCCTGACCCGCCTGTCCCACGACCACTTCAGTGTCACCCCCCTGTTCGAGGGCTGGCAGCCGCTGCGCGATGACGAATGCCAGGCGCTGGGCATCGCCCCGGGCGCGGAAGGCTGGGTGCGTGAGGTGTACCTGCGTGGCCATGGCCAGGCCTGGGTATTCGCCCGCAGCGTGGCCAGCCGCAGCGCGCTGGAGCGCGGCGGCCTGGACCTGGAAACCCTGGGCAGCCGCTCGCTGGGCGAGTTGCTATTCTGCGACCAGGCGTTCATCCGCCACCCCATCGAAGTGTGTACCTATCCGCACGCCTGGCTGCCTGACCAGGCCGCCGCAGAAGGCTTGTGGGGGCGGCGCTCGCGCTTCGCCCGCGACGGCCTCGACCTGCTGGTGGCCGAAGTGTTCCTGCCGACCCTGTGGCAAGCGGCCAAGGAGGAAACCCGCTGATGTACCTGCAACTGCTCAAGTCGCTCAACCGCGTGCACCCGCGCGCGTGGGACTTCGTCCAGCTCAGCCGCATGGACCGGCCGATCGGCATCTACCTGCTGCTGTGGCCCACCCTCACTGCAGTGTGGATTGCCGGGCAAGGTTCGCCGACGCTGGCCAACGTGCTGATCTTCGGCCTCGGCGTGGTGCTGATGCGGGCTGCCGGCTGCTGCATCAACGACTTCGCCGACCGCAAGGTCGACGGCCACGTCAAGCGCACTGCCGACCGGCCCCTGGCCAGCGGCCGGGTCAAGCCGCGCGAGGCGCTGGCGCTGTGCGCCATCCTGGTCGCGGTGAGCTTCCTGCTGGTGCTGTGCACCAACAGCCAGACCGTGTGGCTGTCGTTCGGCGCGGTGGCGCTGGCGTTCTGCTACCCGTTCATGAAGCGCTACACCTACTACCCGCAGGTGGTGCTGGGCGCGGCGTATTCCTGGGGCATCCCCATGGCCTTCACGGCCGCGGGCGGCGAGCTGCCGGCCAGTGCCTGGCTGCTGTACATCGCCAACCTGCTGTGGACGGTGGGGTATGACACCTACTACGCCATGGTCGATCGCGACGACGACCTGAAGATTGGCGTGAAATCGACGGCGATCCTGTTCGGCGAGGCTGACCGGGTGATCATCCTGACCCTGCAGCTGCTGTCGCTGGGGTGCCTGTTGCTGGCCGGTAGCCGCTTCGACCTGGGGGGGTGGTTCCACCTGGGGCTGCTGGGGGCGGTGCTGTGCTTTGCCTGGGAGTTCTGGTCGACGCGCAAGCTGGACCGCGAGTCGTGCTTCAAGGCGTTTCTGCACAACCACTGGGCGGGGTTGATCATCTTCATGGGCGTAGTGCTCGACTACGCACTGCGCTGAATGTTTGGGGCTGCTTTGCAGCCCTTTCGCGACACAAGGCCGCTCCTACAGAACACCACGGTCCTCTGTAGGAGCGGCCTTGTGTCGCGATAGGGCCGCAACGCGGCCCCGGCAATCTCAAGGCTTGGCGACGTGCCAGACGTCCTTCATGCCATCACCGGTCATGTCACCGGCTTTCTTGTCCTTGACGAAGGTATACAGCGGCTTGCCGTCATACGCCCACTGCATCTTGCCGTCGTCGCGCTCGATCTTGGTCCACTTGCCTTCGGCCTTCTCGCTCTTATCGGCCATCAAAGGCGGCCAGTTGGTAGCGCACTCGCCATTGCACATCGACTTGCCACCGGCATCCTTGTCGAAGGTGTACAGCGTCATGCCCTTGTGATCGACGAACATGCCGTCCTTCTCCATCGCATGGTGGGCAGACGCCACCCCCGGGAGCGCCAGTGCAGCGAAAAGGGCCATCCAGCTCAGCGTATGTCGTGTCATTGGATTCACCATTGGTTCGGGGGTGGAATAGGTTCGATATGCCGGCGCAGCGGCCCTTTCTAGCCTAGCCCAGTCATGCAATGTCGCCAGAACGGCCAACGCCCTGTCACACAGCTGCAATAATTCCGTTATCTAATGCGGGCCAGACACGATTATCCGGGAGAGGTTTTGAGCATGGTTGGCAGGAACATTCTGATCGTCGACGACGAAGCGCCCATTCGCGAGATGATCGCCGTTGCCTTGGAAATGGCCGGCTATGACTGCCTGGAAGCCGAGAACTCCCAGCAGGCCCACGCCATCATCGTCGACCGCAAGCCGGACCTGATCCTGCTCGACTGGATGCTGCCTGGCACCTCCGGCATCGAACTGGCGCGCCGCCTCAAGCGTGACGAGCTGACCGGCGACATCCCGATCATCATGCTCACCGCCAAGGGCGAGGAAGACAACAAGATCCAGGGCCTGGAAGTGGGCGCCGACGACTACATCACCAAGCCGTTCTCCCCACGCGAGCTGGTCGCCCGCCTCAAGGCCGTGCTGCGTCGCACCGGCCCGAGTGACAGCGAAGCGCCGATCGAAGTCGGCGGCCTGCTGCTCGACCCGATCAGCCACCGCGTGACCATCGATGGCAAGCCTGCGGAAATGGGCCCCACCGAATACCGCCTGCTGCAGTTCTTCATGACCCACCAGGAGCGTGCCTACACCCGTGGCCAATTGCTCGACCAGGTCTGGGGCGGCAACGTGTATGTCGAGGAGCGCACCGTGGACGTGCACATCCGTCGCTTGCGCAAGGCACTGGGTGAAGCCTACGAAAATCTGGTACAAACCGTGCGCGGCACTGGCTACCGCTTCTCGACCAAGAGCTGATCGGGCCACCAGCGCCACGCCGCACGTCGTTGTACAAGGACCGTCAATTGAACCAGAACTGGCACGCGACCCTGATTCGCCACCTGCTGCTGCTGATCACCGTCTGCCTGATCGGCGGCCTGGTCAGCGGTTACTACGGCTGGAGCCTGGCCATCGGCCTGGCGCTCTACCTGGGCTGGACCCTCAAGCAGCTGCTGCGCCTGCATGACTGGCTGCGCAACCACCAGCCCGACGAAGCCCCGCCCGACGGCTACGGCCTGTGGGGCGAGGTGTTCGACAGCATCTACCACCTGCAACGCCGCGACCAGCGCGTGCGCGGGCGCCTGCAGGCGGTGATCGACCGGGTGCAGGAGTCCACCGCCGCACTGCGAGACGCGGTGATCATGCTCGACAGTGACGGCAACCTTGAGTGGTGGAACCGCGCCGCGGAAACCCTGCTCGGCTTCAAGACCCCGCAAGACGGCGGCCAGCCAGTGACCAACCTGGTGCGCCACCCGCGCTTCAAGGAATACTTCGAGTCGGAAAACTACGCCGAACCGCTGGAAATCCCCTCACCGATCAACGACCGCCTGCGTGTACAGCTGCACCTGACCCGCTACGGCAACAACGAGCACCTGATGCTGGTGCGCGACGTCACCCGCATTCACCAGCTCGAGCAGATGCGCAAGGACTTCGTCGCCAACGTCTCCCACGAGCTGCGCACCCCGCTGACCGTCATCACCGGCTACCTGGAAACCCTGCTGGACAACGTCGAAGACGTGAACCCGCGCTGGGCCCGGGCATTGCAGCAGATGAACCAGCAAGGCGCGCGCATGCAGACGCTGCTCAACGACCTGCTGCTGCTGGCCAAGCTCGAAGCCACCGACTACCCCTCCGACAACCAGCCGGTGGCGGTCGATGGCCTGCTGCAGTCGATCTACAACGACGCCCAGGCGCTGTCCGGTCCGCGCAACCAGCGCATCACCCTGGAAGCCGCGCCGGGCCTGAAGCTCAAGGGCAGCGAGTCGGAACTGCGCAGCGCCTTCTCCAACCTGGTGTTCAATGCGGTGAAGTACACCCAGGACCAGGGCAGCATCCGTATCCGCTGGTGGGCCGATGCCCAGGGCGCGCACCTGTCGGTGCAGGATTCGGGGGTCGGCATCGATGCCAAGCACCTGCCACGCCTGACCGAGCGCTTCTATCGGGTCGATTCCAGCCGCGCCTCCAATACCGGCGGCACCGGCCTGGGGCTGGCAATCGTCAAGCATGTGCTGATGCGCCACCGGGGCAAGCTGGAAATCAGCAGCGTGCCCGGGCACGGCAGCACCTTCACCTGCCACTTTGCCCCGGTGCAACTGGCCAACGGCAAGGGCTGAGCAACGGGTTACTTTGCTTTTGCCGCCCCAGCCGCTACATTGGATCCCCTGTGCCAGCCAACGCTGGCACTTTACTTTCAACCTTTCTCGAAGACGGACCCCGTAAAAACTCCATCATGGACCCTTCCCCTGGTATCAGCCTCACCTCGCTCTTCGCCGATTTCGGCATGATTCTCTTTGCCCTGTTCCTGGTGCTGCTCAACGGCTTCTTCGTTGCCGCCGAGTTCGCCATGGTCAAGCTGCGCTCCACGCGCGTCGAGTCCATCGCCGAGCTGCATGGCTGGCGCGGCAGCATCCTGCGCAAGGTACACAACCAGCTCGACGCCTACCTCTCGGCCTGCCAGCTGGGTATTACCCTGGCCTCGCTGGGCCTGGGCTGGGTCGGTGAGCCGGCCTTCGCCCACCTGCTCGAACCGCTGCTCGACTACCTGGGCGTGAACACCCCCGAGCTGATCAAGGCCGTGTCGTTCTTCATCGCCTTCTTCGTCATCTCGTACTTGCACATCGTGGTCGGCGAACTGGCGCCCAAGTCGTGGGCGATCCGCAAGCCCGAGCTGCTGTCGCTGTGGACGGCCGTGCCGCTGTACCTGTTCTACTGGCTGATGTACCCGGCCATCTACCTGCTCAACGCCAGCGCCAACACCATCCTGCGCATCGCCGGGCAAGGTGAGCCAGGCCCGCACCACGAGCACCACTACAGCCGCGAAGAACTCAAGCTGATCCTGCACTCCAGCCGTGGCCAGGACCCAAGCGACCAGGGCATGCGCGTGCTGGCCTCGGCCGTGGAAATGGGCGAGCTGGAAGTGGTCGACTGGGCCAACTCGCGCGAAGACATGGTCAGCATCGACGCCCACGCACCGCTCAAGGAAGTGCTCGCCCTGGTGCGCCGCCACAAGTTCAGCCGCTACCCGCTGTACGACGCCGCGCGCGAGGAATTCACAGGCCTCTTGCACATCAAGGACCTGCTGCTGGAGCTGGCGGAGCTCGAACACCTGCCGGAAACCGTCGACCTCGAAGACCTGGCCCGGCCGCTGGAGCGCGTATCCCGGCACATGCCGCTGGCCCAGCTGCTGGAGCAGTTCCGCAAGGGCGGCGCGCACTTCGTGCTGGTGGAGGAAGCCGATGGCAAGGTGATCGGCTACCTGACCATGGAAGACGTGCTGGAAGTGCTGGTGGGCGATATCCAGGACGAGCACCGCAAGACCGAGCGCGGCATCCTCGCCTACCAGCCCGGCAAGCTGCTGGTACGCGGCGACACGCCCTTGTTCAAGGTCGAGCGCCTGCTCGGCATCGACCTGGACCACATCGAGGCGGAAACCCTCGCTGGCCTGATCTACGAGACCCTCAAGCGCGTGCCTGAAGAAGAGGAAGTGCTGGAAGTCGAAGGCCTGCGCATCATCATCAAGAAGATGAAAGGGCCGAAGATCGTGCTGGCCAAGGTGCTCAAGCTCGATTGAGCCGCCTCACGGGTTGCCGGCAGTAAAGTCCGGCAACCCGCCGATCGGTCGGTCGAACTGGAACGGTATCGACTCCAGCGCCAGGCCCACATTGCGCTGCACCACGAAGTGCAGGTGCGGGCCGGTGCTGTTGCCGGTGTTGCCCGACTTGGCCAGCGCCTGCCCCAACACCACCTGCTGCCCCTCCGCCACCACCACCGAGCCGCGCATCAGGTGCAGGTACACGCCCATGGTGCCGTCCGGGTGCAGGATGCGCACGAAATTGCCCGATGGGTTGCTGCCGCGCCCGCTCTGGTTGTTCTCGACCTTCACCACCATACCGCCGCGCGCCGCGATGATCGGGGTGCCCTCGGGCATGGCGATGTCCATGGCATAGCGGGCCTTGGGGCCGAAATGGCTGAAGCGCCCGTTGGGGCCTTGGGTCAGGCGGAACGGCCCGCCTTTCCATGGGAAGGGGTAGCGGTAGCCCTGGGAGCGCAGGCCGGGGTCACCCATGGCGTACTGGAAATTGCTGGCGTACTGCAGTTTGCCACCCGGCGCCGCCAGCACCGAGCTCAGCACCCGGGTCGAGCGCGGCCCTACCACCGCGACCACGATGCGCGGCTTGTTGCCGCCAAAGGCATTGGCCAGCTTATCGATGCGCAGTTCGACCTGCATCGGCACATACAGCTCGTTGCGCACCAGAAAGCGCACACCGCCCGGGAAGGTCTCGGCCTGCAGGCGCACCTGGCCATCGATGCGCTCGAGCATCGGCTCGCGCAGCTCGAAGGTTTTCGCCCCAGGGCTGTAGCGGTCGGAGTACGAGGCCACGCCGAGGTTGTCGACGGTCTTGTAGAGGGTCACGCCCAGGCTCGACGCCGAGGCCGAGAGCAAGGCACAGAACAGCAGCAAGCGGGCGGCGGCGGGCATGATAGTGGCTTTTTGACAGGTGCGTTCTGTCGAAGCCTAGCAGCAGCTATTCGCAGCGGTATTACAGCTGGTCGGAAGATGGGTAACGTGTGGGGCGGGCTTGCCCCGCGAAACAGGCAGCGCGGTGGATGGCACCGGCTTCGCCGGTGTTCGCGGGGCAAGCCCGCGCCCACCGGCAGTTGCGCCGTCAAACTTGAGCCGTCGGGCATCAGGCGCCCGGGGTGAAGTGCTTCTGCGCCGTGCCGCGGGCAATCAGCCGCGACAGGTAGTCGAGCTTCTGTGCATCCTGGTCGACGAACTTGAAGGTCAGCTGCAGCCAGTCGCTCTCAGGCTTGGGCTCCAGCGCCGCCACGGCGTGCAGGTAGCCATTGAGGCGCGCCACTTCGGCGCTCTCGCCCTGCTCCAGGTCCAGCACCGCCCCTTCCAGCACCTGAGGCAACGCGGCGCTGCGGCGCACCACCAGCAGCGCCTCCTTGAGGCTCAGGGCCTTGATCACGCAGGGTTGGATGCCGCTGGCCAGGCGCAACTGGCCCTGGCCACGCCCGGACTGCGCGGCCGCTGCCGCCGTTTGCGGCGCGGGGGCATTGATCAACGGCTTGGCCGGGGCCGCGGCCGCCGCCACCTTGACCGCTTCCGGCTTGCCGCCGGTCAGGGCACTGAGCGAATCGTTGGCGAACGCCGAATTGGCCCGCGCCGGCGCACCGGCCACCAGGCTTTCCAGCTTGCCGGTCTTGGCCAGGGCCTTTTTCACCTTGGTCAGCAGCTGCTCATTGGTGAACGGCTTGCCGACAAAGTCGGACACCCCGGCCTGGATGGCCTGGATCACGTTCTCCTTGTCACCGCGGCTGGTCACCATGATGAACTGCAGCGCTTTCATCTCGGGCTGCTGGCGGCACCAGGTGAGCAGCTCCAGGCCGGACATCTCCGGCATTTCCCAGTCGCACAGGACCAGGTCGAATGTTTCCTTGGCCAGCATGGCCATGGCCTTGCGGCCGTTCACCGCATCTTCGATGACCATGCCCGGGAAGGCGTTGCGCAGGCACTTTCTGACCAGGTCACGGATGAACGGAGCATCATCCACGACCAGCACATTCACTTTACTCATCGATACTCCTCTTGAATCCCGACTAGCCTACCGCTCAGTGGTGGCCTTTTGCCAATCTTTGCGTCACGCCGGGACTTCGTCGCATCAAACGCGGGTGCCTGCCGGCTGCTCGAGCACAAACGAAAACGCCCGGCCAAGGCCGGGCGTCGATGCTCGGGAGCAATCCTATTTATCGTCAGGTTCGCCCGGAACATTAGCGATTTCGGCCTCAAGGCCAGCGCTGCCCTCGACTTCCGCCTTCATGCGCTTGAGGCCCATGTGGCGCACGTCGGTGCCGCGGACCAGGTAGATCACCAGCTCCGAGATGTTGCGCGCGTGGTCGCCGATACGCTCCAGCGAACGCAGAGCCCAGATCACGCTCAAGACCCGCGAGATCGAGCGCGGGTCTTCCATCATGTAGGTCACCAGCTCGCGCAGCGCGGTCTTGTACTCGCGGTCGATGGTCTTGTCGTACTGGGCCACCGACAGCGCCAGGTCGGCATCGAAGCGGGCGAAGGCATCCAGCGCATCGCGCACCATGTTGCGCACCTGGTCGCCGATGTGGCGCACCTCGACGTAGCCGCGCGGCGACTCGCCTTCCTCGCACAGCTGGATGGCGCGGCGGGCGATCTTGGTCGATTCGTCGCCAATGCGCTCCAGGTCGATCACCGACTTGGAGATGCTGATGATCAGACGCAGGTCGGAGGCCGCCGGCTGGCGACGGGCGAGGATGCGCACGCACTCCTCGTCGATGTTGCGCTCCATCTGGTTGATCTGCTCATCGACTTCGCGCACTTGCTGGGCCAGGCCCGAATCGGCCTCGATCAGCGCGGTGACCGCGTCGTTGACCTGCTTCTCGACCAGGCCGCCCATGGCCAGGAGGTGGCTGCGCACCTCTTCGAGTTCGGCGTTGAACTGCTGGGAAATGTGGTGCGTAAGGCTTTCTTTGTTGATCATCGTCTGGCTCCGCGAAGCAGCTGCAAGCTTCAAGTGGTTCGTGTCGTTCCCTGGCAGGGCTGCTTAGCCGTAGCGACCGGTGATGTAGTCTTCGGTCTGCTTCTTCGCCGGGTTGGTGAACAGGGTGTCGGTATCCCCGAATTCGACCAGTTTGCCCATGTACATGAACGCGGTGTAGTCGGACACCCGCGCGGCCTGCTGCATGTTGTGGGTGACGATGACGATGGTGTACTTGGATTTCAACTCGTAGATCAGCTCTTCGACCTTCAGCGTCGAGATCGGGTCCAGTGCCGAGCACGGTTCGTCGAGCAGCAGCACTTCAGGCTCGACGGCGATGGTGCGGGCAATCACCAGACGCTGCTGCTGGCCGCCGGACAGGCCCAGCGCCGAGTCGTGCAGGCGGTCCTTGACCTCGTCCCACAGGGCCGCGCCCTTCAGTGCCCACTCGACCGCTTCGTCGAGCACGCGCTTCTTGTTGATGCCCTGGATGCGCAGGCCGTACACCACGTTCTCGTAGATGGTCTTGGGGAACGGGTTGGGCTTCTGGAACACCATGCCCACGCGGCGGCGCAGCTCGGCAACGTCCTCGCCCTTGCGGTAGATGTCGTTGCCGTACAGGTTGATGGCGCCTTCCACGCGGCAGCCGTCAACCAGGTCGTTCATGCGGTTGAAAGTGCGCAGCAGGGTCGACTTGCCGCAGCCGGACGGGCCGATGAAGGCGGTCACGCGCTGCTTGGGGATGTTCATGCTGACGTCGAACAGCGCCTGCTTGTCGCCGTAGTAGAGGCTCAGGCCAGGCACTTCGATGGCCACGGTCTCTTCGGCCAGGCGCAGGCTCTGCTTGTCGCGGCCCAGGGCAGACATGTCGATGCCGTGGGTGTGGGATTCATGCTGCATGGTCAACTCCATACGCTATCAATTCGTTTCAAAGGGCCGCCCGGCTGCGGGCGGCTCGCTTGCAATTCAGGCTCAGTGGTCGAGCGCCTTGTACTTCTCGCGCAGGTGGTTACGGATCCACACCGCCGAGAGGTTGAGGGTGGCGATCACCATCACCAGCAGCAGCGCGGTGGCGTAAACCAGCGGCCGCGCGGCCTCGACGTTGGGGCTCTGGAAGCCGACGTCGTAGATGTGGAAGCCCAGGTGCATGATCTTCTGGTCCAGGTGCAGGTACGGGTAGTTGCCATCCACCGGCAGCGATGGCGCCAGCTTGACCACACCCACCAGCATCAGCGGCGCCACTTCACCGGCGGCGCGGGCCACGGCGAGGATCATGCCGGTCATCATGGCCGGGCTGGCCATCGGCAATACGATCTTCCACAGGGTCTCGGCCTTGGTCGCACCGAGGGCCAGCGAGCCTTCGCGCACGGTGCGCGGAATGCGCGCCAGGCCTTCTTCGGTGGCCACGATCACCACCGGTACCGCCAGCAGCGCCAGGGTCAGCGAGGCCCACAGCAGGCCCGGGGTACCCAGGGTCGGGGCCGGCAATGCTTCGGGGAAGAACAGCCGGTCGATCGAGCCGCCCAGTACATAGACGAAGAAGCCCAGGCCGAACACGCCGTAGACGATCGCCGGCACGCCCGCCAGGTTGTTCACGGCGATGCGGATCAGGCGCGTCACCGGGCCCTGTTTGGCGTACTCGCGCAGGTACACGGCCGCCAGCACGCCGAACGGGGTGACGATCACGGCCATGATCAGGGTCATCATCACGGTGCCGAAGATGGCCGGGAAGATGCCGCCTTCGGTGTTGGCCTCACGCGGGTCGTCGCTGAGGAATTCCCAGACCTTGGCGAAGTAGGTGCCCATCTTGGTCAAGCCGGACATGGCGTTCGGCTGGATGGCGTGCACCACCTTGCTCAGGTTGATCTCCACTTCGCGGCCGTTGCCGTCACGGGCCACCAGGCTGTCGCGGGCGAAGGCCTGGTGCAGGCCGCTGAGGCGGTCTTCGATGGCCTTGTAGCGGCTGTTGAGCTCGGCGCGCTCGGCTTCCATGTCGGCCTGGGCCGCGGCATCCAGCTTGCCGTCCAGCTCCAGCTTGCGGCTGTGCAGGCGCAGGCGTTCGAGGCCATGGTTGATGGCACCAATGTCCTTCTTCTCCAGGGTCTGCAGCTCGCTGTTGAGCTGGCTGGCACGCTTGAGGCGGGCCTGCAGCTCGTTCCACGCGGCAGGGCCTTCGGCGACCACGCGGCCTTCTTCCTTGACGCTGACCAGGTAGCCATAGAAGTTGCCCCACTCGCGGCGCTCCAGGGCAATCAGGTCGGCCGGACGCTGCTCGTCCACCAGCCACTCGCCGACCACCCAGGTGAAGTCGCTGCCGTTGAGGTCGCGGTTACCCACCTTGATCAGCTCGCGGGTCATGAACTCCGGGCCTTGCTCGGGTACCGGCAGGCCGGCCCCCTTCAGGCGTGCCCGGGGCACTTCTTCCTTCTGCACCACTTCACCGATGATGACGTGGTCAGCCTGGCCCGGCACCTTGTAGGTGGCCTGGACCAGGTCGGCCGGCCAGAAGTGGCCGAGGCCGCGCACGGCGATCACCGCCAGCAGGCCGATGGTCATGATCACCGCCATGGCGACCGCGCCACCGCTGATCCAGACGCCGGGGGCGCCGCTCTTGAACCAGCCTTTGAGGGAATCCTTTTTCACGGATCTCTACCTTTCTATCAAAGCGACGAGTATTTCTTGCGCAGACGCTGGCGAATCAGCTCGGCCAAGGTGTTCATGATGAAGGTGAACATCAGCAGCACGAGGGCGGCGAGGAACAGCACGCGATAGTGGCTGCCGCCGACTTCCGATTCGGGCATTTCCACCGCCACGTTGGCGGCCAGGGTACGCATGCCTTCGAACAGGTTCATCTCCATCACCGGCGTGTTGCCGGTAGCCATGAGCACGATCATGGTTTCGCCCACCGCACGGCCCATGCCGATCATCAGCGCCGAGAAGATACCCGGGCTGGCGGTGAGGATGACCACGCGGGTCAGGGTCTGCCACGGCGTCGCACCCAGGGCCAGGGAGCCCAGGGTCAGGCTGCGCGGCACGCTGAACACGGCGTCTTCGGCGATCGAGTAGATGTTCGGGATGACCGCGAAGCCCATGGCGATACCCACCACCAGGGCGTTGCGCTGGTCGTAGGTGATGCCCAGGTCGTTGGTGATCCACAGGCGCATGTCACCGCCGAAGAACCAGGTCTCCATGAACGGGCTCATGTACAGGGCGAACCAACCGATGAACAGGATCACCGGGATCAGGATCGCCGCCTCCCAGCCATCCGGGATGCGCAGGCGGATCGACTCCGGCAGGCGGCTCCAGGCAAAGCCTGCAACCAGGATGCCGATCGGCAGGATCAGCAGCAGGCTGAACACGCCAGGCAGGTGGCCTTCAAGGTATGGCGCGAGGAACAGGCCGGCGAAGAAGCCGAGGATCACCGTCGGCATCGCTTCCATCAGCTCGATCACCGGCTTGACCTTGCGGCGCATGCCAGGGGCCATGAAGTAGGCGGTGTAGATGGCCGCGGCGATGGCCAGAGGCGCAGCCAGGATCATCGCGTAGAACGCTGCCTTCAGGGTGCCGAAGGTCAGTGGCGACAGGCTCAGCTTGGGCTCGAAGTCGGTGTTCGACGCGGTCGACTGCCAGACGTACTTGGGCTCGTCGTAGTTCTCGTACCAGACCTTGCCCCACAGTGCGCTGAAGGACACTTCAGGGTGCGGGTTCTTCAGGCTCAGCGGCAGCAGCTTGCCGCCTTCTTCGATGATGATGCGGTTGGCACGTGGCGACAGGGCCAGCACGCCAGGGCCTTCGGCCGCCTGCTCGACCAGCAGGGTGCGGTGCGCGGTGCTGTGGAACACACCCAGCTTGCCGTCGGCGTCCAGGGCGATGAAGCCCTTGCGGCGCTCTTCGGCATCGATCTGCACGACCGGCGCCTTGCCCATCTGGAAGGTGCGAATCTGCTTGAAGCGCTGCTCGCCATCCGGGTCGCGGGCCATGAACCACTGGGCCAGGCCGCCCTTGGAGTCACCGACGATCAGCGAAATGCCGCCAACCAGCTGGGCGGTCGCGGTGATTTCGGTGTCGGCGCTGTCGGACAGCTTGTAGCGACCGTTGAGGCTCTTATCGCGCAGGCTGAAGACGTCCGCGGTGGCGCGGCCGTTGATCACGTACAGCCACTGCTGGCGCGGGTCGATGAAGATATTCTTCACCGCCTCGGTCATCTGCGGCAGCTCGATGCGGTTCTGCTCGGTGGTGACCTCGTCGGTCATCATGTTTTCAGTGCGCGTCAGCTCCACCACCTGCAGGTGCGCGCCGGTGGAACCGGCCAGCAGCAGGGTGTCGCCATTGACGTTGACACTGACGTGCTCCAGCGCACGGCCCTGGTCGTCGAGCACGAACGGCTCCTGGCCGTAGGGGTAGTCGATGCCGGGGGTGATGGTCTTCTTGTTGTCCGGGTAGGTGATCTTGTAGGTGTGGTGGAACACCACTGCCTTGCCGTCAGACAGGCCCAGTACCACCAGCGGGCTACCCGGCTGGTCGGTGCTGATCGAGGAAACCTGGGTGCCTGCCGGCAGCGGCAGGTCGACGCGGTTGAGTTCCTTGCCGGTCTTGGTATCGAAGAACAGTGCCTGACCCTTGTCCGAAACGCGCATGCCGACCAGGTTCTGCTCTTCAAGGGCGATCATCAGCGGCTTGCCGGCATCCTGCTGCAGCCAGGTCGGCTCCAGGGCCTTCTTGCTGGTCAGTTCGGCGCCCTGGAACAGCGGCAGCACCACGTAGGCCAGGTAGAAGAAGATCAGGGTGATGGCTGCCAGCACGGCAAGCCCGCCCACCAGTACATACCAGCGGGTCAGGCGATCCTTGAGAGCGCGCATGCGGCGCTTGCGTTGCAACTCGGGCGTATTGAAATCAATCCGCACGGGAGGGGAATTTTGGGTCATTGTGGAGTTGGCCAGATCATTCATGCGCACACCCTAGCGGTCCCGTATGACAAAAACATGACAGTGCGTTGACGCAAAAAAGCCCGCCGCTCAGGAGCCCTGGCTGCGGACCAAGAATGCTTGGAAAAGGCCGGGCATCTGCACCGGCCTCTTCCTCAGTTAGTTACTTTTTTGCGACGTTGTCCGTGTGGGACAGGCCCAGGTCAGCCAGGGTCTTGTCGACCACTTTGGCTGGCAGCGGGATGTAGCCATCCTTCACCACGACCTGCTGGCCTGCCTGCGACAGGACCAGTTTGACGAACTCGGCTTCCAGCGGGGCCAGAGGCTTGTTCGGCGCCTTGTTGACGTAGACGTAGAGGAAGCGCGACAGCGGGTACGAGCCGTTCAGGGCGTTGGCTTCGTTGTCTTCGATGAACTCGCCGCCTTCTTTCTTGGCCAGGGCGACAGTCTTGACGCTGGCAGTCTTGTAGCCGATGCCCGAGTAGCCGATGCCGTTCAGCGAGGAGCTGATCGACTGCACGACCGAAGCCGAGCCAGGCTGTTCGTTGACGTTAGCCTTGAAGTCGCCTTTGCACAGGGCTTCTTCCTTGAAGTACCCGTAGGTGCCCGATACCGAGTTGCGGCCGAACAGCTGCACTGGCTTGTTGGCCAGGTCGCCGGTCACGCCCAGGTCGCCCCAGGTCTTGACTTCGGTTTTGGCACCGCACAGGCGGGTGGAGGAGAAGATCGCATCGACCTGGGCCATGGTCAGGCCTTTGATCGGGTTGTCCTTGTGCACGAACACGGCCAGGGCGTCGACGGCGACCGGGATGGCGGTCGGCTTGTAGCCGTACTTCTGCTCGAAGGCCTGCAGCTCGACGTCCTTCATCTTGCGGCTCATCGGGCCGAGGTTGGCGGTGCCTTCGGTCAGCGCGGGTGGCGCGGTGGAGGAGCCGGCAGCCTGGATCTGGATGTTTACGTTCGGATATTCCTTCTTGTAGGCCTCGGCCCACAGAGTCATCAGGTTCGCGAGGGTGTCGGAACCGACGCTGGAGAGGTTGCCCGAAACACCGGTGGTCTTGGTGTAAGTCGGGATCGCAGGGTCGACGGCGGCTACCGCGTTGGCGGTCGCAACGCCAGCGGCGGCAAAGGTGAGGGCCGCCATCAAACGCTTCAGTTTCATGCCTTGCTCCTAGCAGGAATATTGGGGGTGTTGGATGGATCGGGGCCCAGTATCTGCAGGCCGCATGAACACGATATGACTCCAATATGACAATTGGATGAAAGGCCATCACTGGAAACCCAGGATGGCCTTTCAAAATGTTGCAGAGGTGTGCTGCGCAGTCGCCGGCAAGCCGGCTCCCACAAGGTCTGCGGCAATCCTGTGGGAGCCGGCTTGCCGGCGATGAGGCCAGCAAGGCCTGCGCCTTAGCGTTTGTTGGCGAGCAGATAGAGGCCAACGATCAGACCGACGGCGCACAGGCCGGCCACGTAATAGGCCGGTGCCATCGGGCTGACCTTGAGCAGCGCCGTCACCACCATCGGCGTCAAACCGCCAAAGATCGCGTAAGCCATGTTGTAGGAGAACGACAGCCCGGTGAAACGCACCACCGGCGGGAACGCCTTGACCATCACGTAAGGCACCGCACCGATCACGCCCACGCACAGGCCGGTCACGGCGTACAGCGGGAACAGCAGCTCCGGGTGCGTGGCCAGGCTGTGGTAGAAGGTCCAGGAACTCACCAGCAGCATCAGGCTGCCGATGACGAACACCCGCCCGGCGCCAAAGCGATCGGCCAGGCTGCCCGAGGCGACGCAGCCCAGGCTGAGCAGCACGATGGCCAGGCTGTTGGCCTTGAGCGAGTCGGTCGGGCTGATGTGGTAGATGCTCTGCAGCAGCGCCGGGGTCATCAGGATGATCACCACGATGCCTGCCGACAGCAGCCAGGTCAGCAGCATCGACAGGATGATCGGGCCACGGTGATCGCGCAGCACCGCGCGCAGCGGCAGCTCCTCGGCCAGCGCCTTGCGCTGCTGCATCTCGGCGAACACCGGGGTTTCGTGCAGCCAGCGGCGCAGGTACACGGCAAACAGCCCGAACACCCCGCCCAGCAGGAACGGCACGCGCCAGGCGTAGTCAGCCACTTCTTCGGGGGTGTAGACGCTGTTGATCAGCGTCGCCACCAGCGAGCCCAGCAGGATGCCTGCGGTCAGGCCGGCAGTCAGGGTGCCGCAGGCATAGCCGGTGTTGCGCGCCGGAACGTGCTCGGAGACGAATACCCAGGCACCTGGCACTTCACCGCCGATGGCCGCGCCCTGGATCACGCGCATCAGCAGCAACAGGATCGGCGCCCACATGCCGATCTGCGCATAGGTCGGCAGCAGGCCCATGATCAGGGTTGGCAAGGCCATCATGAAGATGCTCAGGGTGAACATCTTCTTGCGCCCCAGCAGGTCGCCGAAGTGGGCCATGACGATGCCGCCCAGCGGCCGCGCCAGGTAGCCGGCGGCGAAAATGCCGAAGGTCTGCATCAGGCGTAGCCATTCGGGCATGTCGGCGGGGAAGAACAACTTGCCGACCACGGTGGCGAAGAACACGAAGATGATGAAGTCGTAGAACTCCAGCGCTCCGCCCAGGGCGGACAGTGAGAGGGTTTTGTAGTCACTGCGGGTCAGCGGCCGCGAGGGCTGCTCGATACTGCTCGGCACGGAAGTCATCGCTGGTTGTTCTCTTGTAGGTCATGCAGGCCGCTTGCAACGCGGCTTCTGGATTGGGCGGACAGGCGAAGATAGCAAATTGCCGAGCCACGCCGAAAGCGATACAAAATCCATACAGATATTCATGAATGCGCGGTCGTCGCTGGCCGTTTGGCTATATATACTGGCCGTTCGTAGGAAAAGGTTGCCGCCAGCTTGGGATGTTGTGCGAAAACGCCGGTCTTGATGTCAGACGGTTTCGCAGAGTTTCCCTATGGCCGTCCAGCGAAGCGATATCGGCGTAGTCTGTTTTGCGCAGGTTCGTTTTCCCTCGCCACACCAACGAAAGCGTCACGGGTCAGAGGCCCCACCGCATGATCGAACTCGAACAAGAAGACCCCATCCCGCAAGGCGACCTGGCCTTGCAGATCACCGCACTGCCACGCGAAACCAATGGTTTCGGCGATATCTTCGGCGGCTGGCTGGTTGCCCAGATGGACCTGGCCGGCACGGCCATGGCCAGCCGCGTCGCCGGTGGCCGAGTGGCCACGGTGGCCATCGACCGCATGGCGTTCCTGGTGCCGGTGGCCGTGGGCGCGCAACTGTCCTTCTATACCCAGACCCTGGAGATCGGCCGCAGCTCGATCCAGATGATGGTGGAAGTGTGGAGCGACGACCCGCTGTCCAGCGAATGGCGCAAGGTCACCGAGGCCGTCTTCGTGTTCGTCGCCATCGACGGCAGTGGCCGCACCCGCTCGGTGCCTCGTCGCTGAGCCATGCGGGCGTTAAACTCATTGCAGGCCACCGGGTCGAAGGCCCACAGGCAATCAATGAGAACAGCGCAATGGCTAGCTTCAAGGTCGAAACCGAGCAACACGGCGAACTCAACTGCTGGCGCATCAGCAGCGACCACGCCGAACTACTGATCGCCCAGCAGGGTGCGCAGATCCTCAGCTACCAGCGTGTTGGCGAGCCACCGCTGCTGTGGCTGAGCGACCAGGCGATCTTCCGCCAAGGCAAGTCGGTGCGCGCCGGCGTGCCGGTGTGCTGGCCCTGGTTCGGCAACCTGCAGCGCAACCCGCAAGCGGTGCAAGCCATGTATCACGCCGAGCAGGCCCCGGCCCACGGGCTGGCGCGCACGCGTGACTGGCAGTTGCTGGGCATCGAAGAAGCGGGCAGTGAACTGCGCATCGAATTCGGCCTGCCCGAGGCCCAGGGGGAGCTGCCGGGCTGGCCGCACGATGTCGAGCTGAAGCTGCGCGTGGTGTTGGGCGACGCACTCGAACTGAGCCTCACCAGCCACAACCGCGGCAATACGCCGGTGACCATCAGCCAGGCCCTGCACAGCTACTTTGCCGTCAGCGACGTGCGCCAGGCGCGGGTCGAAGGCGTCGAAGGGCTGAGCTACATCGAGACCCTGGCCGACTGGAAGCAGCGCCAGCAAGAGGGCGCACTGGGCTTTGCCGGGGAAACCGACCGCATCTACCTGGATACCCCACCCACGCTGAGCATCGTCGACCCGCACTGGAACCGGCGCATCACCCTGGCCAGCAGCGGCTCGCGTTCGGCGGTGATCTGGAACCCATGGACCGAACGGGCCAAGGAGCTGGCGGACATGGCCGACGATGGCTGGCAGCGCATGCTGTGCATCGAGACGGCGAATGTCTGGGATGATGTGGTGGAGTTGCGACCTGGGGCGAGCAGTGTGCTCAAGGTCATTATTGGCAGTGAAGTGATCTGATTTTTCTACCGACCCGATCGCCGGCAAGCCGGCTCCCACAAGTACGCCACTGTTCTTGAGCGCTGTGGTGTACCTGTGGGAGCCGGCTTGCCGGCGATCGGGCCAGCGCAATGCCCCTACAGGTCAGCATCCTCCACCACCCTCACCTTCCCCGCATCCAGCGCATAGGCCGCATCGGCCAGGTCATTGCTGACCTTCTCAACCTTCAACGTCCCGCTGACCCACAGCGGCGTGTAGATATCGTCGATCTTCAGCCCCTTGGGGTAACGCACCAGCACCAGCTGGTTCGGCGGCGGTGGCGGCACGTGGATGCAGGCGCCCGGGTACGGCACCAGGAAGAACAGCGTGCTGTTGCCCTTGGCGTCGCTCTCCAGCGGCACCGGGTAGCCGCCCAGGCGGATGGCCTTGCCATTCATGCTGGCCACGGTCTTGGTCGAATACATCACCGCCGGCAGGCCTTTGCTCTGCTTGAGGCCGCCCTTGTCGGTGAAGGTGCCCATGGCTTCGGGGGAGTTGTGGTCGATCTCCGGCATCTGCTCCAGGGCCTTCTGGTCCGACTTGGGCATCAGCTCCAGCCAGTCGGTTTCAGGCAGCTCGGCATGGGCCAGGGTGCTGGCAAGCAGCAAGGGGAGGAGGAAAAACGCACGCATGAAAATGCTCGGCAACTCGGATGAATTGCCGGGCATTCTAACCACTAATCAGCGTTTCTTGATGAATCCGTAGATCACCAGCAGCACCACGGCACCCACCAGCGCACCGAAGAAGCCTGCGGCCTGGCCTGCCTGGTAGATGCCCAGTGCCTGGCCGCCATAAGTGGCGAGCAGGGAGCCGGCGATACCCAGGAGGATGGTCATGATCCAGCCCATGCTGTCGTCGCCCGGCTTGATGAAGCGGGCCAGCAGGCCAACGATGAGGCCGATGAAGATGGTTCCAATGATGCCCATGGCATTCCCTCTGCAGTGAAAATGGAACAAGCCAAAGCCTAGTCAGCGCTTTGGCTTGTTGCCATGTTCAGAGGGCAAGGCGCCTGGAGAAGTTCGATCAGTTGCTGATCAACGCCTCTACTTCGGCGATCTTGGCCTGCAGGGTGGCCATGTCCTGGCAACGCAGGGTGGCGTGGCCGACCTTGCGCCCGACCTTGAAGGCCTTGCCGTAGTGGTGCAGGTGGCAGTCGTCGATGGCGACGACCTTGTCCACCGCCGGCACTTCACCGATGAAGTTGAGCATCGCGCTCTCGCCGACCTTGGCGGTCGAGCCCAGCGGCAGGCCGGCAACGGCGCGCAGGTGGTTCTCGAACTGGCTGCACTCGGCGCCTTCGATGGTCCAGTGCCCGGAGTTGTGCACGCGCGGGGCGATTTCGTTGGCCTTCAGGCCACCGTCGACTTCGAAGAACTCGAAAGCCATCACGCCCACGTAGTCCAGCTGCTTGAGCACACGGCCGACGTAGTCTTCGGCCAGCGCCTGCAGCGGGTGCGCCTCGCTGGCCACCGACAGGCGCAGGATGCCGCTTTCGTGGGTGTTGTGCACCAGCGGGTAGAAGCGGGTTTCGCCATCGCGGGCACGCACCGCCACCAGCGACACTTCGCCGGTGAAGGGCACGAAGCCTTCGAGCAGGCAAGGCACGCTGCCCAGCTCGGCGAAGGTACCCAGCACATCGTCAGGGGTGCGCAGCACCTTCTGGCCCTTGCCGTCGTAACCCAGGGTGCGGGTCTTGAGCACGGCTGGCAGGCCGATGCTGGCGACCGCGGCATCCAGGTCCTGTTGCGAGAGGATGTCGGCGAAGGCCGGGGTCGGGATACGCAGGTCGCGGAACATGCTCTTTTCGAACAGGCGGTCGCGGGCGATGCGCAGCGCCTCGGCACTGGGATAGACCGGGACGAACTGCGAAAGGAAGGCCACGGTTTCGGCCGGGACGCTTTCGAACTCGAAGGTCACCAGGTCGACTTCGTCGGCCAGCTGGCGCAGGTGGTCCTGGTCGCTGTAGTCGGCCCGCAGGTGTTCACCCAGGGGCGCGGCACAGGCATCCGGTGCCGGGTCGAGGAAGGCGAAGTTCATGCCCAGCGGAGTGCCCGCCAAGGCCAGCATGCGGCCCAGCTGGCCGCCACCGATTACACCGATCTTCATGGGTTGGGCCTCAAGCCTGGCGTGGATCTGGGTTGTCCAGCACGGTGTCGGTCTGTTCCGTGCGGAATTGCTTGAGCGCGGCGTGGTACTGCGGGTACTTGGCGCCGAGGATGCTCGCCGACAGCAGGGCAGCATTGACCGCACCGGCGCGGCCGATGGCCAGCGTGGCGACCGGCACACCGGCCGGCATCTGCACGATCGACAGCAGCGAGTCGACACCCGACAGCATCGACGACTGCACCGGCACGCCCAGCACCGGCAGGTGGGTCTTGGCGGCGCACATGCCTGGCAGGTGGGCAGCGCCACCGGCACCGGCAATGATCACCTCGATGCCACGCCCTTCTGCCTCTTCGGCGTACTGGAACAGCAAGTCCGGGGTGCGGTGGGCGGAAACCACCTTCACTTCGTAGGGAATGCCGAGTTTTTCCAGCATATCGGCGGTGTGGCTAAGGGTGGACCAATCGGACTTGGAGCCCATGATCACGCCAACCAGTGCACTCATCGTCGAGCCTCTTCGCTTGTTGCGCCCGCAGGCGCGTCAAAAAACAACAAGCCACGCGGGACGACCGGCGTGGCTTGTTTGCTGATCCGGACCGGAGCTGTCCGGTCGAAAGGCCGCGCAGTATAGCGTAACCAAGGCCGTTGCTGGCACCCCTGGCGACCAACTGTCGGCCTTATTTTTCGGGGCTTTGGCTGACTTTTGGGTCAACCGCGGCGCCCCCTTCGAGCTTGCGCCACAACAGCCTCACGTTGGCCTTGCGCACCAGGGCGCAGCGGTACAGGCGGATCTCCAGCGGCACGTGCCATTGGCTGCCGCCGCAGATGGCCAGCTCGCCCCGCTCCAGCTCGCCGCGCATCGAGAGCTGCGGCACCCAGGCAATGCCCATGCCTTCCAGCGCCATGCTCTTGAGGCTGTCGGCCATGGCCGTTTCATAGACAGTGGTGTAGCGCAGGCTGCGCTGGCGCAGCAGCAGGTTGACCGAGCGGCCGAGGAAGGCGCCGGCGCTGTAGGCCAGCAGCGGCACGCTGCTGTCGCCTTCGAGGTCGAACAGTGGCTTGCCATCGGCCCCCACCGCGCACACCGGCAGCATTTCGGTATTGCCCATGTGCAGCCAGGGGAAGATCTCGGCATCCATCTGCAGCGCGGCATCCGGGTCGTAGAACGCCAGCATCAAGTCGCAGCCACCTTCGCGCAAGGCATGCACCGCATCTCCGACGTTAGTCGCAACCAGGCGGGTGGCGATGTTCAGGCCATCGTTGCGCAATTGCGCAACCCAACGTGGGAAAAAGCCCGAAGCCAGGGAGTGCGCGGCGGCCACCTGGACCACCTCGCCCTGCCCGCCTTCAAGGTGATGAAGATGGCGCAGCACCTCGCCCAGCTGGTCGACCACGGTGCGCGCGGTGACCAGAAACAGCTGCCCGGCCTCGGTCAATTCAATCGGGGTGCGGGAACGATTCACCAGGGTCAGGCCAAGGGCTGCTTCGAGGCTGCGAATACGCCGGCTGAAGGCCGGCTGGGTGACGAAACGGCGCTCCGCCGCCTGGGAAAAACTGCGGGTCGCGGCGAGGGCGCTCAAGTCTTCCAGCCACTTGCTTTCAAGGTTCATGAAGCGAGTCTCCCGGCATGCACCAAAATGGAACACGCTCGATTGTCAATTGGCGTCACACGAAACACTATGCCGTTTGTGCATAGGTTAGCGTGCAACAGCATTGGCCGCAAAATCCCCTTCAGGCCTAGGATTGGCGCCATTCCGGCAGGTGCCGGGTCAAAATCGAGATGATATCCATCATGTCCTCCGCTGCATCGTTCCGCGTCGAAAAAGATCTGCTTGGTACCCTTGAAGTCCCTGCCGATGCCTACTACGGCATCCAGACCCTGCGCGCTGCCAACAACTTCCACCTCTCCGGTGTTCCGCTGTCGCACTACCCGAAACTGGTAGTCGGCCTGGCGATGGTCAAGCAGGCAGCTGCTGACGCCAACCGTGAGCTGGGGCACCTGAGCGATGCCAAGCACGCCGCGATCAGCGCAGCCTGCGCACGACTGATCAAGGGCGACTACCACGAGCAGTTCGTGGTGGACATGATCCAAGGCGGTGCTGGTACTTCCACCAACATGAACGCCAACGAAGTCATCGCCAACATCGCGCTGGAGGCCATGGGCCACCAGAAGGGTGAGTACCAGTACCTGCACCCGAACAACGATGTGAACATGGCCCAGTCGACCAACGACGCCTACCCGACCGCCATCCGCCTGGGCCTGCTGCTGGGCCACGACGCCCTGCTGGCCAGCCTCGACAGCCTGATCCAGGCCTTCGCTGCCAAGGGCAAGGAATTCGACCACGTACTGAAGATGGGCCGTACCCAGCTGCAGGACGCCGTGCCGATGACCCTGGGCCAGGAATTCCGCGCCTTCGCCACCACCATGACCGAAGACCTGCAGCGCCTGCGCTCGCTGGCTCCGGAACTGCTGACCGAAATCAACCTGGGCGGCACCGCCATCGGCACCGGCATCAACGCCGACCCGGGCTACCAGGCCCTGGCCGTACAGCGCCTGGCCACCATCAGCGGCCAGCCGCTGGTACCGGCTGCCGACCTGATCGAAGCCACCTCCGACATGGGCGCCTTCGTGCTGTTCTCCGGCATGCTCAAGCGCACTGCGGTCAAGCTGTCGAAGATCTGCAACGACTTGCGCCTGCTGTCCAGCGGCCCGCGCACCGGCATCAACGAGATCAACCTGCCGGCGCGTCAGCCAGGCAGCTCGATCATGCCAGGCAAGGTCAACCCGGTTATCCCGGAAGCGGTCAACCAGGTGGCCTTCGCCATCATGGGCAACGACCTGGCCCTGACCGTCGCCGCCGAAGGTGGCCAGCTGCAGCTGAACGTGATGGAACCGCTGATCGCCTACAAGATCTTCGACTCGATCCGCCTGCTGCAACGCGCCATGGACATGCTGCGCGAGCACTGCATCGTCGGCATCACCGCCAACGAACAGCGCTGCCGTGAACTGGTCGAGCACTCGATCGGCCTGGTCACCGCCCTGAACCCGTACATCGGCTACGAAAACGCCACCCGTATCGCCCGTGTAGCCCTGGAAACAGGCCGCGGCGTGCTGGAACTGGTGCGCGAAGAGAAGCTGCTGGATGAAGAGATGCTCAACGACATCCTGCGTCCGGAAAACATGATCGCTCCACGTCTGGTTCCGCTGAAGGCGTAACCCGGCCGCTGCAAACAGTCTCACCAGGTCGAGGGACTAGACACCTCTCAACCTTTCAAGGGCCCGAGCGCACGCTTCGGGCCCTTTTTTTCGTCTGCCGCAGCCCGGCACACAACTTGCTCCATAATGCCTCCCAGCCAAACGGGATTACCGAGCATGCTGCATAGCCACCTGACCACCCTGAATGCGGTTTCGCTGATCCTCAACCTGTTCCAGGAAGACGGTTGCGAGGCCACGGCGTTGCTCGCCGGCAGCGGCATAGGCCCGGCGGACCTGGGGCATGCCGATGCGCGCATCACCACCCAGCAGGAGCTGCAGGTGTGTGCCAATGCCGTGGCGCGGCGCGAGGACATCGGCCTGGAACTGGGCCGGCGCATGCATGTGTCGTGCTACGGCATGCTCGGTTACGCGCTGCTCTCCAGTGCCACTTTGGGTGACGCCCTGCGCCTGGCGCTGCAGTATCCGGCACTGCTGGGAACAGTCTTCCAGCTGCGCCTGATCGACGATGGCCAGCGGGTCTGGTTCAGCGCCAGCGACTACCACGACAGCCCGGCGCTGGCCGCTTTCAATGCCGAGTTCTGCCTGGTGTCGCTGAAAGTCATCTGCGACGACCTGCTCGGCCGCCCGCTGCCATTGCTCGGCGCCCGCTTCGAACATGCCCGGCCCGGCTACCACGCGCTCTATACCCGGGCATTCCACTGCCCGCTGAGCTTCGCCGACGAAGACAACGCCTTCGCCTTCGAGCGGCGCTGGCTCGACACCCCGTTGCCATTGGCCGACCCGATCACCCACAAGGCCATGAGCGAACGCTGCCGGCGGCTGAACCTGGAGTTCACCGGGCGCCAGGCGTGGCTGGGGCGAATCCGCCAGCTGTTGCTGCAGCAACTGGATGCGGCGCCGGGGCTCGAAGGCCTGGCGCGGCAGATGAACTGCTCCTCGCGCACCTTGCGCCGGCATTTGCAGGCGCTGGGCAGCAGTTACCAGCAGCTGCTCGATGAGCTGCGCTTCGAACGGGCCAAGCAGTTGCTGGCCGATGAGCAGATGCCGATCTACCGGATTGCCGAGACCTTGGGTTTCAGCGAAACCGCCAGTTTTCGGCATGCGTTCCAGCGTTGGAGTGGTGTAGCGCCCAGCCATTTTCGCGGCTGACCGTAGCCCTACAGAGAGCGCACCGGGCCTTGTGGGAGCCGGCCTGCCGGCGACAGGGCCGGCACAGGCCAGCGACCTTGGCCACATCGATCCCCTTTTGGCCGTTTGCGTCGTTCTCCCCCTGCGGGCCGCCCACGAGAATGGGCCCACGCCTGTACCCCCGGAGAACAACAATGCTGACAATCTATTCCGATGACCACCGCCTGCACCACGGCCGCTGCGAGCTGATCGACGGCAAGCTGATGCCTTGCTTCGAAATGCCTTCGCGCGCCGACCATGTGCTCGAGCAGGTGAAAAAGCGCAACCTCGGCGACGTTCAAGGCCCGACCGATTTCGGCCGCGCACCCATCCAGCGCATCCACAGCGCCGACTACCTCGACTTCTTCCAGGGCGCCTGGGGCCGCTGGGCTGCGCTGGGCCACGAAGGCGACCTGCTGCCCTTCACCTGGCCGGCACGCACCCTGCGCCAGGTCAAGCCGACCGGCCTGCACGGCGAGCTGGGCTACTACAGCTTCGACGCCGGCGCGCCGATCACCGCCGGCACCTGGCAAGCCGCCTACAGCGCCGCGCAAGTGGCGCTGACCGCCCAGGCCGCAATCCAGCAAGGCGCGCATTCGGCCTTCGCCCTTTGCCGCCCGCCAGGGCACCACGCCGCCGGCGAAGTCATGGGCGGCTACTGCTACCTGAACAACGCGGCCATCGCCGCCCAGGCGTTCCTCGACCAGGGCCGCGGCAAAGTGGCCATCCTCGATGTCGACTACCACCACGGCAACGGCACCCAGGACATCTTCTACGCGCGCAGCGACGTGTTCTTCGCCTCGATCCACGGCGACCCGCAGGCCGAATTCCCGTTCTTCCTCGGTTATGCCGACGAAACCGGCGAAGGCGCAGGTGCTGGTTGCAACATCAACTACCCGCTGCCCGCCGGCAGTGACTGGGCCGCCTGGAGCGCCGCCCTGGAAGACGCCTGCCAGCGTATCGCTGCCTACGACGCCGATGTGCTGGTGATTTCGCTGGGCGTGGACACCTTCAAGGACGACCCGATCTCCCAGTTCAAGCTGGACAGCCCGGACTACCTGGAAATGGGCAAGCGCATCGCACAACTCGGCAAGCCGACCTTGTTCGTGATGGAAGGTGGCTACGCTGTGGAAGAAATCGGTATCAACGCAGTCAACGTGCTGGAAGGTTTCCAGCGTGCCCAGCCAGGAGCCCGGTAAATGGTCCGACTCAAGCGTCTGCTCGCCCCGTTCATCGCTGCCACCCTGTTCACCGGCGCCTTCCAGGCCCAGGCCGAACAGCGCACCCTGCGGGTGTACAACTGGTTCGACTACATCACGCCGCAGACCTTGAGTGACTTCCAGAAAGACAGTGGGGTCAAGCTGGTCTACGACATCTTCGACACCAACGAGGCCCTGGAAGCCAAGCTGCTGACCGGCAACTCCGGCTATGACGTGGTGGTGCCGTCCAACGTGTTCCTCGCCAAGCAGATCGAGGCTGGGGTCTTCCAGCCGCTGGACCGCAGCAAGCTGCCGAACTGGCAGCACCTGGACCCGGCGCTGATGAAGCTGATCGAGGCCAACGACCCGGGCAACAAGTTCGCCGTGCCCTACATGTACGGCACCGTGCTGATCGGCTTCAACCCGGACAAGGTCAAGGCCGTGCTCGGCGCCAACGCGCCGGTGGACAGCTGGGACCTGATCTTCAAGGAAGAGAACATCGCCAAGCTCAAGCAATGCGGCGTGGCGCTGCTCGACTCGCCGTCGGAGATCCTGCCGCTGGCCTTGAAGTACCTGGGCCTGGACCCGAACAGCGACAAGCCGGACGACTACAAGAAGGCCGAAGCGCTGCTGCTGAAGATTCGCCCGCACGTCACCTACTTCCACTCCTCCAAGTACATGGCCGACATCGCCAACGGCGACATCTGCGTCGCCGTCGGCTATTCCGGCAGTTTCTCCCAGGCCGCCAACCGGGCACGGGATGCGAAGAATGGCGTGGTGGTGGACATGCGCCTGCCCAAGGAAGGCGCGCCGATCTGGTTCGACATGCTGGCGATTCCGAAGGGGGCAGCCAACCCGGAGGATGCGCACGCCTTCATCAACTACCTGCTGAGGCCGGAGGTGATTGCGCCGATCAGTGACTTTGTCGGGTACCCGAACCCGAACAAGGACGCGACCGACAAGGTCAGCCCGGCGATTCGCAACAACCCCAACCTGTATCCGACGGCCGAGGCGATGGCCAAGCTGTACACGCTCAAGCCCTTGTCGCGTGAGGCAGAGCGGGCGCGCACGCGGGCCTGGACCAAGATCAAGTCCGGGACCTGATACCTGCTGAAGGCTGCTCCATTACAGAGTCCTGCGAACCCTGTAGGAGCGGCCTTGTGTCGCGAAAGGGCTGCATGGCAGCCCCAGAAATACCAGCAGAACCGCAGATCTGGGGCCGCCTTGCGGCCCTTTCGCGACACAAGGCCGCTCCTACCGCCAGGCCTTGCGCAAACGCATCAACGCCTCGGCAATCTCCCCCTCCGGCACCGCCGCAAACCCCAGCACCAGCCCCGCACGCTTATCCACAGGCACCTCGCTGTCCTCCAGCCAGTAACCACTCAGCGGATTCACCTCCACCCCCACCGCGTCCGCTTTGGCCACCAGCTCCTGCTCGCGGGCAAAGTTATCCACATCCACCTTCACATGCAGCCCCGCCGCCACCTCCGGCATCCCCGCCAGCCCCGGCACATCCACAGGCCAACCGGCCTTGAGCACATTGCGCCGGCTCAACGCCGCCCGGCGCATGCGGCGGATATGCCGCTGGAAGTGCCCCTGGGCCATGAACTCGGCCATCACGCACTGGGTACCCACCTCGGAATGGCGCATCGCCAGCGCCCTGCCCTGGCTGAAGGCCTGCACCAGCCGCGCCGGCAGCACCAGGTAGCCAAGGCGCAGCGCCGGGAAAGCGATCTTGCCGAAGGTGCCCACGTACAGCACCCGCCCCTGGCGGTCCAGCGCCGCCAACGGGGCCAGCGGTGCGCCGCTGTAGCGGTACTCGCCGTCGTAGTCGTCCTCGATGATCCAGCCATCGCCGCGCTCGGCCCAGGCCAGCAGCGCCAGGCGCCGGGCCAGGCTCATGGTCACCCCGGTGGGGTACTGGTGAGCGGGCGTCACGTAAGCCAGCCGGCAGTCCTGCAACTGCTCCAGGCGCCGGCAATCCATGCCTTCCTCATCCACCGCGATGCCCGTCACCTTGCCACCGGCCACGGCGAAGGTATGCCCTGCCGCCCGATAGCCTGGGTTTTCCACAGCCACGGTGTCGCCCGGCTGCAGCAGCAACTGTGCACAAAGGCTGATGGCCTGCTGTGCGCCACTGGTGATCACAATTTGTTCAGCGGTGCACGAGAGCCCCCGGGAGCGGCGCAGGTAAGCGGCGATCAACTCACGCAGCGTCCACTCGCCGGCCGGGTCACCGTAGCCCAGCTGCGCAGGCTCGGGGTTTCGCCAGAAACCCGCTTGCAGCTTGGCCCAGACGTCGAACGGGAACAGGTCGAAGGCCGGGATGCCCACGCGAAAAGCGCGCGGCGCGCCGCTTCTTGGCAGCGGCAAGTGGTTACTTTTCAGACGCTCCAACGGCTCGCTGGACAGCGTGTTGCTGGATAAATCCTCAGTATTTTCCGCTGAAAATGTGGATAAACCTGTTGATAAACCCCGGGATAACCCTGTGGATAGTTGTGTGGATAGTTTTGCCTGGCGGCTCACATAAGTGCCATCCCCTACCCGGCTTTCGATGTAGCCCTCGGCATAAAGCTGGTCGTAGGCACGGACTACGCTATTGCGCGACAGCGCCAGGATGTTGGCCAGATCGCGGCTGGCCGGCAGCCGCGTGCCACTGCTCAGGCGCCCGTCCAGCACCCGCGCACGCAATGCCTGGTAGAGCTGCTGGCTCAAGCCCCGGCGGCGGTCGAGCACGATCCCGGCGGGGTCGAACGGAAGTACAAGAGGGCGCTCGCTCATGGCATTGGACCTATCAAAACAGCCTGAAATGGATCTTACACTGGGCCAATAGCCTGCCTAGGATGGAGCCATTGGACAAGGAACCTGCGCATGTACAACAGCAAACCTCACCAGGAACACGACCTGCAACGCTTGCACCAGCACATGCTCGACACCCGCTTGGCAGTGCTGGTCAGCCACGGCGAGCAGGGCTTGCTGGCCACCCACCTGCCGGTGCTGGTAGACACTGCCGAAGGCGAATTCGGCACCGTCTACGCCCACCTGGCGCGCGCCAATCGCCAGTGGCAGGACCTGGAGCGCGGTGCCGAGGCCTTGCTGGTGTTCCCGGGTGCCGATGCCTATGTCAGCCCCAGCTACTACCCCAGCAAAGCCGACAACCCCAAGGTGGTGCCGACCTGGAACTACCTGGCCGTGCATGCCTATGGCCCGGCCGAAGTGATCCACGAAGCCGCGCCGCTGATGAGCATCGTCACCCGGCTGACCGAGCGCCATGAGCAAGGCCGCGATAACCCGTGGCAAGTGGCCGACGCGCCCCGCGACTACCTCGACGGCATGCTCCGCGCCATCGTCGGTATCCGCCTGCCCATCGCCCGCCTGCAAGGCGCGCGCAAGCTCAGCCAGAACCGCTCCGCGCAAGACATCGCCGGCGTGCGCGAAGGCCTGGCCAGCAGCCCCGATTACCTCGACAACCAACTCGCGGCGCAGATGCGCCAGCTCTGAAGGAAAAGCCCCATGCCCAGCGTTACCCTGCGCCCTGTCGGCGCCAACGACCATGCTGCCTGGCTCGCCCTGTGGCAGGCCTATCTGCGCTTCTACCAAACCGAGCTGCCCGAGGCGGTCAGCGCCAGCACCTGGCAGCGCCTGCTCGACCCCAGCGAGCCGACCCATTCGGCTCTGGCCTGGGTCGATGGCAAGGCGGTGGGCATGGTCAACTGGATCTACCACCGCTCCAACTGGAGCATCGAGAACTCGTGCTACCTGCAGGACCTGTACGTCGACGGCAACCAGCGTGGCCTGGGCATCGGCCGCCAGCTGATCGAGCACGTCTACGCCACCGCCAAGGCGGCCGGCTGCATCAAGGTGCATTGGCTGACCCACGAAACCAACGCCACCGCCATCAGCCTGTATGAACAGGTTGCCGAGCGGCCAGGCTTCATTCAATTTCGCAAAGGGCTGTAGGCCAACATGACTGACGCACTGAACTGGAAACCCGCTGCAGCGCCCAAGGCTGCGACCATCGAAGGCCGCTTCATACGCCTGGAGAAACTCGACCCGGCCCGCCACGCCGACGATTTGTGGCAGGCCTTGCAAGGCCCGCAAGCCGATCCGCTGCTGTGGGACTACCTGCCCTACGGCCCCTTCGCCGAGCGCGCCGCCTTCGACCGCTGGCTCGAAGGCAACGCCGCCGGCCACGATCCGCTGTACTACACCGTGCTCGACCGCGCCAGCGGCCAGGCCCAGGGGGTGCTCACGCTGATGTCGATCGTGCCCGACCACGGCCGCATCGAGATCGGCCACATCGCCTTCGGCGCCCCCATGCAGCGCACGCCAAAGAGCACCGAGGCCGTGTACCTGCTGGGCAAGTTGAGTTTCGAGCTGGGCAACCGCCGCCTGGAATGGAAGTGCAACAACGCCAATGCCCGCTCCAAGCGCGCGGCAGAGCGGTTTGGCTTCCAGTTCGAAGGGGTGTTTCGCAAGCACCTGGTGGTCAAGGACCACAACCGGGATACGGCGTGGTATTCGATTACCGATGATGAGTGGCCGCAGGTGGCAGCGGGGTTCGAGCGCTGGTTGAGCGAGCAGAACCAGCAGCCTGAGGGGCAGGTGCGGACGTTGGAGCAGTGTCGCAAGGGCTGAGTATTGCGTTGGTTTTACCGGCCCTATCGCCGGCAAGCCGGCTCCCACAGGTACATCACAGGCCTCGAGGCTGGTGGGGTATCTGTGGGAGCCGGCTTGCCGGCGATAGGGCCAGTAAATGCAGCACAAAAAAAGGGGAGCATCCGCTCCCCAGAGGTTAACCGCTTGTAGATGAAGGCTTCTGTCAGCCTTCGATCTCGATCAGGATTTCACCCGGCGTCACACGGTCGCCCTTGGCCACATGGATGGCCACGACCTTACCGGCGATGGCCGCCTGCACTTCGGTTTCCATCTTCATCGCCTCGGTGATCAGCACCGCCTGGCCGGCCTTGACCACATCGCCTTCCTTGACCAGCACATCGACGATGTTGCCCGGCATGGTGGTGCTGACGTGGCCCGGTGCGCTGGCCTGCTTGCGCTTGCTGCTGCCGCCGCCGACGAACTCGTTGAGCGGCTCGAACACCACCTCTTCCGGCATGCCGTCGATCGACAGGTAGAAGTGGCGCTTGCCTTCGGCCTTCACGCCCACGCCGGTGATGTCGACGCGGTAGGTCTCGCCATGCACGTCGATGACGAACTCGGTCGGCACGCCTTCGCCACCATGGGCCACCGCAGCGCCTGCTTCCGGGATCGGCAGCAGCGCTTCAGGGGTCAGGGTGCCGGCTTCGCGCTCTTCGAGGAACTTGCGCCCGATGTCCGGGAACATGGCGAAGGTCAGCACGTCTTCCTCGCTGCGGGCCAGGGCGCCGATGTCGGCACGCAGCTTGGCCATTTCCGGCTTGAGCAGGTCGGCCGGGCGCACGTCGATCACTTCTTCGCTGCCGATCGCCTGGCGCCGCAGCTGCTCGTTGACCACACCCGGGGCCTTGCCGTAACCGCCTTGCAGGTACAGCTTCACCTCGTTGGTGATGGTTTTGTAGCGCTCGCCGGCGAGCACGTTGAAGAACGCCTGGGTACCGACGATCTGCGAGGTCGGGGTCACCAGCGGCGGGAAGCCGAGGTCTTCGCGAACCCGTGGGATCTCGGCCAGCACTTCGTTCATGCGGTTGAGTGCGCCCTGCTCCTTGAGCTGGTTGGCCAGGTTGGAAATCATGCCGCCTGGCACCTGGTTGACCTGCACGCGGGTGTCCACGGAGGTGAATTCGCTTTCGAACTGGTGGTACTTCTTGCGCACGGCGTAGAAGTACAGGCCGATTTCCTGCAGCAGCTCCAGGTCCAGGCCGGTGTCGAACTCGCTGCCCTTCAGCGCGGCGACCATCGACTCGGTGCCCGGGTGGCTGGTGCCCCAGGCGAAGCTGGAGATGGCGGTGTCGATGTGCTCGGCGCCGTTTTCCACCGCCTTGAGCTGGCACATGGCAGCCAGGCCGGCGGTGTCGTGGGAGTGGATGAACACCGGCAGCGACTGCTCGGCCTTCAGCGCCTTGACCAGCTCGCCGGTGGCATACGGGGTCAGCAGGCCGGCCATGTCCTTGATCGCCACCGAATCGCAACCCATGGCTTCCATCTGCTTGGCCTGGTTCACGAAGGCCTCGATGGTGTGCACCGGGCTGGTGGTGTAGGCGATGGTGCCCTGGGCATGCTTGCCGGCCGCCTTGACCGCCTCGATGGCCACGCGCAGGTTACGCACGTCGTTCATCGCGTCGAAGATGCGGAACACGTCGATGCCGTTGACCGCAGCCTTGGCCACGAACGCCTTGACCACGTCATCGCTGTAGTGGCGGTAGCCCAAAAGGTTCTGGCCGCGCAGGAGCATCTGCAAGCGGGTGTTGGGCAGGGCATTGCGCAGTTTGCGCAGGCGCTCCCACGGGTCTTCCTTAAGGAAGCGCACGCAGGCGTCGAAGGTGGCGCCGCCCCAGACTTCCAGCGACCAGTAGCCGACCTTGTCGAGCTTGTCGCAGATCGGCAGCATGTCTTCGGTACGCATGCGGGTGGCCAGCAGGGACTGGTGGGCGTCGCGCAGGATCGTGTCGGTTACGTGAATTTTCTTGGACATTATGGGGTTCCTCACAGGCCTGCGTGGGCGGCGATGGCGGCGGCGATGGCCAGGGCCAGCTCTTCGGGTTTGCGCTTGATCGAGTAGTTGGTCAGTTCAGGGTGGCTTTCGACGAAGCTGGTATTGAACTGGCCGCTACGGAATTCCGGATTGCGCAGGATTTCCTGGTAGTACGCGGCGGTGGTCTTCACCCCTTGCACGCGCATGTCGTCCAGGGCCCGCAGGCCGCGGTCCATGGCTTCTTCCCAGGTCAACGCCCACACCACCAGTTTCAGGCACATGGAGTCGTAGAACGGTGGAATGGTGTAGCCGGTGTAGATCGCGGTGTCGGTTCGCACGCCCGGCCCGCCGGGGGCGTAGTAACGGGTGATCTTGCCGAAGCTTGGCAGGAAGTTGTTCTTCGGGTCTTCGGCGTTGATACGGAACTGCAGCGCGTAGCCGCGGTGCTGGATATCTTCCTGCTTGACCGACAGCGGCAGGCCCGAGGCGATGCGGATCTGCTCGCGGACGATGTCGATACCGGTGATTTCCTCGGTGATGGTGTGTTCCACCTGCACCCGGGTGTTCATCTCCATGAAGTACACCTCGCCATCGGCGAGCAGAAACTCCACGGTACCGGCGTTCTCGTAGTTCACCGCCTTGGCCGCACGCACCGCCAGGTCGCCGATGTAGGCGCGCTGTTCGGGGGTGAGCTGCGGGCTCGGGGCGATTTCGATGAGCTTCTGGTTGCGGCGCTGGATCGAGCAGTCGCGCTCGAACAGGTGCACCACGTTGCCGAAGCTGTCACCAAGGATCTGCGCTTCGATGTGCTTGGGGTTGACGATGCACTTTTCCAGGAACACTTCGGCCGAGCCGAAGGCCTTGGTGGCCTCGGAAATCACCCGTGGGAAGTTCTGTTCCAGTTCTTCGCGGCTGTTGCAGCGGCGGATGCCGCGCCCGCCACCGCCGGAGGTGGCCTTGAGCATCACCGGGTAACCGATGCGCTCGCCTTCGCTCAGGGCTTCGTGGATGTCGGCAACGTTGCCTTCGGTGCCTGGGGTCACCGGCACACCGGCCTGGATCATGGTGCGACGCGCTTCGGTCTTGTCGCCCATGCGGCGAATGACGTCGGCGGCCGGGCCGATGAACTTGATCCCGCGCTCGGCGCAGATCTCTGCCAACTCGGCATTTTCCGACAGGAAACCGTAACCCGGGTGCAGGGCATCACAGCCGGTTTCCACAGCAAGGTTGACCAGCTTGCGCGGGTTCAGGTAACCGGCCAGTGGCTCGGCACCAATGCTGTAGGCCTCGTCGGCGCGCTTGACGTGCAAGGCGTGACGGTCGGCGTCGGAATAGATCGCGACAGAGCGAATGCCCATCTCGGCGCAGGCACGCACGATCCGAACTGCGATTTCACCCCGGTTGGCGATCAGGATTTTTTTTATCACTGGAGTCTTCCCAAAGCCGTAGGAACAGACGATCCGGTTTTACCGGTCGGCGCGTGACCAATCGTCGTTGGCCAGTCGCACATTCACCCTAGCGCTGCGGGTCGATAAACAAAAATCAATATTTGTTAGGGGCAGTATTAGCAAAGCCTTATAGTTCGGTAACAAGGTTTTGCCAAAGCCGGGGTAGAAATGCGTAAGTCCTTGATGCGTATGACTTTGCGTCAATTGCAGATCTTTAACGAAGTGTGTGATTTACGCTCCTACAGCCGCGCTGCGGAGGAGATGGCGCTGACGCAACCCGCCGTTAGTCTACAGATCCGTCAGCTCGAGGAGCTGGTTGGCCAGCCGTTGTTCGAGTACGTCGGCAAGAAACTTTACCTGACCGAAGCGGCCGAGGCGCTGCAGCGGGCCAGCCGCGACATCTTCGGGCGCCTGGAAAGCCTCGACATGCAACTGTCGGACATGCAGGGCTCACTGCAGGGTCAACTGAAGCTGGCCATCGAATCCAGCGCCAAGTACTTCGTGCCACACCTGTTCGCCGCCTTCAAGCAACGCCACCCGGAGGTCAACCTGACCCTCACCGTGGTCAACCGCGCCCAGGCGATCCGGCGCCTCTCCGACAACCGTGACGACCTGATCATCATGTCCATGGTGCCCCAGGACATGGGGCTGGAGTTTCTGCCCTTCCTCAACAACCCGATCGTCGCCGTGGCGCCGCCCGACCACCCGCTGAGCAAGCTCGAACAGCTGCGCCTGCAAGACCTGGAGCCTCATACCCTGCTGGTCCGTGAACAGGGCTCGGGCACCCGCAAGGCCTGCGAGGAGTACTTCAAGGACAAGCGCGTGCACTTTACCCAAACCCTGGAAGTGGCCTCGGCCGATGCCCAGCGTGAATGCGTGATCGCCGGCCTTGGCATCGCCCTGCTGACGCGCCATGCGGTGAACATGGAGCTGGCCGTGGGCGTGCTCAAGGAGTTGCCGGTGGAGGAACTGCCGCTGTACCGAAGCTGGTGCGTGGTGCAGTCAAAAGCCAAGCGGCAGTCGCCGGTGGCCTTGGCTTTTCTGGCGTTCATCCGCAGCGAACGTGCGCTGATCAGCGCGCTTGTTGAACGTTTTTCGGGGAAGCTGCCGCCGACGCCTGCCACACCGTGAGCTCGTGCAGCTCGGGGTAATCGGCGAGTTCGCGCAGCAGCTGGCGTTGGTCGCAATAGCTTTCGATCGCGCGGCGGTACTCCATGCGACGCTGATCTTTTTCCTGCTGCTTGCGGGATTTGGCGCTGGGAAGGTAAGAGCCATCGAAGTCACGAGCCATTTTCTGTCTCCCTGATCGAGTGCGGGGAGTTTCAGACTGGCTCGGGCGCTTTACCGTTTGGCTGTGGAACAGTGACAAAACCGTGAAATTTCACGGCCGGGTTCAGTCATCCATGGCCTTGATCGACTTCGGCGACAGGCGCAGGCTGCGCAAGCTGCGCTTCACGCTCTTGAGGTGGTTGACCAGGCTCGGCCCGCGCGCCATGGCCACGCCCATGGCCAGCACGTCGATCACCACCAGGTGGGCGATACGCGAGGTCAGCGGGGTGTAGATTTCGGTGTCTTCGTGCACGTCGATGGCCAGGTTGACGGTCGACAGCTCCGCCAGCGGCGTCTGGCTCGGGCACAGGGTGATCAGGTTGGCACCGCTCTCGCGCACCAGGTTGGCGGTGATCAGCAGGTCCTTGGAGCGCCCCGACTGGGAAATGCACACGGCCACATCGCCCGGCTTGAGCGTCACCGCCGACATCGCCTGCATGTGCGGGTCGGAATAGGCGGCAGCGTTGAGCAGCAGGCGGAAGAACTTATGCTGGGCATCGGCGGCCACCGCACCCGATGCGCCAAAGCCGTAGAACTCCACGCGCTGCGCCTGGGCCATGGCGCTCACCGCCTGCTGCAACGCCTGCGGATCGAGCTGCTCGCGCACTTCCATCAGGGTGTGCAGGGTGGTGTCGAAGATCTTCAGGCTGTAGTCGGCGACCGAGTCGTCTTCGTGAATGGCGAACTGGCCGAAACTGGCGCCCGCCGCCAGGCTTTGCGCCAGCTTGAGCTTGAGGTCCTGGAAGCCCGAACAACCGATCGCCCGGCAAAAGCGCACGATGGTCGGCTCGCTGATGCCCACGCTGTGCGCCAGGTCGGCCATGGAGCTGTGCATGACGGCAGCCGGGTCGAGCAGCACATGGTCCGCGACTTTGAGTTCCGATTTGCGCAGCAGGTGGCGCGATTGGGCGATATGTTGCAACAGATTCACGGGCTGGACTCGGTTATGATCGGCTGGCCGGGATGTAGCTTTCTTGTAGTTATACTACATGGACGCCAACCCGCCCAGTTAAACGAACGTGGAGAGTGGTGGTTTGACTATTCCTTGCGACATTCTGGTGTTCGGTGGCACCGGCGACCTGGCCCTGCACAAGCTGCTGCCGGCGCTCTATCACCTGTATCGCGAGGGGCGTCTGAACATTGCCGTGCGCATCATCGCCCTGGCCCGGCGCAACTTGTCGCGCGATGAGTACCTGCTGCTCGCCGAGCGCCATTGCCGGGCGCAGATTGCCCGCCACGACTTCGAAGAAGAAGTGTGGCGGCGCTTTTCCGCACGCCTGGACTACTTCCCCATGGACGCCTCCCAGAGCGCCGACTTCGGCCGCCTGGCGCGCTACCTCGGCGAGCCCGGCGGGCTCACCCGCATCTATTACCTGGCCACCGCGCCCAACCTGTTCGTGCCGATTGCCCGGCACCTGCGCATTGCCGGGCTGGCCGACAGCGAAGCGCGCATCGTGCTGGAAAAACCGATTGGCCATTCGCTGGAATCGGCCATTGCCATCAACGAAGCGATCGGCAGCGTGTTCGAAGAGCGCCAGGTGTTTCGCATCGACCACTACCTGGGCAAGGAAACCGTGCAGAACCTCATGGCCCTGCGCTTCGCCAATGCCCTGCTGGAACCTGTGTGGCGCAATGGCCAGGTCGACCATGTGCAGATCAGCGTGTGCGAGACCCTGGGCGTGGAAAACCGCGGCGGCTATTACGACCGCGCCGGCGCGACCCGCGACATGCTGCAAAACCACTTGTTGCAGCTGTTGTGCCTGGTGGCCATGGAGCCGCCTGCGCAGTTCGAAGCCGAGGCCGTGCGTGACGAGAAGGTGAAGATCCTGCGCGCGCTCAAGCCGATCAACGGCCAGGACGTGCAGGACAAGACCGTGCGCGGTCAGTACGGCGCCGGCCACATCGGCGGCCAGGAAGTGCCGGCCTACTACTTCGAAAAGGACGTGGACAATGACAGCGACACCGAAACCTTCGTCGCCGTGCAGGCGCATGTCGACAACTGGCGCTGGGCCGGCGTGCCTTTCTACCTGCGCACCGGCAAGCGCATGACGCGGCGCTCGTCGCAGATCGTCATACAATTCAAGCCCGTGCCCCATGAGCTGTTCAGCGGCGGCCAGGTCAACCAGCTGCTGATCCAGCTGCAGCCGGACGAGCGCATCAGCCTGCGCATGATGACCAAGAGCCCCGGCAAGGGCATGCGCCTGGAGCCGGTGGACCTGGACCTCAACCTGGCCCAGGTGTTCGGCCAGACACGCCGCTGGGAAGCCTACGAGCGCCTGTTGCTGGATGTGCTGGAAGGCGACTCGACGCTGTTCATGCGCCGCGACGAAGTGGAGGCCGCCTGGGCCTGGATCGACGCCATCCTCAAAGGCTGGGACGAGCACTTCCAGCCGCCCCGCCACTATGCCGCCGGCAGCAACGGGCCCGATCAGGCCAACAGCCTGCTGGCCGGCCATGGCAGGCATTGGCATAGCTGAAGTCCTGCCCGATCCCACTGTTGCGTTGCAGTGGCGAAAGTAGCGCGGCGCCGATTGGCGCTACTTTCAACTGCAAAGGCATTGATCATGAGCAAAATCGAAAACCTTGTCGCCTACAACAGCGAAGTGCCGGGCCAGCCAGTGTGCTTCGTCGTTCAGGGAAGCGTGACCGTCCATAACTCAGGTGTCGAACCCGTGCTGGCGGAACCCAAGATCCGCCACAAAGGCGGCTGGGAAGTGCTGCAGCTGACGCTGGTGGAAAGCGAACAGGCGTCGCTGCAGGTTCTGACCGAGAAACCGGTATTTTTCACGCGCGAAGGCGCTTCTTCGTGGAAAAGGCTGGAAATCATTTCAGCCGAAGGGTCGCAGATGGTTGAGATCGGGCACCGCGTAGCCGTCGACTGAAGTGGCCCATGCCAGATCGCCATCCGTCGATCTGGCATGGCACGCCGCGACAAACCGATGAGCGACAGCAGCTGAAGGTGAATATTTATACAGTAGGTGTTTGCCCCTTAACCGGCCTCCCCCTAGAATGGCCGGATGCACACAGATGACCTCTCCCTCCTGCTCAATTCCCTCAACGATGCCCAGCGCCAGGCCGTCGCGGCCACGCTCGGGCGTCAGCTGGTGCTCGCGGGCGCCGGTTCCGGTAAAACCCGCGTGCTGGTGCACCGCATCGCCTGGCTGATCCAGGTCGAGCAGGCCTCGCCGCACTCGATCCTGTCGGTGACCTTCACCAACAAGGCTGCCGCCGAGATGCGCCAGCGGATCGAGCAATTGCTGGGCATAAACCCGGCGGGCATGTGGGTCGGCACCTTCCACGGCCTGGCGCACCGCCTGTTGCGCGCGCACTGGCAGGAAGCGCGCCTGGTGCAGAACTTCCAGATCCTCGACAGCGACGACCAGCAGCGCCTGGTCAAGCGCGTCATGCGCGAACTCGGCCTGGACGAGCAGAAATGGCCGGCGCGCCAGGCCCAGTGGTTCATCAACGGGCAAAAGGACGAGGGCCTGCGCCCGCAACATATCCAGGCCAGCGGCGACCTGTTCATGCAGACCATGCGCGATGTCTACAGCGCCTACGAGCAGGCCTGCGAGCGCGCCGGCGTCATCGATTTCTCCGAATTGCTGCTGCGTGCCCTGGACCTCTGGCGCGACCACCCCGACCTGCTCAAGCACTACCAGCGGCGCTTCCGCCATGTGCTGGTGGACGAATTCCAGGACACCAACGCCGTGCAGTACGCCTGGCTGCGCCTGCTCGCGGGCGGTGGCGACAGCCTGATGGCGGTGGGCGACGACGACCAGTCGATCTACGGCTGGCGCGGGGCGAAGATCGAGAACATCCACCAGTACACCGCCGACTTCCCCGACGCCGAGCTGATCCGCCTGGAGCAGAACTACCGCTCCACCGGCGGCATCCTCAAGGCCGCCAACGCCTTGATCGCCAACAACAGCGGGCGCCTGGGCAAGGAACTGTGGACCGACCTGGGCGAAGGCGAGCCGCTGACCCTGTACGCGGCCTACAACGAGCACGACGAAGCCCGTTATGTAGTGGAAACCATCGAGAGCCTGATCAAGGGCGGCAGCTCGCGCAGCGATATCGCCATCCTCTATCGCTCCAACGCCCAGTCGCGGGTGCTGGAGGAGGCCCTGCTGCGCGAACGCATTCCCTACCGCATCTATGGCGGCCAGCGCTTCTTCGAACGTGCCGAAATCAAGAACGCCATGGCCTACCTGCGCCTGCTCGAAGGCCGCGGCAACGACGCGGCGCTGGAGCGGGTGATCAACGTGCCGCCGCGCGGCATCGGCGAGAAGACCGTCGAAGCCATCCGTGAGCATGCCCGCCACAGCCAGCTGTCGATGTGGCAAGCGATGTGCCAGCTGATTGCCGCCAAGGCCCTCAAGGGCCGTGCGGCCAGCGCCCTGGGCGCCTTCATCGAACTGATCGAGAACCTGGCCGGCAAGGTCGCGGACATGCCCTTGCACACCATGACCCAAACGGTCATCGAGCAGTCCGGGCTGATCATCTATCACCAGGAAGAAAAAGGCGAAAAGGGCCAGGCTCGGGTAGAAAACCTTGAGGAACTGGTCAGCGCCGCGCGCAACTTCGAAGCCGGCGAAGACGACGCCGACCTTTCGCCGCTGTCGGCCTTCCTCGGCCACGCCTCGCTGGAAGCTGGCGAAGCTCAGGCCGACGAGCATGAAGACAGCATCCAGCTGATGACCCTGCACAGTGCCAAGGGCCTGGAATTCCCCTACGTGTTCCTGGTGGGCATGGAAGAAGGCCTGTTCCCGCACAAGATGAGCCTGGAAGAGCCCGGCCGCCTCGAAGAGGAACGCCGCCTGGCCTACGTGGGCATTACCCGCGCCATGCGCCAGCTGATCATGACCTACGCCGAAACGCGCCGGCTTTATGGCAGCGAGACGTACAACAAGGTGTCGCGGTTCGTCAGGGAAATCCCGGCGGGGCTGGTTCAGGAAGTACGCTTGTCCAACAGTGTCAGCCGCCCGTTCGGTGGCTCGCAAAGCAGCACCAGCAGCCTGTTCGCCAATGCCAGCATTCCGCAGACGGCCTTCAGCCTCGGCCAGCGCGTGCAACATTCGGTCTTTGGTGAAGGCACCATCCTCAACTTCGAGGGGTCTGGCGCCCAGGCACGGGTGCAGGTGAACTTTGCCGAAGGCAGCAAGTGGCTGATGCTGGGGTACGCCAAGCTCGAGGCCCTCTGAGGCTGTCGATGTAGCCGGCTCCCGCAGGCGCCGGCTCGGCCTGGTTTGTAACATTCAGGCAAAAGCTCGAAACATTATGTCGCTGGTCATGTGCCAGGGAACCTGTGCACCATGACGCGCGTGCAATCCACAACAGGGGATATCCCATTTATGCAACGTTTTCTTAGCATCGCACTGGCGCTCTGCGTCGGCCTGACGCTGAGCCTGGACGCCAACGCCAAGCGCTTCGGCGGCGGCAAGAGCTCGGGCTCCGCGCCTATCCACCAGACTCGCCAGGCCACGCCAACCACGCCTGCCGCCGCGCCGACCGCTCCGGGCCGTGCTCCGGCCGCCGCCAGCGGTGCTTCGCGCTGGCTGGGCCCACTGGCCGGCCTCGCCGCCGGTGGCCTGCTGGCGTCCATGTTCATGGGTGACGGTTTCGAGGGCTTCCAGATCATGGACTTCCTGATCGTCGCGCTGATCGCCTTCCTGGTGTTCCGCTTCATTGCCGCGCGCCGTCGCCAGCAGCAGCCGCAAATGGCCGCACCGGGCCACGCGCCATTCCAGCGTGAAGCTCACGCCCAGCCTGCCCAGCCGTCGATCTTCGGGGGTTCGGCCGCACCTGCCGCGTCTGCCGCTCCGGTCATCAATGCCCCGGCATGGTTCAACGAGCAGAACTTCCTGGCCGCTGCGCGTAACCACTTCCAGTCGCTGCAGCAGCACTGGGATGCCAACGAGATGGACAAGATCGCCGAGTTCGTCACCCCGCAAATGCTCGAGTTCCTCAAGCGTGAGCGCGCCGACCTGGGTGATGGCTTCCAGGCCACCTACATCGACAACCTCGATGTGCAACTGGACGGCCTGGACGATCGCTCCGACCGTACCGACGCCACCCTGACCTTCCGTGGCGTGTCGAAGACCTCGCGCTTCGACCAGGGCGAAGCCTTCAGCGAAAGCTGGCACATGGTTCGCGCCCAGGGCGAGAACCAGCCTTGGCTGGTCGCCGGTATCCGCCAAAACGGCTAACCGTCGCACGCTGCACAAAAAACCCCGGGCCTGTCCCGGGGTTTTTGCTTTTGCCAGAGCGGCCTACTAGGGTATAACGCGCAGCGTTGTCATCAAGGTTAGAGGATGTGAACCGTGGAAGAAGTGATCGAACAACTCCGTGAAGCCAATGAACCCGTGCCGGTGCCGCTGGAGCTTCCCGACGAAGACCAACTGGTCGAGATCGAGGAGCAACTGTTCATCAACATCCCGTTCGTGTTCAAGGAGTTCCTGCTAACCGTCAGCGATGTGGTGTATGGCTCGCTGGAGCCGGTGACCGCCACCGACCCGCAATCGCACACCTACCTGCCCGACGTCGCGGCCAATGCCTGGGACGCGGGTGTTCCACGTGACCTGATCCCGCTGTGCCAGGATGGCGACAACTACTACTGCGTCGAGGAAGACGGCACCGTGGTGCTGTGGGATGGCGACGAGGAAGCAGTGGGCGAAGACAGCTGGGAATCGGTGTGGCACTGGGCGCGCGACGTCTGGCTGGAAAGCTGATCGAGAAGCAACCGCACAAAATGATGGCTACGAGCCACCAAGGCTCGTAAAATCGCCAGGCCTTCTGCGCCTGGCGACATCGCTACCGCCTGATCCCCTCGGCCTTCGGTGAAATCTCGCGCAGGAGGCATACCCCTCAGTGGGTATGGTCGCGGCTGTTCTCCAGCGTCTCCAGCAAGGCGATCTGCATGCGCGAATGCACGCGGATGAACCAGCGCCACAGCACCGCCACCACTGCCGCCGCCACCACCGCAATGATCAGCAACAGCTCATTGGTCGGCAGAATGCTCGCCGACAGCGCCGACAGCAGCAGGAAAATCACCAGCAGCGACAGCAGCGGAATCACCTCGGCCACCACCCGACGCACGCGCTGGGTATGCCGCCCGGCCATTTCCGGCTTGACGCCCATTTCCGCCAGCAACATCGACAGCGCCTTGAGCTTGCGGTACGCCGCAATCAGGAACGGCAGCGACAGCAACAGCGCCGCCCCCCAGATCACCGCCTTCTGCTGGCTCACATCACTGACCCATTCAGCCAGCCAAGCGCCGATTCGGCTGGCGAAATAGCCGCCGCTGAAGAAGATCGCGATCACCAGCGCCAGGTTGACCCCCACCTGCAGCAGGATGCGCCGGATCATCGCCGCCAGCATGGCCCCCTCACCTTGCGGTTGAATGCTGCGCAGCCACTCGCCATACAGCGAGAGCACGCGTGAAAGGCGGGTTGGCATCACCTTGCCGAGCTTCAGCGACAGCGGGTCGGCAGCGCGAATCAGGTAGGGCGTGAGCAGCGTGGTAATGGCCGATACCGCCACGGCAACCGGGTAGAGGAAGTCGCTGGTGACCTGCAGGGTCATCCCCAGCGCCGCGATGATGAACGAAAATTCGCCAATTTGTGACAGCCCCATGCCCACTCGCAGGGAAGTACGGCCATCGTTGCCGGCAATGAACGCGCCCATGCCGCACGACAGCATCTTGCCCAGCACCACCGCCAGGGTAATCACCACGATCGGCCAGGCGTAATCGAGCAGTACCTGCGGGTCGATCATCAAGCCGATGGCCACGAAGAAGATGGCGCTGAACAGGTCGCGCACCGGCTCGATCAACCGCTCGATCTTCAGCAGCTGGCGCGACTCGGCCATGATCGCACCGATCAGGAAGGCGCCCAGCACCATGCTGTACTCAAGCTTGACCACCAGCAGGCAGAAGCCGAAGCACAGCCCCAGCACGGTGATCAGCAACATCTCATTGCTCTCGAACTTGGCCACATAGGCCAGCAGCCGCGGCACCAGCAGGATGCCGATGACCAGCGCGACGATCATGAACAGCGAGAGCTTGCCCACGGTGGAGAACACCTCGCCGGAGCTCACCGTGCCGCTGACCGCGATGCCCGAGAGCAAGGCAATGATGCCGATGCCAAGAATGTCCTCGACGATCAGCACGCCAAAGATCAGCTGGGCAAAGCGCTCGTTCTTCATCTTCAAGTCGTTGAGCGCCTTGACGATGATGGTGGTCGAGGAGATCGCCAGGATGGCGCCGAGGAACAAGGAATCCATGGTGTTCCAGCCGAACCAGCGGCCGATCTCGAAACCGATCCAGATCATCAGGACGATTTCCAGGAACGCCGCGATGAACGCCGTTGCGCCCACCTTAAACAGCTTGCGCAGGCTGAACTCGAGCCCCAGGCAGAACATCAGGAAAATCACCCCCAGCTCGGCCAGGGTCTTGATCGTGTCTTCATCGTGGATCAGGCCGAACGGCGGTGTGTGTGGGCCGATGATGAAGCCGGCGACGATGTAGCCCAGCACCACGGGCTGCTTGAGGCGATGAAAGAGGATCGTCACCACCCCCGCGACCAGCATGATCACTGCCAGATCCTGGATGAAGCTGATGGCATGCATGGCGCGATACTCCTTTTCGGTGCCCTGTTGATAGATGCCCAGGCAGACCGCTCCTCTGCCGAGGCAACCCCGAGCGAGCAGCAAGTACATACTGTATTGAATGCAGGTAAGCCCATATTGCATGGGCGTACTCAGGTTAACATCGCACCCCGCCGCAAAAAGCCGGTGCAATATGTAGAAACAGATCGGCGGGTTAACGGCCTGCGATGGCGCGATCGGCGTGACCATGGCGCCGCAGCCAACGTCCCGTACCAGAAGGCAAAACTTCAAGAAGGGGAAACAGAAGTGTCAGCAGATAACGACCCCGATACAGCGCAACCTCACCGTGAGCACACTATGGAACCTGGAAACGCCCAGCTGAGCATGACCGTCCTGATGACCCCGGACATGGCCAACTTTTCTGGCAACGTACATGGCGGCACCCTGCTCAAGTACCTCGACGAAGTGGCCTATGCGTGTGCCAGCCGCTATGCCGGCAGTTACGTGGTGACCCTGTCGGTCGACCAGGTGATCTTCCGCGAGCCGGTGCATGTCGGCGAGCTGGTGACCTTCCTGGCCTCGGTCAACTACACCGGCAACACGTCGATGGAAGTGGGCATCAAGGTGGTCACCGAAAACATCCGCGAGCGCTCGGTGCGCCATTCCAACAGCTGCTTCTTCACCATGGTCGCGGTCGACGACAACCGCCGCCCGGTGCCGGTGCCGCCGCGCCAGCCGCACTCCAGCGAAGAGAAGCGCCGCTTCCTGCAGGGCCAGCAGCGCCGGCAGATCCGCCAGGAACTGGAACAGCGCTACCAGAACCTGAAGACCGATTCGATCTAGAACGCCAGGCGCTTCGCCTCGAAGCGCACGCGTGGGTGGGCGATGCGGTCCTGGGCCCGCACCAGTTGCAGCTCGTAGCTGGCGCAGGCCTGGGTTTCCAGCAGCACTTCATGCACCGCTGCGGCGGTGAACTCGAACGCTTGCGTCCAGCTGTCGCCCAACAGCACCCGCGCCAGGAACAGCCCCGAGGTCAGGTCGCCGACCCCGACCGGCTGGCGCGGGAAGGCCAGCAGCGGGCGGCGCAGGTGCCAGCTCTCGTCGCGGGTCACCAGCAGCATCTCGAACATGCCCTCTTCACGCCCCGGGTACGCAAGGTGCTTGACCAGCACCACCTGCGGGCCGCGCGCGAGCAGGCTGCGCGCCATGCTCACGCAATCTTCCAGGGACTGCGCCCGGCGGGCGCAGAAACTGTCCAGCTCGAGCTGGTTGGGGCAGAGGATATCGGCCCTGGCGGCGGCCTCGTCGAGCAGGAATTCGCTGACTTCCTGGGGCACGATGCAACCCTTCTCCGGGTGGCCCATGACCGGGTCGCACAGGTACAGCGCCTTGGGGTTCACGGCCTTGATCCGCGCTACCCCGGCGAGGATCGCCCGGCCCTGTTCGGCGCTGCCCAGGTAGCCGGACAGCACGGCATCGCAGTGGCCCAGCTCGCCAATGTTGGAAATCCCTTCCACCAACGCAGGAATTTGCGCTGGGGCAAGCACTTCGCCCGCCCACTGGCCATACTGAGTGTGATTGGAAAATTGCACGGTATTCAGTGGCCAGACATTGACCCCTATACGCTGCATGGGAAACACCGCGGCGCTGTTTCCGGCGTGGCCGAACACCACGTGGGACTGGATGGCGAGCAAGTGCGGGGTACGTTTCATGCGCAAGGTTTCCAAAGCTGTTTCACGGATTGTGCGTCGCGCAGTATGAACTCGATTGCCACCTGTACGACAGGCCAGGGACGCAGTTAAGCTGGTTCGACCTGTTTGGAGCATACGCAAATGTTGACCCTGGAGAATCTCTTCGTCCTGATGCTGGTGGCCACGGCAGGCGCTTGGTTATGGCACAACCATGGGCTGCGCGAGAAGGCCCTGGAGCGGGTCAAGCAACACTGCGCCAAACTGGACCTGGAACTGCTCGACGACGCCGTCGCGCTCAAGCGCATCGCCTTCGTGCGCGACGCCAACGGCCGCAAGCGCCTGGCGCGGGTGTATGCCTTCGAGTTCACCGTCACCGGTGAACAACGCCACCCCGGCACCGTGACCCAGTTCGGCGCCCACAGCGTGCAGATCGAACTGGCGCCCTACCCGTTCGAAATCAAGACGCCACCGCGGGCCGGCAACGTGATCGAGATGCAGCAGTGGCGCCAGGAACACAACCGCTGGCGCAACTGATCAGCCCACCCGGCAGTTATCCACAGCCTGCTGCAATGCCTGCGCGGCTTGCGGTTGGTCGAAGATCAGTTCGATGCGAGTGTCGCGGCGCCATTCACTTGCCTGCCAATCGGGCAGGTTGCCGTCCAAACCGTTGAATGATTGCCAACCAGCGGGGCTGTGGATAACACCTTTGGCCCGACGCCATGGCCAGGCGTGAAGAACGTCGCGCAGGCCCTGTGGATCAAATTGTTGGCTGGGATGCCAGCGCCAGCCGATACTCCAGCCACCCTCGCCGCTGTGCTCGATGCAGATTGGCTTGCGCGGATCTGTCCACAGCTGCCCTGGTTGCCCAGCGGGAATATCCACAGCGCAGTTATCAACATATACAGTGGAAAACTGCCCTGTGGATGACACCGGAAGCTGCTCGAATGGCAGCCGACCGTGTTCGGTCCAGGTCATCTGCTTTCCAGAAAATTCCTTACTTATCAACAGCTTAGAATTTTCGTCCACACCCCCGCTCTTGTTCATGACCACCCATTCAGCAGCCCCCAACGCCTGCCGTTGAGCCTCGCCAAGCCGTTCCCCGCGCGCCAGTGCCTGGGCATCCACCACCATCACCAGCGGCTGCACGGCCAATACGCCGAGCCAAGGGGCACGGCGCAGCTGATCCAGCAGTTGCAGCGGGTGGCCAAGCCCGGAAGGCTCGATGAACACGCGATCCGGCCGCGCCTTGCGCAGCAGCCGGCCCAAGCCGACCTGAAACGGCATGCCATTGACACAGCACAGGCACCCGCCCGCCACCTCGGCAATGGCAATGCCGTCCTGGTCGCTGGCCAGCAATGCCGCATCGAGGCCGATCTGGCCGAACTCATTGACCAGCACTGCCCAGCGCTCACCCGCCGGGCGTTGGGCCATGAGCTGGCGAATCAGGCTGGTCTTGCCAGCGCCCAGCGGGCCGGCGATGACATGGGTGGGGATGTTCTGCAGCATGCGATCACTTCGCGGCGGATTTGCCCCCACTATGCCCCGTCAGGCCAGCCAGTCAAGGCTCAGCAACAGGCGCCGGGCCTGGCTGGCGGGCGAGCGATGAATCAGCCCCGCCCCTTCGTTGCCCAGCCATTTCTCCCCCTTGAGCACCGCCACATCACCCGCCTGCAGCTGGCGGATGTTATCCACAGGGGGCTCGGCGTGCTGCAGGCCAGGCCGCGCTATTGCGCCTTCCTCGAGCCATTCACTGCCAGGGCCGATGTAGGTGGCGAGCAAGCGCACAGGCACGTTATCCACATGGAAACGCGGGCACATCGCTCCCTGTAGAACCCGCAGCCGCAGCCCAACCCGTCGCGCCCCCAATAGGCAGGTGTAGGCCGACACCAACCAGGCCACATCGGCGACAAAACCTTCATAACCCCGCAAGTCGCTGGCCTCGCGCAACAGGCCTGGCAATACCGGTGGTTGCTGTTCGTGCACATCCAGCACCCGTTGGTCAGCCAACGGTTGCCCGAGGCTGACCACCAGCGCTGCGAAGTCTTCCAGCTGCGCCGGCAAACGCCGCTGCCAAACCGCCAGGTTGACGCCGTCCTGCAGGATTTCCGTCAGCACCGTGGGCGATTCGCCAAAGGCCTGGCAGATATCCACAGGCTGCTGCGCCAGTTTCATGCGGCCTCCTCGGCGTGCCAGGGGCCGAACGGGTCGGCCAGCCGCAGCCACCCCATGGGCCCCAACGCCATCTCTTCGTGGTTCAGCAGGCAGGCGTCCAGCGCTGTGGATAACTTGGCGAAGTCGATATTCTGGCCAATGAACACCAGCTCCTGGCGGCAATCACCACTCTCCACGCACCAGTGCTTGAGGATTTCCGCCGTGCTCTGTTCGTCCTGCGGCCACTGCTCACGCGGCACAAAACGCCACCAGCGGCCCGCCAGCCCATGGCGCATCATGCCGCCTGCCTGCGACCAGCTGCCGGCCTCCTGGAATTTGCTCGCCAGCCAGAAGAAGCCCTTCGAGCGCAGCAGCCGGCCGTTGTCCCAGTCGTTGTGGATGAAATCGAAAAAGCGTTGCGGGTGCAGGGGCCTGCGCGCTGTCCAGGTGCTGGAGGCAATGCCGTACTCTTCGGTTTCCGGTACATGCGCCCCGCGCAGCTCCTGCAGCCAGCCGGGCGCCTGCGCCGCCTGGTCGAAGTCGAACAGCCCGGTGTCGAGGATGCGCCCCAGGGGCACCTGGCCCATGACCATCGGCACGATCTGCGCACGCGCATTGAGGCTGCGCAAAATGGCCGTGAGCTCTTCACGCTCGTGGCGGCTGATGAGGTCGATCTTGCTCAGCAGCAGCACGTCGGCGAACTCGACCTGTTCGATCAGCAAGTCGCTGATCGAACGCTCGTCGTCTTCACCCAAGGTTTCGCCGCGGCTCGCGAGGCTGTCGGCAGCCTGGTAGTCGCGCAGGAAATTCACCCCATCGACCACGGTGACCATGGTGTCCAGGCGCGCCATGTCGGACAGGCTGCGGCCCTGCTCATCGCGGAAGGTGAAGGTCTCGGCAACCGGCAACGGCTCCGAGATGCCGGTGGACTCGATCAGCAGATAATCGAAGCGGCCTTCCTCGGCCAAGCGCGCCACTTCTTCCAGCAAGTCCTCGCGCAAGGTGCAGCAGATGCAGCCGTTGCTCATCTCGACCAGTTTTTCCTCGGCGCGGTTCAGGCTGACGTTGCGCTGCACCTCACTGGCGTCGATGTTGATTTCACTCATGTCGTTGACGATCACCGCGACCCGAAGGTCGTCGCGGTTACGCAGCACATGGTTGAGCAAGGTGCTCTTGCCGGCGCCGAGGAAGCCGGACAGCACGGTGACGGGTAAGCGATGGGGCATGGCGAAACCTCTTCAGGCAGGCGCATTCGAACGATGCATTGCATAATGTTATAAAGTAACAATACAATTTCGCCAAGCCGTATTCGTCGGAAGGTTTTCGAAGATGCCGCTGTCACTCCCTTGCCTGGTGCCGCCATGAACAGCCTGACGCTCCCCGATATCGCCGCACAAACGCAGCTGCACGCCACGCCCTTGGACTGGGTCGGCATGTGCGCAATTGCCCTGCCCATTCAGTTGCAAGGGCGAAGTGTGGCGGCCTTGGCCGACGCAGGCGTCAATCTGGTGGATGGTCATTCGCGCGGCATTCACATGTCCAGGCTCTACCTGGCGCTGGAGCAACTGGAGCATCAGGCGCTGACGCCACACGCCATTCGCCTCTTGCTGGAAGGCTTTCTCGACAGCCACGAGGGACTTTCAACGGCAGCCAATCTGCGATTGAGCTTCGATCATTTGCTGAAACGCCCAGCGCTGGTCAGCCCTTTGGCAGGCTGGAAAAGTTATCCGGTAAGCGTGGATGCCAAGCTAGAAAAAGAAATGTTCCACGTGGAACTATCCGTGCGCGTGCCTTATTCCTCTACCTGCCCCTGCTCTGCAGCATTGGCCCGGCAGTTGATTCAGCGCCAATTCCAGGAAGATTTCAGCACGGAAATTCTAGAGCGGCAGGCCGTTCTCGAATGGCTGGGCAGCAGCGAAGGCATCGTCGCAACGCCACACAGCCAGCGCAGCCAGGCCACACTGCAGCTGCGTTTGCGCAGCGATCTGGATAGCTTGCCGATAACCGAGCTGATCGACGCCGTTGAAGCGAGCCTGGGGACCGCCGTGCAAACGGCAGTGAAGCGTGCCGACGAGCAGGCGTTCGCCTTGGCCAATGGGCAGAACCTGATGTTCTGCGAGGACGCGGCCCGACGGATTCATCGGGCGCTGAGAAAGCTGGGCTGGGCCACCGGCTTCAAGCTTCGCGTGGAACATGCAGAAAGCCTGCATGCCCACGACGCAGTCGCCAGCAGCCAGTGGCAATGGTAGGCGTCAGCTACGCGGCTTGACGGTTCCGCAGTCGCTGCCGAGCCACACCGCCCGGGTATTCATGCTGCCCTGTTGCTGCACGCCGGACGCATTGAACGTGCCGTTTACCTGGGTGGTGAATTCCTTGTCACTCAGGAAGGTCGCCTGGCCGCTCCCCTGGGCCTTGGGGCAGCTGAACTGGAACTTCCAGACATTGCCCGTGCGGTCGGTAATCTTCTGGGTGCAGCCAGACTTCGGATCCTGCAGCGGGATGTCGTTGGTCTGCACCTGCTCCGGCGTCAGGCACGAGCGCACGCCATTGCCGCCCACCGTGATGCCTTGCTTGGCCAGTACGCCTTCCATCATTGCCCGTTGCTCCGGCGGCAGGTTCTTCAACTGCCCCAGCATGAACTGCATGTCCGGCAACGGCTTGCCATCGACCTGCATGTTGCTGGTGGTCAGCTCCCACAAGCCGGGTTGCAACATCTGCGCGTGCACCAATGGGCTGCTCAGGCCAAGGGCCAGTGCCAGCAGTGGCAGACGAATCTTCATGGACCAACGCTCCTCGAAAAAGCCGGCCAACGGGCCGGGCTGAGCCTTAGACGCCAAATCCGCTTTCAGGTTGCAAGGCGGGCCTGGAACGTGTTCTGTTACCCGCTGTATATTCGCCAAGCAGGATGCGTATGGATTACCACAGCCCCTACTTCTTCGGCTACGTGCTCGGCATCATGCATTTGCTTGGCATCACCGCAGCGCTGCATGCAGTGTTCACCGTGCGCACCGCCCAAGGTGCAATCGCCTGGGCCATGTCGCTGATCTTCATCCCCTACTTCACCCTCATTCCCTACCTGATCTTCGGCGCGCGCTCGTTCTATGCCTACATCCAGGCACGCCGCCAGGCCAACCAGGAAATGCACGTGGCCATGGCCAACCTCAACTGGCGGCCCTGGGTGGAAGAGGCCCTTACCGCCCGTGAGTCCGGCGGCTACGCGGCCTTGCGCGCCATGCCCAAACTCGGCCGCATGCCCTGCCTGGCCAACAACAACGTCAAGCTGCTGGTCGATGGCAAGGCCACCTTCGACGCCATTTTCGCCGCCATCGAACAGGCCCGCGAAGTGGTGCTGGTGCAGTTCTTCATCATCCACGACGACAAGATCGGCAAGGCCCTGCAGCAACTGCTGCTGCGCAAGGCGGCCGAAGGGGTGCAGGTTTTCGTGTTGTATGACCGGGTCGGCAGCCATGCCCTGCCTGCCCGCTACAGCCAGCAGCTGCGCGAAGGCGGCGTGCAGATCCACGCCTTCGCCACCCGCCGCGGCTTGTTCAACCGCTTCCAGGTCAACTTCCGCAACCACCGCAAGATCGTCGTGGTCGATGGCGTCGCCGGGTTCATCGGCGGGCACAACGTGGGCGATGAATACCTGGGCGGCAACCCGCGGCTCTCACCCTGGCGCGACACCCACGTGCAGATCAGCGGCCCGGTGCTGGCGTGCCTGCAGGAGTCGTTCGCCGAAGATTGGTACTGGGCCACCCGCGAGCTGCCGCCGCTGATACTGCCCGACACCTACCCCGACAACGGCGTGCTCTGCCAGGCCCTGGCCAGCGGCCCGGCCGACCCGCAGGAAACCTGTTCACTGTTCTTCCTCGAAGCGATCCATTCCGCCACCCGGCGGGTTTGGATCACCAGCCCGTACTTCATCCCCGACGAAGCCGTGTTCGCCGCCATGCGCCTGGCCGTGCTGCGTGGGGTGGATGTGCGCGTCCTCATCCCGGCCCGGCCCGACCACCGCATCGTCTATGCCGCCTCCAGCCTGTTCGCGTTCGAGGCAGTTCGCGCCGGCGTGCGCATGTTCCGCTACCAGCCGGGCTTCCTGCATCAGAAGGTGGTGCTGGTGGACGATGAGGTCAGCGCCATCGGCAGCGCCAACCTGGACAACCGCTCGTTCCGCCTCAACTTCGAGATCACCCTGCTGACCGTCGACCGCGCCTTCGCCGACCAGGTCGAGGCCATGCTCTTGGCCGACTTCGAGCAGGCCAGGGAAATTACCGCCGAGGACAGCCAGGACACCCACCGCATCCAGCAACTGGGGATGCGCATCGCACGGCTGATTTCACCGATCCTGTAATGCAAAAGGGGCCGCTGATGCGGCCCCTTTTTTTCACTCGCTGGCTATTCAGCGATACAGGTCTTCGCGGGTCCAGGGCAGGTCATGGTGCCCATCGGCATAAGGTTTCACTGCCAGGATCTGGTGCAGGTTGATCCAGCCCTTCTGGAACGCATAGGCACAACCGGCCAGGTACAGCCGCCAGATGCGCAGAGTTTTTTCCGGCACCAGCGCCGCTGCCTTGTGCAACTGGTTCTCCAGGTTCTCGCTCCAGTGGTGCAAGGTCTTGGCGTAGTGCAGGCGCAGGCTTTCCACGTCCACCACTTCCAGGCCAGCCTCACAGATGTTCGCGCTGATCATCGACAAGTGCGGCAGCTCGCCGTTGGGGAACACATAGCGGTCGATGAACTCACCCGCCCCTCGCCCCACCGGCCGGCCATCGACATGCTTGGCGGTGATGCCGTGGTTCATCACCAGGCCACCCTCGCGCACGGCGCCGAACAGCTTCTGGCAGTACAGCGCCAGGTTGGCATGGCCGACATGCTCGAACATGCCCACGCTGACCACCTTGTCGAAGCGGCCATCCTGGGGCAGGTCGCGATAGTCGAGGATCTGCAGGTCGACCTTGTCGCCCAGGCCCTCGGCCTTGACCCGCTGCCTGCCCAGCTTGAGCTGCTCCTTGCTCAAGGTGATGCCGAACACCTTGGCGCCATACTCACGCGCGGCGAAGCGCGACAGCCCGCCCCAGCCGCAACCGACGTCGAGCAGGTAGTCGCCGGCCTGCAGGCGCAGCTTGCGGCACAGGTGGTCGAACTTGTCCTGCTGGGCTTGCTCGAGGGTGTTGTCCGGCTCGCGGAAGTAGGCACAGGAATAGGCCATGTCCTGGTCGAGCCAGAGCTGATAGAACGCGTTGGAAACGTCGTAGTGGTAGGAAATGGACTTGGCATCGGTGCGCTTGTCATGCGCCACCCGCGGTGGCGGAGCCTCATCCTCATCGCTCAGCAGCGCCTCGCTCAGCTCGTCGCATACCCGGATGGCTTCGCCGATGTCGCCTTCCAGCTCCAGCTTGCCCTCGACGAAAGCGGTGCCCAGCTGGTCCATGCTCGGGTGAGTCAGCTGACTGATCAGCTGAGGCTCCTTGACCAGGATGGTGACCTGCGGGCTAGGGCCCAGGTCGAACTGGTTGCCGTCCCATAGTTTAAGGCGCAGAGGCAGATGAAGACTCTGCAATGCCGGCGGAAGTTGCGCGAGCATGAACGATCCTCCTTTCCATATTTGGCATGGCGCCTGGTAATTTCGAACGCCACCGAAACAGAGTAGTTCATTCGTGCGAGCTTTCCGCTAAACGCGACCATGGTCTAGAACCGAATGATCTTAAGCTCGATTGTATACAATCCGCCTCGCTCAGCTTAACCTTGTGCCCCTCTCGCGCTTCCTCATCTGGAGTATTGAATCCATGAAATCCTATGACGTGGTGATCATCGGTGGCGGCCCTGGTGGCTACAACGCGGCGATTCGCGCCGGGCAACTGGGCCTGAGCGTCGCCTGCGTGGAAGGCCGCTCGACCCTCGGCGGCACCTGCCTGAATGTCGGCTGCATGCCGTCCAAGGCCTTGCTGCACGCCTCCGAACTCTACGAGGCGGCCAGCGGCGCCGAGTTCGCCCACCTCGGTATCGAGGTCAAGCCCACCCTGAACCTCGCCCAGATGATGAAACAGAAGGACGAGAGCGTCACCGGCCTGACCAAGGGCATCGAGTACCTGTTCCGCAAGAACAAGGTCGACTGGGTCAAGGGCTGGGGCCGCCTGGATGGCGTCGGCAAGGTCATCGTCAAGGCCGAGGATGGCAGCGAAACCACGCTGCAGGCCAAGGACGTGGTCATCGCCACCGGCTCCGAGCCAACCCCCCTGCCCGGCGTGACCATCGACAACCAGCGTATCATCGACTCCACCGGCGCCCTGGCCCTGCCACAGGTGCCCAAGCACCTGGTGGTGATCGGTGCCGGCGTGATCGGCCTGGAGCTGGGTTCGGTGTGGCGCCGCCTGGGCAGCCAGGTCACGGTGATCGAGTACCTCGACCGGATCTGCCCGGGTACCGATGAAGAAACCGCCAAGACCCTGCAAAAAGCGCTGGCCAAGCAAGGCATGAGCTTCAAGCTGGGCAGCAAGGTGACCCAGGCCACGCCCTCGGCCGACGGCGTCAGCCTGACCCTCGAACCGGCTGCCGGCGGCGCCGCCGAAACCCTGCAGGCCGACTACGTGCTGGTCGCCATCGGGCGTCGTCCTTACACCAAGGGCCTGAACCTGGAGAGCGTAGGTCTTGAGACCGACAAGCGCGGCATGCTCGCCAACGACCACCACCGCTCCTCGGTGCCGGGCATCTGGGTCATCGGCGACGTCACCTCCGGGCCGATGCTGGCGCACAAGGCAGAAGACGAAGCGGTGGCCTGCATCGAGCGCATCGCCGGCAAGCCCCACGAGGTCAACTACAACCTGATCCCAGGCGTCATCTATACCCGCCCGGAGCTGGCCACCGTCGGCAAGACCGAAGAGCAACTCAAGGCCGAAGGCCGCGCCTACAAGGTGGGCAAGTTCCCGTTCACCGCCAACAGCCGGGCCAAGATCAACCACGAGACCGAAGGCTTCGCCAAGGTCATCGCCGATGCCAATACCGATGAAGTGCTGGGCGTGCACCTGGTCGGCCCGAGCGTCAGCGAGATGATCGGCGAGTTCTGCGTGGCCATGGAGTTCTCCGCCTCGGCCGAGGACATCGCCCTCACCTGCCACCCGCACCCTACCCGTTCCGAAGCCTTGCGCCAGGCAGCGATGAACGTCGAAGGCATGGCCATGCAAATCTGACCCCCTTGCCCCACGACCCGGCGCGCCCTGAAGGGGCGTCGGGTTTGCGCTGTCACCAAACCGAAATCAACCGCAGCTACTGTCGTCCGATTGCTTGAAATGGATGCAGATCATGACGGTGCTGGTCACCGGCTCCGCCGGTTTCATTGGTTTCCATGTGGCTCGACGGCTGTGTGAACAAGGCATCGACGTCGTCGGCATCGATAACCTCAACGACTACTACAGCGTATCGCTCAAGCAAGCGCGCCTGGCCATCCTGCGCGAGCTGCCTGGCTTCACCTTCCTGCCCCTGGACATCACCGACGCCGCCGGCCTGGCGACGCTGTTCGCCGCGCACCACTTCGAGCAGGTCATTCACCTGGCTGCACAAGCCGGTGTGCGCTACTCGCTGGACAACCCGCACGCCTATGGCCAGGCCAACCTGGTGGGGTTCATCAACCTGCTCGAGGCCTGCCGCCAGCGAGCGCCCAGCCACCTGATCTATGCCTCCAGCAGCTCGGTGTACGGCAGCAACCAGCAGATGCCGTTCAAGGTCAGCGACGCCGTCGACCACCCTATCTCGCTGTACGCCGCGACCAAACGCTCGAACGAACTGATGGCCTACACCTACGCGCACCTGTACGGCCTGCCGACCAGCGGCCTGCGCTTCTTTACCGTATACGGCCCCTGGGGCCGCCCGGACATGGCGCTGTTCAAGTTCACCGAAGCCATGCTCGCCGGCAAACCCATCGACCTCTACAACCAAGGTGAAATGGCTCGCGACTTCACCTACATCGACGACATCGTCGAAAGCATCTGCCGCCTTCGCCTGCGCCCCCCGGTGGCCAGCGCCAGCACCCCGCCCTACCACCTGTTCAACATCGGCCGCGGCCAGCCCGTGCCGTTGCTGGCATTCGTCGAAGCGCTGGAGAAGGCGCTGGGCATCCGCCCCGAGCGCCGGCTACTGCCGCTGCAGCCAGGTGATGTGATGAAAACCTGGGCGGATGTTTCGGCCCTGGCCCAGTGGGTGGGCTACCAGCCCCGAGTGCCGGTCGAGGCGGGCGTGCAAGCGTTCGTCGATTGGTACCGCGAGCATTTCCAGGCCCTGCCCTGCCCGACTCTTTCACTACAGGAATGCCGATGACCGAGCGCACGTCCCTCTCCGTACTGATACCGGCCAAGAACGAAGCGGCGAACTTGCCAGGGCTGCTCCTGGAAGTGCGCGCCGCGCTGCAGGGCGAGCAGTACGAAATCATCGTGGTCGACGACGGCAGCAGCGACGGCACGTTGCAGCTGCTGGGCGAGCTCAGGCGCAACCAGGTCCCCGAACTGCGGGTGCTGCGCCATGAGCGCTCGCTCGGCCAGAGCACCTCGATCTACCACGCCGCCAAGCTTGCCAGCGGCACCTGGCTGGCAACCCTGGATGGCGACGGGCAGAACGACCCGGCAGACATCCCCGGCATGCTGGCGCTGGCCCGTGCCCCGCAACAAGCCGAGGGCCGGCTGCAGCTAATTGCCGGGCACCGGGTCAACCGCCAGGACAGCGCCAGCAAGCGCTGGGCCTCGCGCCTGGCCAACGGCCTGCGCCGGCGCCTGCTCAAGGACGCCACGCCAGACACCGGCTGCGGGCTCAAGCTGATCAACCGCGAGGCGTTTCTCGCCCTGCCCTACTTCGACCACATGCACCGCTACATCCCGGCCCTGATCCAGCGCCACAACGGGCGCATGCTGGTGCATCCGGTCAATCACCGGCACCGCCAGGCAGGTGTGTCCAAGTACGGCAACCTGGACCGCGCGCTGGTCGGCATCGTCGACCTGTTCGGCGTGTGGTGGCTGATTCGCAGGACACGCTTGCAGGCCATGGTCGAAGAGGTCCAGCCATGAAGCTGCCAAGTGAAACCTTGTGGCTGGTGCTCGGCTTCGTCGGGCAGGCGGTGTTCACCGGCCGTTTCGTCCTGCAATGGCTGTACAGCGAATACAAGAAGCGCAGCGTGATCCCCGTGGGGTTCTGGTACCTGAGCATGCTCGGCAGCGCCTTGCTGCTGCTCTATGCGATCTACCGCCAGGACCCGGTGTTCATCGCCGGGCAGTCCTTCGGGCTGTTGGTGTACCTGCGCAATCTGCAGTTGATCAATCAACAGGCCAAGCCGCTCAAGGAAGAATGACACCGTGCGCGCATTTCTATCTCCACGCCTTGAAGGGGCGTTGCTGGTCGTGCTGGCCCTGGTGCTGGTCGGTGCCGGGCTCGGCCTGCGCCTGCCGCAGAACGTCGACGAGGAACGCTTCCTCGGCGTGGCCCTGGAAATGCTGCAGAGCGGCAGCTGGCTGGTGCCGCACCGGGCCGCGGAAATCTACGGCGACAAACCGCCGCTGTTCATGTGGACCGTGGCGTTCTTCACCTGGCTGACCGGCAGCCCCAACGTCGCCCTGTACCTGCCCGGCCTGATGTCGGCCGGCACCGCCACCGCCGTGCTCTACGACCTCGGCCGGCGCCTGTGGAACCGGCGCACCGGGCGCAACGCGGCGCTGCTGTTCCTGGCCACCTACCAGACCTACAGCATCCTGCGCACCGGCCAGATCGACAGCTTCCTGTGCCTGTGGGTGGCGCTGGGCTTCTACGGGCTGGTCAGGCACCTGCTGCTCGGCCCGGCCTGGGGCTGGTTCTATGCCGGCTGCGCGGCCATGGGCCTTGGCATCATCAGCAAAGGCGTGGGCTTCGTGCCGGCGCTGATGCTCATCCCGTATGCCTACGCGGTGCGCAAAGGCTGGCGCGGGGTGGTGGCGATGCCGGGGCAGGCCGGCCGCTGGGCGCTGGGGCTGCTGGTGCTACTGGCCGCTTGCTGCGTGTGGCTGGCACCGATGGTGATTGCCGTGATGCGTGACGGCAACCCGGAAGGCATGGCGTACCTGCGCGAAATCCTCCTGCACCAGACCGCCAACCGCTACGCCAATGCCTGGGACCACCGCGAACCCTTCTGGTACTTCTTCGTGCATGTCATCCCCAAGTACTGGCTGCCGCTGGTGCTGGCCCTGCCCTGGCTGATCCCGGCCTGGCGCCGGCAGTTGCTCAAGCACGATGGCCGCACCCTGGTACTGCTCGGCTGGGTCGTGCTGGTGGTGCTGTTCTTCTGCCTCTCGACCGGCAAGCGCAAGCTGTACATCTACCCCGCCCTGCCGGGCCTGGTGCTGGTCAGCGCGCCGCTGCTGCCCTGGCTGCTCAAGCGCTGGTTCGTGCATCGGCCGCTGGCGCGGCGCGTGTTCACCGGCGTGGCCGTGCTGTGGTTCGGCTTGTGGTTCGTGCGCGGCTTCATCGAACCGCTCAAGGACGGCATGAACCCCCACGAACGGGTGATGGCCCAGGCCGCCGAGCTCACCCACGGCGCCGACCTGGTGCTGGTCAACTGGCGTGAAGGCCATTGGCTGTATGCGCGCCAGCCGCTGGTGCACTTCGGCTTCATCCGCCACTCTTCGGTGGAACAGGCCGCCGGCTGGCTGCAGCAATATCCGGCCACCTACGCGCTGGTACCAGAGCCGCAACTGGCGCGCTGCTTCAACCCCGACAAGGCCCACCCCCTGGGGGCGACATCGCGTGCCGACTGGTACGTGGTCGGCGCCGATGCCGACAATGGCCGCTGCCGCGCTGCGCTGCCTACAAGCGTCTACCGCTTCGCCTGGAATCGCGCCGAGCGTTGAGGCGCCCGGCGGTCAGTCAGCGCCAGCCAGCCTGACCCGCCACATGCCGTAATGGCCGAGGTGCAGCTGCGAAAGCGGTTGCACGTCGATGCGATGAAACGCCGCCAAGGGGCACTGCAGCACATGCATCATCGCCGCGCGGATGATCATCGGGTGGGTCACGGCAACCCAGTGGCCGGGCGTGGTGAAGCCCTCCAGCCAGCGCGCCACGCGCTTGCACACATCGGCGATCGACTCGCCGCCATGGGGCGCCGAGTGCGGGTCGCTCAGCCACGCCTGCAACAGCGCCGGCTCATCACGCTGCAACGCCTTCAACGACACGCCCTTCCACCAGCCGATATCGCAGTCGCGCAGCGCCGGCTCGACGCTGGCCCGCAGCCCCAGCCACTGCGCCGTCTGCGTGGTGCGCAGCTCGGGGCCGGCCAGGCCGGTGGCGCCATCGGGCAGCAGCACGGGCTGAGCCGAGCTGGCCAGGGTTTCATCGGCATCGCCATGAAAGCGGCCCAGGCGCTGCGCCTCGGTCGCTGCGTGGCTGATCAGGGTGAGATGGACGGCCTTCATGCAAACGCACCTTCGCGCGGGCAAACGTAAATGAAAACGCCCCGAGTGTTCGGGGCGCGGTCGTGGCCAGCTGGCCTATCGGTACAGCAAGGCCGTTACTTCAGCGCACCTGCCACTGCGTTGAAGAATACTGCTTGCTCGTCATACAAAGCGCTAGGCGTCTCGGCGTTTTTCCACGTCGACCATTGCACCATCACCAGGTGTTCGGCCGGGTTTATCGCGATGGTCTGCCCGTAGATGCCCAGGGCCCAGAAGGTCTGGTCGCTGTCGGCGGTGTGCTTGGGTTCGAGGTTGGCATCCGGGGCTGGCGCGTTGTACCACCACTGGTAGCCATACTGGCCCTTGGGCGCGGCAGCGGTGACCGAGCCTTTGGCCTGGGTCCAGTGGGTGGAGCGGGCGATCCAGTCATCGGGCAGCAGCTTCTCTCCACCGGGCAGCTGGCCGCCGCTCAGCACGAACTGGCCAAACCGGCCCCAGTCGCGCAGGGTGGCGTTGAAGCCGTGGCCCCCCATGTCGACCTTGCCGGGTACCAGCGCGTGCCAGACACCGTCCTGCTGCATGCCATAGCGGCTCCAGACCTTGTCCTGCAGGTTCTGGGCAATGGTCTTGCCGGTGGCATTCTCCAGCACCCGGCCTACCAGCCAGGCGCCGCCAGTGTTGTAGGACCACACCTCGCCAGGCTTCACGCCCGGCTTGCGTTTGACCGACTTCACCAGGTTCAGCACGCATGCATAGGGGTCGGGCTTGGCCTCGCACTGGGTCATGTGCGAGAAGTCGGAATCCTTCGAGGCATAGTTCTCGTCCCAGACCACCCCCGAGGTGTGCTGCATCAGTTGGTGCAGGGTCACGTCCTGCCAGGCGCTGCCTTCGAGTTCGGGGATGTACTGGGTGATCTTGTCGTCCACCGAGTGGATCTTGCCTTCCTTGATCGCGATGCCCACCAGCACGCTGACGACGGATTTGGCCACCGAGCGCGAAGTCCAGAGGGTCTGGGGCGTGTTGCCTTTGGCGTAGTGCTCGTAGGCAACTTTGCCGTCCTTGAGCACCAGCAGGCCGGTGACGCTCTGGTTGCGCAGGTAGTCGTCCAGGCCCTGGGGCTTGCCATCGACCGTATAGTGCACCTCGCTCAGCTTGTGCGTGGCGTCGGGCAAGGGGTACGGGGTAGCGCCGCGTGTGCTGAAGACATCACCCCCGTAGAGCCGGTAGGTGTTGCGAAAGCCCACCACGCGGGTGTCCTGGTCCCAGTTCAGCATGTCCTTGGCAGGCGGCAGGGTCTTGTCGAACGGCTGCGGGCAGGTGGTGAGCCCCGGCACCCCGCAAGGCCCCTTGGCATCCTGGGCATATGCCGCGCCGGACATGGCAGCGAGTACGGAAAGCACGGTGAACGTTTTCTTCATGGCCTGCATCAGCTGATCCTCGGATGGCACGCGATTGCGTCCAGCCAAGTGTCTGCATCTTGTACGCGCCGCGAAAGCACAATAAATTTGCCGTGACTATAAGAAAAACTAACAGCACCGAGCGCCCATGACCACAGAACGGCTCCCCCCGCTGAACGCAGTCCGTGCCTTCGAGGCCGCCGCCCGCCTGGGTACCTACGTCGCTGCGGCCCAGGCCCTGCACGTGACCCAGCCGGCCATAGGCCGCCACGTGAAAATCCTCGAGGACTGGCTGGGCGTGCGCCTGCTCGATCGCTCCTCCAGAGGGGTGAGCCTGACCCGGGATGGCGCCTACTACTACCAGTCGGTTTCGCAATCGCTGAGGTTGCTGGCCGACGCCGGCATGCACATCAGCCGCCGCAAGCCTGAGCGCTGGTTGCGCATCTTGTGCGTCCCGGCCTTCGCCTCGCGCTGGCTGACGCCCCGTATCGACGAGCTGCGCACACTGCGCCCGGAACTGAAGATTGCCATCGAGCCCAACGCGACGTTCACCAGCGTCGACGCCCGCCACGCGGACCTGGGCATCAGCTATGGCTTCCCGGGGGAGTTTGCCGGGGTCCAGGCGCTGCTGATTCGGCCTGAGGTGTTTGCCGTCTGCTCACCGCTCTATCGCCAGGGCCTGGCCCAGGACTTGAGCGTGGAGGCGCTGGCGCAGTGCCGCCTGATCCATGTCGACAATGGCAGTTGGTGGAGCTCCTGGCTCACCGCCAATGGCGTGCGCGTGCGGGTGAAGGCCGATGCCTCGCACGTGAGCAACGACATCGTGCTGAAGCTGGCGGAAGAAGGTCAGGGCATTGCGCTGGCAACCGAGGTGCTGGTCAGCCGGCAGCTTGCCGAAGGCACGCTGGTGCGCTGCACGCGCCACAGTACGCCCCTGGAAAGCTACCAGGTGCTTTCCCCCACCCCGATGCTCAGCGACGATGCGATCTGGTTCATCGATTGGTTGAAGACCAGCTTGGGCATGCGCTGAGCGAGCCACTCAATCAGGCGGCGGCGCGCACTGCCCCGGTGGCGTTGGCGGCCTTGGCCAGCTCGGCCACGGCCTGGCACGTTTGCACCGCAAAGCTCAGCCAGCCTTTCGCCGCCGCCTGCTCGGCCGGGCTGTAGAGCAGCGCGCAAGACGGCGCGACCCACAGGCGATCGCCCAGGCGTTCGGCAGCATCCTGCAGCAGGTCCACGGCGCGTTCGGGGGCACAGGCCTTGACGCTGTCGCCATCGACTAGCCCCAGCGACAGGACCTTGTAGGCCGGCAAGCGATCGAGAATGGTCGGGTAGCGGTCCGGGGCGCGCACCAGGTCGATGTGCAGGCCGTCGACAGGCAAGTTGGCGGCCAGGCCGAGGTTATCTTCCAGGCCACCGAAGTAGGTGGCGATGAGTTTCTTCAGCGGCGCCCGCTGCAGGATGTTGTACACGCGCTCGTAGGCGTTTTTCCATGCTTGCGGCAGGTCCAGTACCAGGATCGGCTCGTCGATCTGTACCCACTCCACGCCTTGCGCGGCCAGGCGGTTGAAGATTTCGTCGTACAGCGGCAGCAGGCGCTCGACCAGCTCCAGCTTGTCGAAGTCGCCGCCCTTGGTCTTGCCGAGCCACAGGTAGGTCAGCGGGCCGATCACCACAGGCTTGACCGCGTGGCCCTGGGCCTTGGCTTCATCGACCTCTTCGAACAGCTGCTCCCAGCTCAGGGCAAATTGCTGGTCGGCGGTGAATTCAGGTACCAGGTAATGGTGGCTGCTGTCGAACCACTGGGAAATGCCCGGGGCGTGGTCAGCGCCAGCGCAGTTATCCACAGCCTCCCGAGCCATGCCGAACAAGGTTTTCAGGGTTGGCTTGGCACCTTCGTGAGCGCGCAGGTGCGCGGGGATCACGCCGAAGGTCAGCGAATGGGTGAGCACCTGGTCGTACCAGGCGAAGTCGCCCACTGGCAGCAACTCGATGCCGGCATCCTTCTGCGCTTGCCAGTGGGTGGCACGCAGCTCACGGCCGATCGCATGCAGCCCCGCCTCGCTCAGCTCGCCCTTGCAGAATGCCTCCTGGGCTATTTTCAGCTCGCGGTCACGGCCGATGCGCGGGAAACCGAGGGTGTGTGCCAGTGCCATGGTGCCTTGTCCCTTGAACGATAAATTCGATGAAGGGAATTGTCGGGATACGGGCGCGCTGAGACAAACTCATTATTTTGAAGAGCAACTGTAGTTTTGCTCATGATGAGGCCGCCCTGCCCTCGTCCATGGCGGCAAGGTGCGCGGCAAGGAACTCGACGCAGGTGCGCACCTTGGCCGAACGGTTCAGGCGATTGGGGTACACCGCCCAGACGTTGGCTTCCTGGCCCCACTGCGGCAGCACCTGCACGAGCGCGCCGGATTGCAGTTGCGCACCCACGTCCCACAGCGAACGAAGCAGAATCCCACGGCCATCGACGCACCATTCCATCGCCACTTCGCCGTGGTTGGTCGAGAGCGGCCCTGTCACCTTCACGCTTGCGGTAGTTACCCCATTTTTCAGGCGCCAGACACCAAAGGGGTGATCGCGCTCCTTGATCACCAGGCAGTCATGCCGCGCCAGGTCCTCCAGCGTTTTGGGCGTGCCCCTATGCGCCAGGTAAGCCGGGGCCGCGCACAGGATGCGGCGGTTGGCGGCAAGCTTCCTGGCGATCAGGTGTGGCGCAATCTCATCGCCGATCCGCACATCCAGGTCGAAGCCTTCCGAGGCGATGTCGACGATGCGGTCGAACATCTCGAAGCGCACGCTGAGCCCCGGATGCGCCGCCGTCATCTGCGAGATCAGCGGGGCGACGACCTTGTGGCCGAAGCCAAAGCTGCTGCAGATGCGCAACAGACCGCGGGGTTCGCCCTGGGCCGTGGACACTTCCTGGATCAGTTGGTCGAGGTCGTCCAGCACACGCAACGCCCAGTGGAACACCCGCTCGCCTTCCTCGGTGATCGACACCCGGCGCGTGCTGCGGTGCAGCAACTTGGTGCCCAGCGACTCCTCCAGCACCCGAATGCGCTTGCTGACGTAGCCGGCGGACACGCCGAACTCTTGCGCCACTGCGTTGAAGCTGGTTTTGCGGGCAACGGCAACGAATACCCGAAGGTCCTCGTTCAACGGCATATTGTTCATGATTCGTGAATACTCATTCCCCAGAGGCTCGATTGATCTCTTACAGGAAACACTTAAGCTGAGTCAAACAGCGTCGCAGCCTTACAAGAATGGGAGTACCCAAGCAATGACAAAGACCCTGAAGATCGCCGCAATCGCCGGTGACGGTATCGGCAAGGAAGTAATGCCAGAAGGCCTGAGGGTGCTGGAAGCGGCTGCCCGGCGCTTTGATTTCACCGTTGAATACCACCACTTCGAATGGGCGAGCTGCGACTACTACCTGGCCCACGGCAAGATGATGCCCGATGACTGGAAACAACAGCTCTCGGGCATGGATGCGATTTTCTTCGGCGCCGTCGGCTGGCCCGACACCGTGCCCGACCACATCTCGCTGTGGGGTTCGCTGCTCAAGTTCCGCCGCGAATTCGACCAGTACATCAACCTGCGCCCGGTCCGGCTTTTCGAAGGCGTGCCGTGCCCGCTGGCCAATCGCAAGCCCGGCGATATCGACTACTACGTCGTGCGTGAAAACACCGAAGGCGAGTACACCTCGCTGGGCGGGATCATGTACGAAAACACCGACCGCGAGATCGTCATCCAGGAGTCGGTGTATTCGCGCCACGGCGCCAATCGCCTGCTGAAGTACGCCTTCGACCTCGCGCAAAGCCGCCCTCGCAAGCACGTAACGCTGGCGACCAAGAGCAATGGCGTGGCGATCAGCATGCCGTGGTGGGATGCCCGCGCCGATGACGTGGCCAAGGATTACCCGGACATCACCCTGGACAAGCAGCACATCGACATCCTGGCGGCGCGCTTCGTGCTGCAGCCCGGCCGTTTCGACGTGGTTGCCGCCACCAACCTGTTCGGCGACATCCTCTCCGACCTGGGCCCTGCAACGACGGGCACCATTGGTATCGCGCCGTCGGCGAACCTCAACCCCGAACGCGCCTTCCCGAGCCTCTTCGAACCCGTGCACGGCTCCGCGCCAGACATCTACGGGCAGAACATCGCCAACCCGATCGCGATGATCTGGTCGGGCGCGCTGATGCTGGACTTTCTGGGGCAGCGCGAAGCGCACGATGCGATTCTGCGGGCGATCGAGCAGGTGCTCAAAAGCGGCCCGAGAACGCGGGACCTGGGCGGTTCTGCATCGACGACGGAAGTGGGCGAGGCGGTTGCCGCGCTGCTCTGATCGTGTCAAAGCCCCGCAGCGCGGGGCTTTGCCATGTTTGAGGGGCTGCGTGTGCGGCCCTGTCGGCTAGGCGACGCCAAGCGCACTCAGCTTGGTCTCCAGGTCCTTGATCCTCTGCAGCAGCGCCTGCTGTTCGACCTTGGCCGCAGTGCTGTCCATGCTGATGCCGACCACCTTGACCGGGCGATCGGCAGCGTCGTGTATCACCGTCGAGCGCGACGAGATCCAGCGCACGCTGCCATCGGGCTGGTACAGCCGGTACTCGTAATCGCAGTGCTCGCCGCTGCAGATCATCCGCTCGTACATGGCCTGCATCGCCTGCACGTCCTCGCCGGGCAGATGGCTCCAGAAATCCTCGTTCGAACTGATGGCCCAGCCGTAGACGTCCTTGACGTTGGAGGAATAGGTCACCTCGTCGCTGATCAGGTTCCATTCCCAGGTCACGATCCGCGCGCCCTCCTGGGCAAGCTTCATGCGCGCTTCGCTTTCCATGATTTCAGCGGCATAGCGCCGGCGCAGGTCGGTCATCGGCAGCTCGACAGGCTCGGCCTGCTGGACGCTGTTCAGCGCCTCCTGGCCATAGCGCAGCCACAGCCAGTTGACCCGGAGAAAGTCGGCAAGCTTGCGCAGGTTGTCGTAGTCGATTTCGCCGCCCTTGGTCCATTTGTGCACGGCGGTGCGGGAGATGCCAAGTGCGGTGCCGACCGCCTGGAGGGTCAGCTTGTTGTGTTCAAGCAGTTCCTTGAGGCGGAAGGCGAAGCTGTTTTCCTGCATGGGGAACGGTCCGTGAAGGGCTTGGCCGCCAGTATACACATCTGTTAACCCATGGATTACAGACGCGCGCGGCCTGCCCTGTGCGGGACTCGGCGAGCAGCGGCGCGCCAGGCCGGGCGCCGCCGCTCGAGGGGAAGCGGCCTCAGAGGTCGATGACCAGCCTCGAGCCACGGGCGCGGGAGACGCAGATCATCAGGGTTTGCTGGGACGCTTTTTCTTCATCGGACAAGTACTGGTCGAAGTGTTCGGCTTCACCTTCGAGGATCGCCGTCTCGCAGGTGCCGCAGACGCCTTCACGGCACAGGCATTCGACCTGGGCGGCCTTGACGTTCTCGATGGCCTGGATGATGGTCATGCCTTCCTCGACCTGAAGCTCCCGGCCCGACCTGCCGAGCACCAGGGTAAAGGCACCGCCCTCGGCCGGGGTGGCCGCGAACTGCTCGAAATGCACCCGGGCATCGGCGATGCCCGCCGCCTTCGCGCCTTCGATGACCGCGTCGATCAACGGCTTGGGGCCGCACACATAGATGTGCGCATCCTCGCTCAGGCCTGCGTACAGCGCGGGCAGGTCGAGGCGACGCCCAAGGCTGTCGACGTACAAGCTGACATTCGCAGCATGCGGGCCGTCGGCCAATTGGCCCTGGAACGCCCCATGGTCGGGGCTGCGGAAGGCGTAATGCAGCTCGTAGGGCACCTCGCCCCCTTCCAGCTCGTGAAGCTGCGACAGGAACGGCGTGATGCCGATGCCGCCGGCGATCATCACGTGCTTGCCGGCAGCGGGGTCGAGGCCAAAGAGGTTGTTTGGCGTGGAGATGGTGAGCTCGCTGCCCACTTGCACGCGCTCGTGCATGAAGGCCGAGCCACCTTTGGACTGCTCTTCCAGGCGCACGCCGATCTGGTAGCGAGACAAATCCCGCGGGTCACTCATCAAGGAATACGCGTTGCTGAGGCCGTCCGCCATCTTCACGATCACGTGGCTGCCACCTGTGAAGGCCGGCATGGGCTGACCATCGGCCCGCGCAAGCGTGAAGCGCTTGATCTGCGCCGTCGCCTGTTCAACCTCGGTCACTTGCACACTAAACATCTCGTAAGCATTGGCCATCTTGCACCTCAACTGCGCGCAGGGCGGCGGCCTCGCCGCCCTGGCATCACGCTTTCGGATCGTGGGGTCCGGAAATAGATAGAAAGGGATTGCCCGGCCTTTGCGGCCGGGCGCTCATGCTTAGTCCAGGTGGGCCACAGCGATGAGGTTGTGGAAGTGAGCAATACCGTGCTCGCTGATCCCGGAGCGCTCCTTGTCGACCATGATCCGGCCTTGGCCGCGGTAGCCCCGCGACTTCAGGCCCTTCTGCACGCTCTCGACCAGGCGCAGGTCTTCAGGGCGGAACACTTCGCGGTACCAGTCGATCAGCACTTGCTGCTCTGGGGTGATTTCCTTGTTCAGGAAATAGATGTCGTAGTGCTGCAGGGTGGTTTCGGCATCGACCGGGAACTCGTAGATCACGGTCATGAAGTTGGCGCCCGGCGGCACGTTGAACATGGTGCACGGCCAGGCCCAGTAGCCTGCGAAGGACGGATCCTTGACCGACTCATCGACCTTGAACGACTGCTCGGACGATTTCGCCACGCCGTACTGCAAGGTCCAGTTGCCGTGCAGGGTGTGGCCGTACTGGCCGACGTCCACCGAGTCGGCGAAGCTTGGGTGCGCCGGGCCGCAGTGGTAGCACTCCAGGTAGTTGTCGACGATCGACTTCCAGTTCGCCGGCGTGTGGCTGACGAAGCGCGCAGCCAGCTGCAGGTCGTCGATGACGGTGCAGGCCTCGCGCATGCTTTTCTGCAGGCCTGGCAGCTGCTCTTCGACCGGCCCAGCTTCGTTGTCCATGTTGATGAAAATGAAGCCTGCGTATTCTTCGACACGCAGCTGGACGAGGCTGAAATCGCCCTTGTCGAACGCCTCGACCTGGTCGCAGTTGCGCACGTGGGTCAGGTCGCCATCGAGCTTGAAGGTCCAGGCGTGGTACGGGCAGGCGATGACGTTCTTGGCCTTGCCGCTGCCTTCGAGCAGCTGGTGGCCACGGTGCGGGCACACGTTGTAGAAGGCGCGCAGCACGCTGTCGCGCCCACGGATAACGATGATGCTCTCGCCGATCACTTCACGGGTGATGTAGTCGTTGTTCTGCGCCACTTCGCTGCGATGGCCGACGCAGATCCAGCTCTTGGCGAAAATCTGCTCTTTCTCGTGCTCGAACACATCCCCGCTGGTGTAGAACGTGGCCGGAATGGTGAACGCCTTTTCGTGATCGCTGCAGAAATCAGCTGGCAGGCGTTGGAACTTGGTCATCTGTAATCTCCAGGCTGCGCGTTGCGCGTCTTGTAAGCTTTGGTTAACCGTCATCTGGCAGTTAACATTACGGTCAAAAAAAACCTGTCGCGGCATCAACCGAGGGGTAGGCGACACCGCGCAGGCAAAATCATTGAGCCAATGCCGCTGCGGTTGCCGCTGGCTTGGTTACTTCGTTCGGGGTTGCAGGGCGCTCGTCCCGCGCCATGGCCGCGGCCTCTTCCTCGATGAGGTGGGCCGGCACCGAGCCGTAGTCGGCGAGCATCCATTTGAAGAAGCCATACACCTTGATCAGCAGGATCACGGTGAACGGGATGGCGGTCAGCACCACAGCCGTCTTCATGGTGGACAGCGAGGCCTTGGCGAACAGCATGGCCAGTGGCACCAGGGTCAGGGTCACGCACCAGAACAGGCGGTGGGTGGGCGACGGGTCTTCGCCTTCCTGCAGGTTGCGGGTGCTGGTTGCGGCCACGGCGTAGGCGGCTGCGTCCATGTGCGAGGCGCAGAACACCGCCATGATGAACAGGTACACCGCCAGGAACACCTTGCCCCAGGGCATGCCCAGGATCACGGCTTCAACGGCACTTTCGCCGCCGTGTTCGGTGAGGATCCGGGGCACGTCGATGGCGCCGGTGATGAACTGGTGCATGCTGTAGCTCTCCAGCGCGCCGAAGAAGAACCAGCAACCGACGCTGCCGCCCAGGATCAGCGCCAGCACCACTTCCTTGATCTGCCGGCCGCGCGACACGCGCGTCACGAACATTGCCACGCCTGGGGCGTAGGAAATCCACCAGAGCCAGTAGAACACCGTCCAGTTGCGGGTGAATTCGCCCTCGCCGGCAGGGTCGGTGAACAGGCTCATGTGCACGTAGTTCTGGATCATCAGGCCAATGCCATTGGCCGTGTTGTTGATGGTGAACTGGGTCGGGCCAATCAGCAGCACCACCGCGGCGAAGACCAGCGCGCCGTAGCAGACGATCTTGCTGAGTTTTTGCAGGCCACCATCGATGCCGATGTAGGAACTCAGCGAGAACAGCACGGCGATCACGCCGATCAGCATGACCTGCACGGTGAAGGTGTCGGGCGTGCCGACCAGGCCCGACAGGCCGCGGGTCAGGGTCGATGCGGTGAGCGCCAGGGAAACGGTGAGCGCCCCCATCATGGTCAGCAGGAAGATCAAATCCACCACCCGGCCCACCGGCCCGGTGGCCTTGAGCCCGGTGACCGCCTCGACGATCGAGGCCAGGTTCAGGCCGCTCTTCTTGCGTACATGGAAGTGATAGGCCATGGCCAGCGACGCCAGGGCGTAGATCGACCAGGCGCTGATGCCCCAGTGGAAGAAGGAATAGCCGACGCTGTACTCCAGGGCCTCGCGCGATTGCGGGGCGATGTTCAGGCCGGGGGTCTGGTAGTAGTACGCCCACTCCATCACGCCCCAGTACAGGGTGGAAGAGCCCATGCCCGCGCAGATGAACATGAACACCCAGGTGGTGGTGGAGTATTCGGGCTTGCCCGAACCCAGGCGGATATTGCCGTACTTGCTGAACGCGACCAGCAGCACCGCCAGGGTGCTGCCGAAGATGATCAGCTGCACGGCCGTGCCGAAGGATCGTGTGGCCCATTCGAAGAGTTGATTGGCAGCAACGCCGGCTTGCTCGGGGAAGGCGGCCAGGCCGACCACTGTCAGCAGCACGGCGACAAGGCTCATGGTGATGAGGAACACATCAACCTTTTTGTTGAGGTAGAACATCAGGCGACTCCAGGACGTTTTTGTTTTTTTGTCACATCCAACGCAGGCTCGGGATGACGACGCTTTCCTTTACTTCGTAACCATTGGTTAACTGCTATCCCGTGGTTAACAGTCTGCTGACAATTTTTGGCTTTCGCAAGAACCTTTCATCCCTGGTATGCCAAGGCTGTGCGGGAAGGAGGGAGGTATGAGGAAGGACTTGAGGGGGATGTTGCGGCCATCTGAATGCAAAAGCCGCGAAGTGACGCTGATAATGCCGGCACACATCAATGTGCGCCGGCGGCTGCCGCCTTCAGGCTGGCTGGGGCGTGACTGAAAACGCCAGCAGGCGGGTGATGCACGCGACCGCTTCCTGCCTGTCGAACTCATGATGGATGACGCCTTGCGCCAGCTCCTCCATGGCACCGTACATCGCGGCGAACACGACCCGCGCGGGCATGTTCTGATCGTGCACATGGGCGGCAAATATCTCCAGGAACGCGTCCACCATGAATTGCCGTATGCGGATCTTGAGGTCGCGGTACTCCGGATAGGCAGCCAACGCCGCGATCACCCGCTCATACACAGGCCCGCAATTGCAGGCGCAATCGATGAATGCGTTGGCTACCACATGCGCGGTGTCGTGCAACGACAGCGCCTTCTCGCCGAGGCTGCCACGCAGGCCAGAGACGAATCGCTTGTCGTACTGCTGGTAAAGCTCGACCAGCAGCCCTTCACGCGTGGAAAAGTGCTCATACGTCACCGGCTTGCTCACGCCCGCCTGCTGGGCGAGCGTGATCAGCGTCAGGGCATCGGTGCCTTGGTCCCTGACGATGCCCTCTGCGATCGCCAATAACTGATCGCGGCGATCAGCCTTGGACATCCGACTAGCCATTGATTCTCCTGGGTCAACACTGCGCCGGCGGCGGCAGTTCGGATAGGGGGTCAAACGTTGGGAGAAGATATTACCGGCAGGCTACCATTAGTAGGAAATGGTTTTTCGCAATCACCTCGGGGCATAAGCCCTTCGATCAATTGCAAGGTGCCAAATCAACTATCGATCACCTGATCCCGGAACACCCTGAAAGCTTTCCACATTTCCCTGGCGAAAATATCGGGTTGCTCGAACGCTGCAAAGTGACCACCAGCATCGACACGGTTCCAATAGAAAATATGCTCCCACGCTTGCTCAGCCCATTTGCGCGGAGGATTGAAGGTTTCCGCAGGGAACAGGCTGGCTCCCATCGGAATTTCAATCTTGCGCCCCCCCGAGCGGGCTGACGAAAAGAATTCATGGCTGTGGATAGTCTGACCCACGCCCTCCCAATACAAGCGTGATGCCGAGGTGCCGGTACCGGTGAACCAGTACAATGAGATGTCGTCCAACATCTGGTCCCGCGTCAGGGCATCTTCGGGCTGGCCGTTGTTATCAGTCCAATCCCAAAACTTCTCGTACATCCACATTGCCAATGCCAGTGGCGAATCATTCAGGGCATAGCCAATGGTCTGCGGCCGAGTGTTCATCTGATCGGCGTAGCCTGTGCCCTTATCGACGAAGTACTGAATACCCGCCAGTGCCTCTCTCTCGTCCTGGGACAGTTGTTCGGGCAACTGAGCCGGCACCACCATCGGCAAGTTCACGTGTGCGGCCACCAGGCCTCGAGGTTTATGGCTGGCCAGTGCCGTAGTGATTGCTGAGCCCCAATCCCCACCTTGTGCCACCCAATGCTCATAGCCGAGTCGTTCGGTCATGAGTACGGCCCACGCCCGTGCAATACGGTCTGGGTTCCAGCCCAGATCGCGGGGTTTATCCGAGAAACCGTACCCAGGGATAGCAGGTACAACCACATGGAAGGCATCTTTCGCACTACCGCCAAAGCGGGTCGGATCGGTGAGGCGTTCGATAACGTCCAGAAACTCCGCCACCGAGCCTGGCCAGCCATGGGTCAGCAAGATCGGCATGGCATGTGGATGGGGTGACCGAGCGTGGATGAAATAGATGCCCACACCATCGATACGTGTGCGGAACTGAGGAAAGCTGTTGAGCCTGGCCTCGAACTTGCGCCAGTCATAGTGGTGCAACCAGTGCGCGACCAATTGCTCTGCCGCTGACAAAGGCACCCCCTGCGACCAATCGGAAACCAGCTCTCCGTCTGGCCACCTGATCATGCGCAGGCGTTGCTGAAGGTCATCGATGGCAGCTTGCGGCACTTCGATGGTAAAGGGTGTCAGGCCTTCGTTCGCGGTAGGCAGAACCAATGCATTGGGTGAGTTTTGCATGTGAGTACTCATGAGCTGATCCCAAGGGTGGTGGCCCAGCGATGGAATCACTGCCCAAGGGTCGTCGTTGACGGTAAATCGCATCTGTAGCGACCGCTACAATTTAGGGCGATGGGATGATCCCGTCAATTGTTTGTAGCTATCGCTACAATTAGCGTAGAATTTCAGCATGACTCGAAAAATTGCATTCGATTACGAACAGGCCCTGGACAAAGCGACTGCTCTGTTCTGGGCACACGGCTATGCCGAGACCGGGTTGCGTGACTTGCTCAAGGTCATGGGGATCCGCGAAGGGTCGTTCTATAACACCCTGAAAAGTAAGAAGAACTTGTACCTGACATGTTTGCAGCGCTACGAGGTCCAGGTCACCATGCCGCGGATTGAGGCTCTGCTGCAGGCAGACACCGCATCAGCTGGAATTCGAGCGTTCTTTTCTGCTGTCCTCGACGGGTTGGATAACCCCGCTACCCCCTCGCGCCTGTGCATGATTGCTGCAATGGAGGCGGAAGAGGTACTGGCAGAACCTGAGTTTGCGCAGTATGCACAGCAGTCGCTGAGCCAATTGAAAGGGCATTTTGCGCAACGGCTGCATGCCGACCAGGCGCAAGGATTTATACCTTCGGAACTCGATACCGAAACGGTCGCTGACGTCCTGATTACCTATCTTCAGGGGTTGTGGCGGATGGCGTTGTTGTCTTATGACCGTTCAACTTATCAACGCAGGACTGATGTGCTGCTCAAGCAGCTAGGTCTTTGAAACCTGTGGGCACTGTCGTAAGCGATGGCCAAGGGCTGATACCCCTTGGCCACCTGCGGCAGATTTAATTCCCAAGTGATCGTAGACATTAAAGTCAATTTCATTTCGGCAAAGATCTTGGGCTCTGTAGCATTTTGGAATCATTAAAGTCTGTCTCACCTCGCCCCTCAAACCGCTTTCCGATTCGAAAAATATTAAAAAAGTTCTCGCCGGCTTAGGCTCTGGATGACTTCAGGGTCGGGATACTCGGCCTCTTCCCTCGACTGGCTCTCATGCCATTCAGCCCAAAGCCTCTGCTCCGAATCGTACTGCTCGCGAGAGACTGTACGGGGCAGGTACTCCTCGATGTCACGGGTGTCCGTTGCATATACGTAGCGGCCGGCGCCCTTCAGGATCATTGTCCTGAAAAAAGCTGCGTCGTAGATACTGAGCGTGGTGCCTCGTTGAGGTGGTCTAGAACCCACACAGGCGTACAAGAGATGCTTTGGGCTGAGCGGAATGAAAAGTCTCGTCCCTCGTACACCCCAGCCCCCCTCAAGGCTCAACTCACCTTTCACCCCAACACCCAACCTCGTAAACGGGTTATCAGTGGTGGGCCAAGTCACCCCAGGTGGTGCATGCAGAATGGTCCAACGTTGGGTAGGTATCCGATGGATAGTGCTCTTTAGCACGTGCTCAAGATGCCATATCCAAAACTTTCGTCCGTTCAGGACGTGCGCTTGCAGCCCCACCTCTCCATCCTCATTCTTTACACGCTGAATCTTCAAGGGAAGCTTGTTGTAAGGGTCTGCAACTGGGGCCGGCTCCAGTTCAACACCGGAAGACAGGGCTGAATTAAACTTGGCAACTGACTCCTCCATCGTTTCAGACAAGAACGACTCAAGCGTTTCACTCTGACGCCTCATAAAGCTCTGCAATCCAGCCGGGGTCCTGACTGACTGCGCTATCGCGAAGCGGAACAAATTGTTCCAGTCCTCACTGGTCAACCGCGATTCGCTAACCACCTTTGCAATTGATCTGGATGCAGGTACTTCGAAATCACGATCAAGCCAGCGTTCAATCTCGTCACTGTCCTTTGAGCCCGAGAAGTAAGAGTAAAGGTGCTCAAGCTTGGCAATGCTTTTGGGTGACAGCGCCTTCCAGGTTTCGCATTTTTCATGAGGCACCAGGAGTCTGTATGTGAGGACCTTGCCGTCGCTCATCCACTGCTTCAGGTATGTCTGAGGTACGTAGTGATTGTCCTTTTTGAAGCTTTCCATGGTACCCAAGATCCTCGTTGCTTTGCCTTTCGGGCAGCAATCCATTTAAGGCGGTTGGCGCAAGTCCTACCTGAGGTCATTTTGCCATCATGCAAATGATCTGGGCTCTAATTACCTCTCACACCATCCACTGTCCAATCACTTCCGCTCCCCGTTTGAGTCTTTAGGGCTGAGTAGAACCAAGAGGTGGCGTAAATCTTTGGGGTTGCCGGTTTGCGCGAACTGGTGATTAGCACCGTGGTAAAGTAATCACGTACGCGCAGATTTGGGTGCTGGTTGCTGATGAGGTGATTGCCGTAATGGCGACACAGCGATGCGTTGACCCCCACCCAAATCTCGGGCACAAAAAAGCCGCCTTGGAGGGGCGGCTTTCTCGGCCAATGAGCTTGTGGAGAAGCTTGCTGGCGACTTGATGACACGTTCGACGGGTTGAATATAGCTACGTGTTAAATCACGTGCAATAGCATCCCACGTTGCCTTTTTTGATCAACCGCACGATTACAACGAAGCTCATCGAACTTCTCTGGATCTCCCAGGAGAGATTGAGATTTATCGAAATGATGGCGTTTTGATTGCAAACCGGTGGTTAAGCTAGCTGAATCGGGCATTTAGGCGGATTCCGCCTACCTCTAAACACCGTCGGGGACGGCTGTGTTGCTACTAGCAACAGGCGTTACACAAGATGTGTAACGGACTCATACCGTTCGTCTGAAACTTGTCAAAATCCGACGAGAAACAAACCTAACTGCTCTAGGTCGGCTCGCCGATCAGTGGTAAAAAGATGGCACTCGCTAGCTTGCTATCGCCTGGCCCCTCAACCACGGGTGGAACCGTGCCGGGAATGGGCCGATTCACAGAACTAGGACTTGATGATGCGTTCGACAACAATTCATCATCCGACCGCCAAGCCCGGAGAGGCGGTCGGAGTCCGGTTCCCGCACGAGGAGCCACCCCAATGGGGTTTAAACTTCCTTTGCGCCAGGTATGGCGCGTTTTGCGGATGGTCACTAGCGTGTTTAGCGCTGGTCGATTGTTCAGCGGTGTGCTGGACATGCTTGATCGCTTGGACCACTGAATAAAAAGACCCCGCCAATCGGCGGGGTTTTTTTAGGCTTCAATCCATAGAGGAACGCCCTACTCAACTCAACGGCCAAGGTGGCCTCGAGATAGGCTCACACTACCGGCTGAATCTTACGGCCACGTAGCTGAAGGGTTAGCTGAGGGTGCTCCTCCACCGCTCCACGCAACTCGATAGTGCCCCCCTCGTAGTCAACGCGTCCCCTGGCCAACAGGGTGTAATTGTCGATGCCTACGACATTCACATTACCGTCGCGGTATTTCCGAACGGTAAACCGCGACTCGAACTCGCCAGATTGTATTGGGACTTCCCCTTGGTAGAGATAATGAGGATCGCCTCCGTTCACCGCGCCGTCCTTCACAACCACAAGCCCGTCACCGAAATCACCTGTGCTCGCGCGAAATTCCACATGAAAAATCCCACTAGCCATAGATAACACCCTCAATTAATTGAAGATTCAAGCGTAGTTCACATAAACAGGGACGTAGGGAGAACTGTGTAAGCATCTTTGTCGCCATTGAAGTGCGAGCCGTTCTAACGTTTTTTCTCAGAAACGACTTGCAGCACATCGCTGTATGGCTTGGCATAGCTGATGTCACTGGCTTGACCGCCTGAGGGGAGGAAGCACAACGATATCCCGTTGGCATGGCAGAGCATGTGGATTTTGGTTGTCAGGCAACCACGGCTGCGACCTACAGCGTGATCGGCAGGCTGGGCAGGCCCCTTTTTTTTCCGAGCGCCGGATGAGGCTCGGGTTGCGCGTACGGCGGTTGAGTCGATCATCCAGGTTTGCAGATCGATCAGGCCTACTCATTCAATCTCAGGTGCAAACGTTTGAGCATCTGATCGAACGCCCCTTCATTTCGCCAGCCGCGTCACGGTTGATACACCGTTGACCATGGGCCGAAGCGCTCCGGCATGTCTCGCCACGCAGCCCCCGAGCAGAGCACCCAAAGCACACCATCGAGCATCAGGCGGACGCCTAGGCGTGGTCGCCCTCGGCCATGGGTCTCGATGAAGAGATCGGAGACCACATTCCAGGCCTCGTCCGAGAGTAGTAACGCTTTGCCATTACATAATTCCTTTCCGTAGATGGCCGTGAACCCTACAGAATTTCAGCTTCCGAAAGGCGCCGATGGAGCTTTTCGGGATTTCTTACAGAGGATAGCGATGAACTCAATAGACGATCCTCGCATATAGGACCTGGACAATTCCCTGAACTTGACCGACTCAGGTGATCGATAGTCTAGATAGAAATGTCTTTCGATGAAGGAGCGTAAAGATTCGTGCGGTTGGATGGTGAGCAGCAAGGTGAGCACCCAGGATTTTCAAGGCGCCCGTGAAGCAGAAGAGAAGGACCATCGCTTGGAGCCCTCAAAGGCTCCAAGCGAGACCGACTTCAATATTCAGAGACCGACTTTAATGGTTACGACCACAAGATCTAGGAATACCTGGCCTTACTCCACCGTCACCGACTTGGCCAGGTTACGCGGCTGGTCGACGTCAGTCCCTTTGAGCACAGCAACGTAGTACGACAGCAGCTGCAGCGGGATGGTGTAGAGGATCGGCGCCAGCGCATCGGAGATGTGCGGCACCTTGATCACGTGGGTGCCTTCGCCATTGCTCATGCCGGCGTGCTCGTCGGCGAACACCACCAGCTCGCCGCCGCGTGCACGCACTTCCTGCAGGTTCGACTTGAGCTTTTCCAGCAGCTCGTTGTTCGGCGCCACGGTGACCACTGGCATGTCGTTGTCCACCAGTGCCAATGGGCCGTGCTTGAGCTCGCCGGCTGGGTAGGCTTCGGCGTGGATGTAGGAGATTTCCTTGAGCTTGAGCGCACCTTCCATCGCCACCGGGTACTGGGCGCCACGGCCGAGGAACAGGGTGTGGTGCTTGTCGGCGAACAGCTCGGCGATCTTCTCGACAGTGGCGTCCATGGCCAATGCTTCGCCCAGGCGGGCTGGCAGGCGGCGCAGTTCTTCAACCAGTTCCGCTTCCACGCCCGCTTCGAGGGTGCCACGCACCTGGCCCAGGGCCAGGGTCAGCAGCATCAGCGAGACCAGCTGGGTGGTGAACGCCTTGGTCGAGGCCACGCCGATTTCCGGGCCGGCCAGGGTCAGCAAGGTCAGGTCGGATTCACGCACCAGCGAGCTGATGCCGACGTTGCAGATCGCCAGGCTGCCAAGGAAACCCAGTGCCTTGGCATTGCGCAGGGCGGCCAGGGTGTCGGCGGTTTCGCCGGACTGGGAGATCGACACGAACAGGGTGTCGGGCTGCACCACCACCTTGCGGTAGCGGAATTCGCTGGCCACTTCGACCTGGCATGGGATACCCGCCAGGCTCTCCAGCCAGTAACGGGCGACCATGCCGGCGTGGTAGCTGGTGCCGCAGGCGACGATCTGCACGTTGCGCACCTTGGCGAACAGCTCGGCAGCCTGCGGGCCGAAGGCCTGCACCAGCACGTGGTCGTTGCCCAGGCGGCTTTCCAGGGTGCGCTGGACCACGGCCGGCTGCTCGTGGATTTCCTTGAGCATGAAGTGGCGGTAGGCGCCTTTGTCGGCAGCTTCGGCACCTTCGTGGTACTGCACGGTTTCGCGCTGCACGGCGTTGCCATCCTGGTCCCAGATCTTCACCTGGTCACGGCGGATCTCGGCGACATCGCCCTCTTCCAGGTACATGAAGCGGTCGGTGACCTGGCGCAGCGCCAGCTGGTCGGAGGCCAGGAAGTTCTCGCCATGGCCCAGGCCGATCACCAGCGGGCTGCCACTGCGCGCGGCCACCAGGCGGTCCGGTTGTTTCACGCTGATCAGCGCCAGGCCATAGGCGCCGTGCAGGCGCTTGATCGCGGCCTTGAGGGCGTCGGCCAGGTCCGGGATGGTCTTGAGAGTGTGGTGGATCAGGTGGACGATGACCTCGGTGTCGGTCTGCGAGGCAAACACGTAACCCAGGCCCTTGAGCTCTTCACGCAGCTCTTCGTGGTTTTCGATGATGCCGTTGTGCACCACCGCCACTTCGTGGCCGGAGAAATGCGGGTGGGCATTGCCTTCGGTCGGCGCGCCGTGGGTGGCCCAGCGGGTGTGGGCGATGCCCAGCTGGCCGACCAGCGGCTCGGCAGTATTGGCGGCTTCCAGCTCGGCGACCTTGCCAATGCGGCGCAGGCGCTGCAGCTCACCCTGCTGGGTGTAGACCGCCAGGCCGGCGCTGTCATAGCCGCGGTATTCAAGACGCTTGAGGCCTTCGATGAGGATGGCGGTGATATTGCGCTCGGCTACCGCACCAACGATTCCACACATGGTTATTTCTCCTGGCTGATCGCGGCGCAGATCAGGTTGATGCCGCGAGCTTGAATATGGTCGCGTGCCGCTGCGGGCAGGCGTTCGTCTGTAATAAGGGTGTGCACGCTGCCCCAGGGCAGCTCGAGGTTGGGGATCTTGCGCCCGACCTTGTCGGACTCGACCATCACGATCACCTCGCGCGCCACCTCGGCCATGACCCGGCTCAGGCCGAGCAGTTCATTGAAGGTGGTGGTACCACGGGTGAGGTCGATGCCATCGGCACCGATGAACAGCTGGTCGAAATCGTAGGAGCGTAGTACCTGCTCGGCGACCTGGCCCTGGAACGATTCGGAGTGCGGGTCCCAGGTGCCGCCGGTCATCAGCAGCACGGGCTCGTGTTCGAGTTCGCTGATGGCACGCGCCACGTTCAGCGAATTGGTCATCACCACCAGGCCTGGCTGGCGGCCGAGTTCCGGGATCATGGCGGCAGTGGTGCTGCCGCTGTCGATGATGATGCGTGCGTGTTCACGGATGCGTCCGACAGCAGCACGGGCAATGGCCCGCTTGTAGGCGGACACGGGCTGGGCCGACTCGCCGAGCATTTCCTGCGGCACCGGTACCGCGCCGCCGTAACGACGCAGCAGCAGGCCATTGGCCTCGAGCGCTGCCAGGTCCTTGCGGATGGTGACTTCCGAGGTTTCGAAGCGCTTGGCCAAGGCGTCCACGCTCACCTCGCCTTGCTCGCTGAGCAGGGCCAGGATGTTATGGCGGCGTTGGGGTGTATTGCGTTTCGACATGGGCGCTTAAGTTTCGATTCGAAAGATAACGGTTGCAATCAAAACCTAAGATGGCCGTTTCGTCAAGCTGCCGCTGACCTGTGGATAAGATCCTGAGTCTGTTCTGTAGGAGCGGCCTTGTGTCGCGAAAGGAGGGCAAAGCCCTCCCCCTCTCCATCACCCAATAAAAAAAGCCGACTTATTCACACAAGTCGGCTTCCGATCGAAACAGCTGTGTATAACTCAGCTCTTCTTGATCTTCTCCGGGCGCTTCCACCCCGAGATATTGCGTTGACGCGCCCGTGCCACCGCCAGCTCACCCGCTTCGACAGTCTGGGTAACGGTCGAACCCGCTGCCGTGGTCGCACCATCCTTGATATCCACAGGCGCCACCAGCGAGTTGTTGGAGCCGATGAACACGTCCTCGCCCATCACGGTCTTGAACTTGTTGGCGCCGTCATAGTTGCAGGTGATGGTGCCCGCACCAATATTGGTGCGCGCGCCAACCTCGGCATCGCCCAGGTAGGTCAGGTGCCCGGCCTTGGCACCCTCGCCCAGGTGTGCGTTCTTCAGTTCGACGAAGTTACCCACATGGGCCTTGGCATCGAGCACAGTGCCCGGGCGCAGGCGAGCGAACGGGCCGGCATCGCTGCCCTCGCCCATCACCGCGCCTTCGAGGTGGCTGTTGGCCTTGACCACCGCGCCTTTGCGCAGCGTGCTGTTCTTGATGACGCAGTTGGGGCCGATCTGCACGTCGTCCTCGATCACCACCTTGCCTTCGAGGATCACGTTGATATCGATCAGCACATCACGACCAACGGTCACCTCGCCGCGCACATCGAAGCGCGCCGGGTCGCGCAGGGTGACGCCCTGGGCCATCAGCCGGCGGCCTTCGCGCAGCTGGTAATGGCGTTCGAGCTCGGACAGCTGGCGGCGGTCGTTGGCGCCCTGCACTTCCATCGGGTCGTGTGGCTGTTCGGTCGCGACCACCAGGCCATCGTTGACCGCCATGGCGATGACGTCGGTCAGGTAGTACTCGCCCTGGGCATTGTTGTTCGACAGGCGCCCCATCCACTCGGCCAGGCGCGCAGCAGGCATGGCAAGGATACCGGTGTTGCCTTCCTTGATCGCCTTCTGCGCTTCGCTGGCATCCTTGTGCTCGACGATGGCAGTGACCTGCCCGTTGCCATCACGCACGATGCGGCCGTAGCCCGTCGGGTCCTGCAGGGTGACGGTGAGCAGGCCCAGTTGCGTGTCACTGACCTTGGCCAGCAGCCGCTGCAAGGTTTCCACTTCGATCAGCGGCACATCGCCATACAGCACCAGCACCGTATCGGCGCTGATGGCCGGCAGCGCCTGGGCCACGGCATGGCCGGTACCCAGCTGCTTGTCCTGCATCACGAAATTGAGGTCGTCAGCACCCAGGCGCTCGCGCACCTGCTCGGCGCCGTGGCCAATGACCACATGGATGCCTTGCGGCTGAAGCTGGCGCGCGCTGTGGATAACATGGCCAAGCATGGAGTTGCCGGCAACCGGGTGCAGCACCTTGGGCAGCGCCGAGCGCATGCGGGTGCCTTGGCCGGCGGCGAGAATAACGATATCGAGTGACATTGACTGGCTACCAATCCTGGGTGGTCAGTGAAATGACCGGGAGGGAAAAACGGAAAAAGAAAAAGGGTAGCCGAGGCTACCCTTTTACTCAATCGCTACAGAAGTGATCAGCCGGGGCCGATTACTTGCCTCTGCGCATTTGCTGGACGGTACGCAGCTGGGCTGCGGCCTCGGCCAGACGTGCGGCGGCGGCGCTGTAGTCGAAGTCCGCGCCTTTCAGACTCAGGGCGTTTTCGGCAGCCTTGAGGGCTTCCTGGGCCTGAGCTTCATCCAGGTCTGCAGCACGTTGCACGGTATCGGCAAGCACCTTGACCATGTTCGGCTGAACCTCGAGGAAACCACCAGAGATGTAGAACACCTCTTGGGCGCCACCCTGCTTGGTCAGCGTGATCGGACCAGGCTTCAGATTGGTGATCAGCGGCGCGTGGCCTGGAGCGATACCAAGATCACCCAGGTTACCGTGCGCAACCACCATCTCGACCAGGCCGGAGAAAATCTCTCCTTCCGCGCTGACGATATCGCAATGGACTGTCATAGCCATCTGCTTGCCTCAACCTGATAGCGCCCCTTGCGGGGCGCAGGAATTACAGTTTCTTGGCTTTCTCGATCGCTTCGTCGATGCTGCCGACCATGTAGAACGCTTGTTCTGGCAGGTGGTCGTAGTCACCTTTGAGGATGCCGCTGAAGCCAGCGATGGTGTCTTTGAGGGACACGTACTTGCCTGGCGAGCCGGTGAAGACTTCGGCCACGAAGAACGGCTGCGACAGGAAGCGCTGGATCTTACGAGCGCGGGCTACCAGTTGCTTGTCGCTTTCGGACAGTTCGTCCATACCCAGGATCGCGATGATGTCCTTCAGCTCTTTGTAGCGCTGCAGAACATACTGAACGCCACGCGCGGTGTCGTAGTGCTCGTTGCCGATCACGTTCGGGTCCAGCTGGCGCGAAGTCGAGTCCAGTGGGTCGACCGCTGGGTAGATACCCAGGGAGGCGATGTCACGGGACAGAACGACGGTGGCGTCCAAGTGGGCGAAGGTGGTGGCTGGCGACGGGTCGGTCAAGTCGTCCGCAGGTACGTATACGGCCTGCACGGAGGTGATCGAACCTTCCTTGGTGGAGGTGATGCGCTCTTGCAGAACGCCCATCTCTTCAGCCAGGGTCGGCTGGTAACCTACTGCCGAAGGCATACGGCCCAGCAGTGCGGATACTTCGGTACCGGCCAGGGTGTAACGATAGATGTTGTCGACGAACAGCAGAACGTCGTTACCTTCGTCACGGAATTTCTCAGCCATGGTCAGGCCGGTCAGCGCTACGCGCAGACGGTTTCCTGGTGGCTCGTTCATCTGACCGTAGACCAGCGCTACCTTGTCGAGAACGTTGGAGTCCTTCATCTCGTGGTAGAAGTCGTTACCCTCACGAGTACGCTCACCCACACCAGCGAACACGGAGTAACCGCTGTGTTCCATGGCGATGTTACGGATCAGTTCCATCATGTTTACGGTCTTGCCGACACCGGCACCACCGAACAGACCAACCTTACCACCCTTGGCGAACGGGCAAACCAGGTCGATAACCTTGATGCCGGTTTCCAGCAGGTCGTTGCCGCCTGCCTGGTCAGCGAACGAAGGCGCTGGCTGGTGGATACCGCGACGCTCTTCTTCGCCGATCGGGCCGGCTTCGTCGATCGGGTTGCCCAGAACGTCCATGATGCGGCCCAGAGTGGCCTTACCAACAGGAACGGAAATGGCAGCGCCGGTGTCAACGACATCCAGACCGCGCTTCAGGCCTTCGGTGGAGCCCATCGCAATGGTACGAACCACGCCGTCGCCCAGCTGCTGCTGAACTTCGAGGGTGGTTTCCGCGCCTTGTACTTTCAGCGCGTTGTATACACTCGGCACGACGTCACGTGGGAATTCCACGTCGATGACGGCGCCGATGATTTGAACGATACGTCCGCTACTCATAGCTGGATCCTCTGAATTTTTGAACCGTTAAACCGCGGCAGCGCCGCCGACGATTTCCGAGATCTCCTGGGTGATCGCAGCCTGACGCGCCTTGTTGTAGATCAACTGAAGCTCTTTGATCAAATCACCGGCGTTGTCTGTGGCGTTCTTCATCGCGATCATCCGGGCCGCTTGTTCAGCAGCGTTGTTCTCGACCACCGCCTGGTACACCTGCGACTCCACGTAACGCACCATCAAGCCGTCCAGCAGCTCTTTTGCGTCGGGTTCGTACAGGTAATCCCAGTGATGCTTGAGATCCTGATCCGGGGTTGCCACCAGCGGTACCAATTGCTCGACCGTTGGAGTTTGGGTCATGGTGTTGATGAACTTGTTCGAAACCACCGAAAGGCGATCGATACGGCCGTCCAGGTAGGCGTCCAGCATCACTTTGACGGAGCCGATCAGATCGTTGATCGATGGCTCTTCGCCCAGGTGGCTGATCGCGGCTACGACGTTGCCGCCAAAGATGCGGAAGAAAGTCGCACCCTTGCTGCCGATCACGCACAGGTCGATTTCAACGCCCTGTTCGCGGTTTACGTTCATGTCCTTGACCAGGGCCTTGAACAGGTTGGTGTTCAAGCCACCGCACAGACCACGGTCACTGCTCACCACGATATAACCGACGCGCTTTACAGGGCGCTCGATCATGAACGGGTGGCGGTATTCCGGGTTGGCGTTGGCCAGATGACCGATCACCTGGCGGATACGCTCCGCGTAAGGACGGCTAGCAGCCATGCGCATTTGTGCCTTGCGCATCTTGCTGACCGCCACTTTCTCCATGGCGCTGGTAATTTTTTGCGTGCTTTTGATGCTCGCAATCTTACTGCGAATCTCTTTTGCGCCTGCCATGTATCACCTATCAGGTTAGCAAGCGGGGGCCTGGGCCCCCGCTGCGGCTTACCAGGTCTGGGTGGCCTTGAACTTCTCGATACCGGCTTTCAGGCCTGCGTCGATTTCGTCGTTGAAGTCACCCTTCACGTTGATCTTCGCCATCAGTTCGGCGTGATCACGGTTGAAGAAGGCGATCAGTGCTTGCTCGAAGCTGCCGATCTTGGAGACTTCTAAGTCAGTCAGGAAACCACGCTCAGCGGCGTACAGCGACAGAGCCATGTCCGCGATGGACATCGGCGCGTACTGCTTCTGCTTCATCAGCTCGGTAACGCGCTGACCATGCTCGAGCTGCTTGCGGGTCGCTTCGTCCAGATCGGAAGCGAACTGGGCGAATGCCGCCAGTTCACGGTACTGAGCCAGAGCGGTACGAATACCACCGGACAGCTTCTTGATGATCTTGGTCTGAGCGGCACCACCTACGCGGGATACCGAAACACCGGCGTTCTCTGCAGGGCGGATGCCCGAGTTGAACATGGCCGATTCCAGGAAGATCTGACCGTCGGTGATGGAAATCACGTTGGTCGGAACGAACGCGGAAACGTCGCCAGCCTGGGTTTCGATGATCGGCAGAGCGGTCAGGGAACCGGTTTTGCCAGTGACTGCGCCATTGGTGAACTTCTCGACGTACTCTTCGGAAACGCGCGATGCACGCTCCAGCAGACGGGAGTGGAGATAGAACACGTCACCTGGGTACGCTTCACGTCCTGGTGGACGGCGCAGCAGCAGGGAGATCTGACGGTAGGCAACGGCCTGCTTGGACAGGTCATCGTAAACGATCAGGGCGTCTTCACCGCGGTCACGGAAGAACTCGCCCATGGTGCAGCCGGCGTAAGGTGCCAGGAACTGCAGTGCGGCGGATTCCGAAGCACTGGCAACGACCACGATGGTGTTGGCCAGGGCGCCGTTTTCTTCCAGCTTGCGAACGATGTTGGCAACGGTGGAACGCTTCTGGCCGACAGCCACATACACACAGAAAATACCGGAGTCTTTCTGGTTGATGATGGCGTCGATGGCCATGGCGGTCTTGCCGATCTGACGGTCACCGATGATCAGCTCGCGCTGGCCACGGCCGACAGGGATCATGGCGTCGACGGACTTGTAGCCAGTCTGTACAGGCTGGTCTACCGACTTACGCCAGATCACGCCTGGAGCTACTTTCTCGACCGCGTCGGTCTGGGTGTGACCCAGTGGACCTTTGCCGTCGATCGGGTTGCCCAGTGCGTCGACGACGCGGCCCAGCAGTTCCTTACCAACCGGAACTTCCAGGATGCGGCCGGTGCACTTGGCGCTCATGCCTTCGGCGAGGGTGTCATAGGCACCCAGGATCACTGCACCCACGGAGTCTTGCTCCAGGTTCAGTGCCATGCCGTAGACGCCGCCAGGGAACTCGATCATTTCGCCGTACATGACGTCGGCCAGACCGTGGATCCGCACGATACCGTCGGATACCGAAACAACGGTACCTTCGTTACGGGCTTGGGAGCTCACATCGAGGTTGTCGATGCGGCCCTTGATGATTTCACTAATTTCGGAAGGATTGAGTTGCTGCATTGCTCTGCTGCCCCTTCAAACTCAAGATTTCAATGCTTCGGCCAGTTTCGCGATTTTGCCGCGAACAGAGCCATCGATTACCAGGTCACCAGCGCGGATGACGACGCCGCCAATCAGGCTGGCATCCTCCGACGCGTGCAGGCGCACTTCCTGGCCTAACCGTGCACTGAGAACCTTGGCGAGTTTGTCTTGCTGTTCTTGGTTCAACGCGAAGGCACTGGTGACTTCCACGTCCACGGATTTCTCTTGCTCGGCCTTCAGCAGGTCGAACAGAGCGGCAATCTCCGGCAGAAGCAGGAGACGGTCGTTTTCCGCGGCAACACGAATGAAATTCTGTGCCTGTGCATTGAACTTGTCACCGCACACGTCAATGAACGTGGCGGCCTTTTCTGCGCTCGTCAGTCGCGGGGCCTTGAGCAGGCGCTGCATGGTGTCGTCTTGCGACACCGCAGCAGCCAGGCCGAGCATGGCTGACCAATTGGCCAGTTGCTGATGGGCCTGGGCATGCTCAAAGGCAGCCTTAGCGTAAGGTCGGGCCAACGTGGTCAGTTCTGCCATGATCGCCCTCGCTTAAATTTCAGCGGCCAGTTTGTTAACCAGCTCCGCATGCGCGTTTTGATCGATTGTGGCGCCAAGGATCTTTTCAGCACCGTCAACGGCCAGAGCACCCACTTGGGCACGCAGAGCGTCTTTGGCGCTGTTCAGTTCCTGTTCGATCTCGGCCAGAGCCTGAGCCTTCACACGGTCAGCTTCGACGCGGGCCTGATCACGGGCTTCCTCGACAAGCTGAGCAGCGCGTTTCTTGCTTTGCTCAATGATTTCGGCTGCCTGTGCTTTAGCTTCACGCAGTTGCTGACCCACTTTCTCTTGGGCCAGCTCCAGGTCGCGAGCTGCGCGGTTGGCAGCGTCCAAGCCGTCGGCAATCTTCTTTTGGCGCTCGTGCAGGGCAGTGATGACCGGAGGCCATACATACTTCATGCAGAAGAGTACAAAAATCAGAAAAGCAACGGATTGGCCAATCAGGGTTGCATTAATGTTCACGCCAACACCTCGCTCGGTCTTAATTCATACAGCCATCAACTCGTGAATACGAGTGATTAGCCGGCGATCTGACCAACGAACGGATTCGCGAAGGTGAAGAACAGAGCGATACCAACACCGATCATGGTTACGGCGTCGAGCAGACCGGCAACGATGAACATTTTGACCTGCAGCATCGGCACCATCTCAGGCTGACGAGCAGCGCCTTCCAGGAACTTGCCGCCCAGCAGGCCGAAACCAATGGCGGTACCCAGAGCACCCAGGCCGATCAGCAGAGCAACAGCGATAGCGGTCAGACCAACTACAGTTTCCATCTTTCCTCCCGACTTTTACGTCGTATTGGTTAGGTTTTTAGTTTGAAGCGGTAAAACAAATCGTTTGGTACAGCTGCCCTTGCGGACTTTTAAAGCCCTCCCCCCAAACGAGCGGGGAAGGCTATCAGACACGCCAGGCGGTCTTAATGGTTATCTTCGTGAGCCATCGACAGGTAGACGATGGTAAGCATCATGAAGATGAAAGCTTGCAGGGTGATGATCAGGATGTGGAACACAGCCCACGCCCACTGCAGCACCACACCCAGGCCGCTGAGCCAGAGGATGCCGGCGCCGAACATCACCGCGATCAGGATGAACACCAGCTCGCCGGCGTACATGTTGCCGAACAGTCGCAGTGCCAGCGAGATCGGCTTGGCGATCAGGGTGACGAATTCGAGCAGGAAGTTGACCGGAATCAGCAGGATCTGCAGGAAGATGTTCTTGCTGCCGAACGGGTGCAGGGTCAGCTCACCGATGAAGCCGCCCAGGCCCTTGACCTTGATGCTGTAGAAGATGATCAGGGCGAACACGCAGAAGGCCATGGCCAGGGTCGCGTTCGGGTCGGTGGTCGACACGGCGCGGAACGGAATGTGCGGGTCACCGGAGATCAGGATGGCCAGCTGAGGAATCCAGTCGACCGGTACCAGGTCGATGGCGTTCATCAGGAACACCCAGACGAAGATGGTCAGCGCCAGCGGAGCAATCACCGGGCTACGGCCGTGGAAGGAATCCTTCACGCTGCCGTGTACGAAGTCCACCATCACTTCAACGAAGTTCTGCAGACCGCCAGGCTGGCCGGAAGTCGCCTTCTTCGCCGCCATGCGGAAAATGAACAGGAAGATCAGACCCAGCGCGACGGACCAACCCAGGGTGTCCAGGTGGAACGCCCAGAAGCCCATTGCCTTGGCTTCTGCAGCCGAATGGGCGAAGCCCCAGCTGCCGTCTGGTAGTTGACCGTAGGTCAGGTTCTGCAAGTGGTGCTGGATATAGCCCGAAGCGGTTTCTGCTGCCATGGTTGCCTCAAACGCCCTAAGGTCTCGAAAGTCTTTTATTCATCAGCAGGGGCGCGAACCAGCTGACCAAAAGGGTCAACACGAAGACGCCGAATACTGCTAACGGCGCCAGTGGCTTCACTCCTGCGAAGGTCAGTGCGAACAGCACTGCCGTCAAAATCATCTTGCCTGCCTCGCCTGCGTAGAACGACTTGACGATGGCCTGCGCCGCCCGGGCTCCGCTGAAGCGAAAAGCCTTCCAGGCGAAATACAAATTGGGCAGCCAGGCAATCAAACCTCCGCAAAGGCCTGAATATCCACTGACCACCCCTTTCCACTGCCACAACACCAGCGTTGCCAGCAGCAGTACTACAAATTGAGCCAGCAGTACCGGGAAAACCGCCCAGCGATGGAAAGGCAGGCGGTTTGGCGTGCGGATTTCCATCAAAACTGCTCCTCGAAAGTCGACCAACAAGTCAGCAACGACTTGGCATAATTTGTGCCGACAAAATGCGCGCAGAGTATAGGGGTGGATTAACCCCTATTCAACTCTTCGTAGTGATTTCCGACTGAGCGCTACAACAGGAATTGTTTCAGCGGATGTGAGCAAGCACACCTTGCAACTCGTCAAGCGAGTTGTAACGAATAACCAATTGCCCTTTTCCCTTGTTCCCGTGGCGTATCTGCACGGGCGAGCCCAGGCGCTCTGCAAGCCGCTGTTCAAGGCGCTCGATATCCGGATCAGGTTTGCTCGGTTCGACCGGATCAGGTTTGCCGCTGAGCCACTGGCGCACCAGTGCCTCGGTTTGGCGCACGGTGAGGCCACGTGCGACAACATGTCGCGCCCCTTCTTCCTGGCGATCTTCTTCCAGGCCGAGCAAAGCACGTGCGTGGCCCATCTCCAGGTCGCCGTGGGCGAGCATGGTCTTGATCGCTTCCGGCAGCGAGATCAGGCGCAGCAGGTTGGCCACGGTGACCCGCGACTTGCCCACGGCATCCGCCACCTGTTGCTGGGTCAGTTCGAACTCCTGCTGCAGGCGCTGCAGGGCCAGGGCCTCTTCCAGCGGGTTGAGGTCCTCGCGCTGGATGTTCTCGATCAGGGCCATGGCGATGGCCGCTTCGTCGGGCACTTCGCGGACCATCGCCGGGATGGTGTCCAGGCCGGCCTGCTGGGTGGCGCGCCAGCGGCGTTCACCGGCGATGATTTCATAGCGGTTGCCGTCGATCGGGCGGACCACGATCGGCTGCATCACGCCATGGCTGCGAATCGAGTGCGCCAGTTCTTCCAGCGCCACCGGATCCATGTCGCGGCGCGGCTGATACTTGCCGCGCTGGACCAGTTCGACCGGCAGGTGTTGCAGTTCTTTCTGGTCGATCTTCACAGCCTGCTCTTCGAGCGCGCTGACGGACGGACCACTGAGCAGTGCATCCAACCCACGTCCGAGACCCCGTTTCTTAACGGCCATGCGGATTCCTTAAGTTGTTTGTGCAGTGCATGATTGACGGCGTTGACGGCGCACCAGTTCCCCGGCCAGGGCCAGGTAGGCGAGTGCACCACGCGATTGCTTGTCGTAGGCCAGTGCCGGCATGCCGAAGCTCGGCGCCTCCGCCAGGCGGATGTTGCGCGGGATGACCGTGTCGTACAGCTGCTCGCCGAAGTGCTCCTTGAGCTGCGCCGAAACATCGTTGTTCAGGCTCAGGCGCGGGTCGTACATGGTCCGCAGCAGGCCTTCGATCTTCAGTTGCGGGTTCAGGCGGGCGGCGATGCGCTTGATGTTATCCACAAGGTCGCTGAGACCTTCCAGTGCGTAGTACTCGCACTGCATCGGGATGATCACGCCATCGGAGGCGACCAGGGCGTTGAGCGTCAGCATCGACAGCGACGGTGGGCAGTCGATGAGGATGTAGTCGTAGCTCTCGCGGATCGGCGCCAGGGCATTGCGCAGGCGGCTCTCCTTGACCTGCATCTCCAGCAGCACCACTTCCGCGGCAGTCAGGTCGCGGTTGGCCGGCAGCAGCTGGAAGCCGCCGTGCTCGGAGTAGTGCATGGCCTGGGCAAGGTCGCATTCGCCGATCAACAGGTCGTAGACCGAATGCTCGAGTTCGTGTTTGTCCACACCGCTGCCCATGGTGGCGTTGCCCTGCGGATCGAGGTCGATCAGCAGCACACGACGCTTGGTCGCGGCCAGCGATGCAGCAAGATTGATACAGGTGGTGGTTTTGCCCACTCCACCTTTCTGGTTCGCGATTGCGAATACCTTAGCCATTGTTGCGTGTGTTCCCAGTCATGCCTTGCGGCGCAGTATCAGCAGATGGCGCTGGCCCTGGCAACCTGGAACGGTCAGGGCCTGCTCGCTTTCCACTGTGAAGTCTGCGGGCAATGCTACCAGTTCATCGGCAGGATGCAGCCCCTTCATTGCAAGCCATTGCGTCCCGGTGTCGCCCAAGTGGCGGGTCCAGTTGGTGAAGTTCTCCATGCTGCTGAAGGCGCGGGAGATGATGCCGCTGAACGGCTGCGCGGGCTGGAAGGCCTCGACGCGGCTGTGGATAACCGTGAGGTTGTCCAGTTTCAGCTCCATTTTGACCTGGGTCAGAAAGCGCGTCTTCTTGCCGTTGGCATCCAGCACCGTCACCTGTTTGTGCGGGTGCAGGATAGCCAACGGAATGCCCGGCATGCCACCGCCGCTGCCCACATCCAGCCAGGTTTCGCGGTCGCTGTGGATAAACCCCATGACGCTGAGGCTGTCGAGCAGATGGCGCGAGACCATCTCGTCCGGATCGCGCACGGCGGTCAGGTTGTAGGCTTTGTTCCACTTGATCAACAGGGCCAGGTAGCCCAGCAGCGCTTCGTGCTGCTGCGCGCTCAGCTCGATGCCGAGCTGGCGCGCGCCTGTGGACAACTCTTCTGCGTGCTGCGGGGTGACCAGGGAACTCAAGCGCTTTGCTCCAATTCGCGGCCAGCGCCGCGTTTTTTCAGATGAATCAGCAACAGGGAAATCGCCGCCGGGGTAACGCCCGGGATACGCGAAGCCTGGCCCAGCGTCTCGGGGCGGGTCTGGCCCAGCTTGCCCTGGATTTCCTTGGACAGGCCGGAAATCGTGGCGTAGTCGATATCCACAGGCAGGCGCGTGTCTTCGCTGGCGCGCAGGCGGGCGATTTCATCCTGCTGGCGGTCGATGTAGCCGGCGTACTTGGTCTTGATCTCGACCTGCTCGGCAACCTGCGGGTCGATGACCTCACCGCCGGTCGCCTCGATCAGCCCGGCGTAGTCGATTTCCGGGCGGGCGAGCAGGTTGAGCAGGCTGTACTCGTGGCTCAGCGGGGTGCCGAACTTATCCACAACGGCCTGACCTTGCGGGGTATTGGGGCGTACCCAGGTCGACTTCAGGCGCTGTTCCTCACGCTCGATGCCATCGCGCTTGGCGCAGAAGGCGGCCCAGCGCTGGTCATCGATCAGGCCCAGTTCACGGCCTTTTTCGGTCAGGCGCAGGTCGGCGTTGTCTTCGCGCAGGATCAGCCGGTACTCGGCGCGCGAAGTGAACATGCGGTAAGGCTCCTGGGTACCCAGGGTGATCAGGTCGTCGACCAGCACACCGATGTACGCCTCGTCGCGGCGCGGGCACCAGCTTTCGCGGCCCTGGGCGCGCAGTGCGGCGTTGGTCCCGGCCAGCAGGCCCTGGGCGCCGGCTTCTTCGTAACCGGTGGTGCCGTTGATCTGGCCGGCGAAGTACAGGCCGCCGATGACCTTGGTCTCCAGGCTGTACTTGAGGTCGCGCGGGTCGAAGTAGTCGTACTCGATGGCGTAGCCGGGGCGCACGATGTGGGCATTTTCCATGCCGCGGATCGAGCGCACCAGTTCCAGCTGCACGTCGAACGGCAGCGAAGTGGAAATGCCGTTGGGGTACAGCTCGTGGGTGGTCAGGCCTTCCGGCTCGATGAACACCTGGTGGCTTTCCTTGTCGGCGAAGCGGTGGATCTTGTCTTCGATCGACGGGCAGTAGCGTGGGCCGACGCCTTCGATGACCCCGGAGTACATCGGCGAACGGTCGAGGTTCGAGGCGATGATCTCGTGGGTGCGGGCGTTGGTGTGGGTGATCCAGCAGCTGACCTGGCGCGGGTGCATCTGCGCATTGCCCATGAACGACATCACCGGGATCGGCGTGTCGCCTGGCTGCTCGGTCATCACCGAGAAATCTACCGAACGCCCGTCGATACGCGGCGGCGTACCGGTTTTCAAGCGGCCGACGCGCAGCGGCAGTTCACGCATGCGGTGGGCCAGGGCGATCGAGGGTGGGTCACCGGCGCGGCCACCGGAGTGGTTTTGCAAACCGATGTGGATAAGCCCACCGAGGAAGGTGCCGGTGGTCAGTACCACTTGTTCGGCGAAGAAGCGCAGGCCCATCTGGGTGACCACGCCTTTGACCTGGTCCTGCTCGACGATCAGGTCGTCGCACGACTGCTGGAATATCCACAGGTTCGGCTGGTTTTCCAGGATCTCGCGCACCACCGCCTTGTAGATGGCGCGGTCTGCCTGCGCTCGGGTGGCGCGCACGGCCGGGCCCTTGCGGTTGTTCAGGATGCGGAACTGGATACCGCTCTTGTCGGTGGCCAATGCCATCGCGCCGCCCAGGGCATCGATCTCTTTGACCAGATGGCTCTTGCCAATACCACCGATGGCGGGGTTGCAGCTCATGTGACCGAGGGTTTCCACGTTATGGGTCAACAGCAGGGTTTTCACACCCATGCGTGCAGACGCAAGCGCAGCCTCGGTACCGGCATGGCCGCCGCCGATGACGATCACTTCAAAACGGGAAGGGAAATCCACCACGCACCTCGTGCCTGTTTTTGCGAATAGAGAAGGTAAGCCGACAAGTATAGGGACTTCACCCCCTCTAAAGAAACCTTTTGCGCAAATTTTGACCAGGCTGTGGATGAGTGGCAGACAACAGAAATCAAAGAAGAGAAATTTAAAAAAGCTTTGTTTTTATGTTTATTCTTATGCACACGGATATCTGTGGATAACGTTCTGTATCCCTTATCAACCGTTGTGTAGAGAGAAATTAAACCCTGTGTCTGGATGGCCATGAGGGTTCTGGATAACCGGTTTTAGCCTGTGGATTAAATGCCTCTTTACCCACAGGCCGGTTTGTCCTCAGAAAAAAGGCCTGCTTATCAACTGACCTGAAGGCGAGTTACCCACAGGGCTCATGCGGGCAAAAAAAAGCCGCTCCATGAAGGAGCGGCCTGGGTCTGGCAGGTTGTGGACTACTTGCCGATGCAGAAACTCGAGAAAATCCTGCCGAGCAGGTCATCCGAACTGAAGGCTCCGGTGATTTCACCCAGTGCCTGCTGTGCCTGTCGCAAATCTTCTGCCAGCAGCTCTCCGGCCCCGGCCAGGGTCAATTGGGCACGCCCGTGTTCCAGGTGGTCGCTGGCCTGGCGCAGTGCATCCAGGTGGCGCCGGCGGGCGCTGAAGCCGCTCTCTGCGGTCTGCTCGTAGCCCATGCAGGCCTTGAGGTGCTCGCGCAGCAGCTGCAGCCCCTGGTCGTCGCCCTTGGCGCTCAGGGTGATCGTCACGTGCCCATCGTCGCATTGTTCCAGTGCTACCCGCTCGCCACTGAGGTCGGCCTTGTTGCGAATCAGCGTGACCTTGGCCGGGTCTGGCCGCTGGTCCAGGAACTCCGGCCACAGGGCAAACGGGTCGCTCGCCTCGGGGGCGGTGGAGTCCACCACCAGCAACACCCGGTCGGCTTCGCCAATGGCCTTGAGCGCGCGTTCCACGCCGATCTTTTCCACATGGTCATCGGTGTCGCGAAGGCCTGCCGTGTCGACCACGTGCAGCGGCATGCCATCGATGTGGATATGTTCGCGCAGGATGTCCCGGGTGGTGCCGGCGATATCGGTGACGATCGCCGCCTCGCGGCCGGCCAGGGTATTGAGCAGGCTCGACTTGCCGGCGTTGGGCCTGCCGGCGATCACCACGGTCATGCCGTCACGCAGCAAGGCGCCCTGCCCGGCTTCGCGCTGCACTGTGGACAACTCGCCACGCACGGTGTCGAGCATCGACAGCACATGCCCGTCAGCGAGGAAGTCGATTTCTTCTTCCGGGAAGTCGATGGCCGCCTCGACGTAGATGCGCAGGGCAATCAGCGCCTCGGTCAGGCTGTGCACACGCTTGGAGAATTCGCCCTGCAGCGAGCGCAACGCATTGCGCGCCGCCTGGCTGGAGCTGGCCTCGATGAGGTCGGCAATGGCCTCGGCCTGGGCCAGGTCGAGCTTGTCGTTGAGAAATGCCCGCTCGCTGAACTCGCCCGGGCGCGCCAGACGGCAACCGACCTCGACGCAGCGCTGCAGCAGCATATCCAGCACCACCGGGCCGCCATGGCCCTGCAGCTCCAGCACATCCTCACCGGTGAACGAGTTCGGCCCCGGGAAGAACAGCGCGATGCCTTCATCCAGCACCAGCCCTTGCTCGTCGCGGAACGGGCCGTAGTGGGCATGGCGCGGGGTCAGGCTGCGGCCGGTGATGAGTTGGCCAGCCTTGGCCGCCAGTGGCCCGGACAGGCGGACGATGCCGACACCGCCGCGGCCCTGGGCGGTGGCGATGGCTGCGATGGTTTCACGCACAGTGTTCATGCTCGAAAGCCTCTACGACAAATACGACAGATAGCAAAAACGCCCCCGAGGGGGCGTTTTTATTCACAGGCTAGCTGAGTAGCCCGTCAAGCAGCAGCTTTTTTCGTCGCTGCTTCGATACGGCGGGTGATGTACCACTGCTGGGTGATCGACAAGCAGTTGTTCACAACCCAGTACAGCACCAGGCCCGCTGGGAACCACAGGAAGAAGAAGGTGAAGATGATCGGCATCATTTTCATCACCTTGGCTTGCATCGGATCCGGCGGAGTCGGGTTCAGGCGCTGCTGGATGAACATGGTCGCGCCCATGATGATCGGCAGGATGAAGAACGGATCCTTGATCGACAGGTCGGTGATCCACAGCATCCACGGGGCCTGGCGCATTTCTACGCTTTCCAGCAGTACCCAGTACAGGGCCAGGAACACCGGCATCTGGACCAGGATCGGCAGGCAGCCGCCCAGCGGGTTGATCTTCTCTTTCTTGTACAGCTCCATCATCGCCTGGGACATCTTCTGGCGATCGTCACCGAAGCGTTCCTTCAGCGCGGCAAGCTTCGGCGCCACGGCACGCATGCGCGCCATCGAGCGGTAGCTGGCAGCCGACAGCGGGAAGAACAGGCCCTTGATGAGCATGGTCAGGACGATGATCGACCAGCCCCAGTTACCCAGCAGGCTGTGGATATGTTGCAGCAGCCAGAAGATCGGCTGGGCGATGAACCACAGGAAGCCGTAGTCGACGGTCAGTTCCAGGCCTGGGGACAACTCCTTGAGCTTGGACTGGATCTTCGGGCCGGCGTACAGCATGGCGCTGGTTTCGACCTTGCCGCCAGCAGGTACGCTGATGGCCGGGCCGGTGTAGCCGATGATGTAGTTGCCCTGGCTGTCCTTGCGGGTCTGCACAACGTTGTTGTCGGACTTGGCAGGAATCCAGGCGGTCACGAAGTAGTGCTGCAGCCAGGCGACCCAGCCGCCGGACACATTTTCTTTCAAACTACCTTTGTCGATGTCCTTCATCGACACTTTCTTGTACGGCTCGGACGCGGTCCACATGGCGGCGCCCAGGTAGGTCGCGGTGCCGGTGGCAGTGCTCGAGGACGGATCGCCACTGGCGTCACGCTTGAGCTGGGCAAACATGTTGCCGCTCCAGGCCTGAGCGCTCTGGTTGTCGATCAGGTAGCTGACGGTCAGGTCGTACTCGCCGCGCTTGAAGCTGAAGCGCTTGATGTAGTTCACACCGTTGTCGCTGAACTTCAGGTCGACCACCAGTTGTTCCTGGCCATCGGCCATCTGGTAGGACTTCTGCTCGGCAGCGTACAGCGGACGGCCAGTGGAACGGGCGTCCGGGCCATTGGCGCCGGTCAGGCCGCTCTGGGCCAGGTACACGCGCTCGCCACCGTTGTCGAACAGCTGGAACGGAATGTCCGGATGGTCCTGGCGGCGTGGGTACTTCGGCAGGTTCAGCTGGACGATGTCACCACCGACTGGGTCGATAGCCAGTTCCAGGACATCGGTCTTGACCTTGATCAGATCCTTGCTGAGTGCAACAGGTGCCAGTTCTGCAGGGCTCGACTCGCCGTTGGCGCTCGGTACATCGGCGCTGGCGCCGTTGTTGGCGGCGGGTACGCCATCGGGCAAGCCCGGAGCAACAGTGCTGGCAGCAGTATTCTGAGTCGGCAAGGCAGCCTGGCCGTAGTCATCGTTCCACTTCAGGACCATGACGTAGGACACGATTGCCAGGGCGGCGATCAGGATCGTGCGTTTAATATCCATGATTACTCGGCTATCGAAGAAGTTCGGGAGGAAGGAGCGGGAGGAACGGGATCGAAACCGCCGTCGTTCCACGGATGACAACGCCCCAGGCGACGAACGGCTAGCCACCCGCCACGCCAGAGACCATGGTTTTCAATGGCTTCGTAAGCGTAACAGGAGCAACTGGGGTAGAAACGACAGTGGCTGGCCATCAGAGGACTAATGGCGTAACGGTAAAACTGGATCGGAACGAGTGCCAGTTTACGCATCTTGACTGTCTACCCCTGCGGAATCGGCGTTTGCCGCTGGAGAGGGCCGGCTGCGGGCCAGGCGTTTCCAGAGCTTGCCAAAGTGTTGGTGCAATTCCGGGTTTTCTATCTCACCCAATCCCTTGCGCGCGACGATCACTATGTCCAAGCCAGCGAGCATTTGCTGGTTCAGACGGAAGGAATCGCGCATCAAGCGCTTGAGGCGATTGCGTTGAACGGCGAGCTTGACGCTCTTCTTGCCGATCACCAGGCCGAGGCGTGGATGATCGAGCCCGTTCTCGCGAGCAAGGATCAGCAGGTTTTTCCCTGGAACCTTGCCGGTTGGGGAGTCGAAGACCGCTTTGAAATGCCGGGGTGTAAGCAGTCGCTTTTCCCGACTGAAGTCCTGACTCACCACCTGTGCCGAAAAATCAAATGGCCAGACGCTTACGGCCTTTGGCACGACGACGCGACAGAACAGCGCGGCCGTTCTTGGTAGCCATACGGGCACGGAAGCCGTGGGTGCGAGCGCGCTTGATGGTGCTTGGTTGGAAAGTACGTTTCATGGCGTGTTACCTGGGTTTGTCGACAACGGGCCGGGATGGCCCCCTTTTTAAGAGATCGGCGATTCTAGAGAAAGCAAGCCAATAGGTCAATTTCCAACCAGTCATTCCTTATGGAAGGTGATCGCTGGCGTTCCTCCGGCCAAGGCTTGCCCGTGCAGGCAAACGGACGACAAAATGAAAAAAAAGAAGAGACATATAAAAAGCTTTTCTGAAGAACTTATAACTCTTAAGTGGATAAGTATCTGTGGATAACTTCTTGCAGCCCTTTGTTCATGGGCTGTACAGAATTTCAAAACCTTGTCCACAACGGGTGCTGCGCCTGTGCTGCGCATGCGCACAAGTTGTGGATGAAAACGCCGCTTATCCACAGGGGAGTTATCCACACGGCTCGACCCAGGGTTGTGCATAGCCCTCATGTGCGCTTATCCACAGGGCTTATCCACCGCCTTGAAAGGGTGTTTTGGTCGCTAAATGGCTGATTTGTCATGGCTCAGAATGTTTCCACATGTGGATAACTGAGCGCTCGACCGGTACAATGGCGGTTTGTTTTTGCCTCATCCGGCTTTCAAACTCAGGGGATATCCGTGTCAGTGGAACTTTGGCAGCAGTGCGTGGAGCTTCTGCGCGATGAACTGCCTGCCCAGCAATTCAACACCTGGATCCGTCCGCTACAGGTCGAAGCCGAAGGCGACGAGTTGCGCGTCTATGCGCCTAACCGCTTCGTTCTCGATTGGGTGAATGAAAAGTACCTCGGCCGCCTGCTCGAACTGTTGGGTGAGAACGGCAGCGGCATCGCGCCTGCCCTTTCCTTATTAATAGGCAGCCGTCGCAGCTCTGCGCCGCGCGCTGCGCCCAACGCCCCGGTCAGTGCTGCAGTGGCAGCCTCGCTCGCGCAAAGCCAGCCCCAGGCTGCCAATGCGCCGGCCGCAGCCGTTGCCGAGCCGGTCATGGCCAGCGTTGTCGAACCTGTGCTGGTGACCGATAGCGCCGAGTCGTCCTCGCGAGACAGCTTCGATGCCATGGCCGACAGTAACGCGGCACCCGCTGCCAGCGGGCGTACCGAACAACGCACCGTCCAGGTCGAAGGTGCGCTCAAGCACACCAGCTACCTGAACCGCACCTTCACCTTCGAAACCTTTGTCGAAGGCAAGTCGAACCAGCTGGCCCGCGCCGCGGCCTGGCAGGTGGCCGACAACCCCAAGCACGGCTACAACCCGCTGTTCCTGTATGGCGGCGTAGGCTTGGGCAAGACGCACCTGATGCATGCTGTGGGTAACCACCTGCTGAAGAAGAACCCGAATGCCAAGGTGGTCTACCTGCATTCCGAGCGCTTCGTCGCAGACATGGTCAAGGCGCTGCAGCTGAACGCGATCAACGAATTCAAGCGGTTCTACCGCTCGGTGGATGCGCTGCTGATCGACGACATCCAGTTCTTCGCCCGCAAGGAGCGTTCGCAGGAAGAGTTTTTCCACACCTTCAACGCCTTGCTCGAAGGTGGCCAGCAGGTGATTCTCACCAGCGACCGCTACCCCAAGGAAATCGAAGGCCTGGAAGAGCGTCTGAAGTCGCGCTTCGGCTGGGGCCTGACGGTGGCCGTGGAGCCGCCGGAACTGGAAACCCGTGTCGCGATCCTGATGAAGAAGGCCGACCAGGCCAAGGTCGAGCTGCCGCACGACGCGGCGTTCTTCATCGCCCAGCGCATCCGCTCCAACGTGCGTGAACTGGAAGGCGCCCTGAAGCGGGTGATTGCCCACTCGCACTTCATGGGCCGCGACATCACCATCGAGCTGATTCGCGAGTCGCTGAAAGACCTGCTGGCGCTGCAAGACAAGCTGGTGAGTGTGGATAACATTCAGCGCACCGTGGCCGAGTACTACAAGATCAAGATCGCCGATCTGTTGTCCAAACGCCGCTCGCGTTCCGTCGCGCGCCCGCGTCAGGTGGCCATGGCGTTGTCCAAGGAGCTGACCAACCATAGCCTGCCGGAAATCGGCGACATGTTTGGCGGCCGCGACCACACCACCGTGCTGCACGCCTGCCGCAAGATCAACGAATTGAAGGAATCCGACGCGGACATCCGCGAGGACTACAAGAACCTGCTGCGCACGCTGACGACCTGATGGCCGTCAGCCCAGCTAATTGAAGGCAAGGGACTAGACCATGCATTTCACCATTCAACGCGAAGCCCTGTTGAAACCCCTGCAACTGGTCGCCGGTGTCGTCGAGCGCCGCCAGACCTTGCCGGTCCTGTCCAACGTACTGCTGGTCGTACAAGGCCAGCAGCTGTCGTTGACCGGTACCGACCTGGAAGTCGAACTGGTAGGCCGCGTGCAACTCGAAGAGCCGGCCGAGCCCGGCGAAATCACTGTCCCGGCGCGCAAGCTGATGGACATCTGCAAGAGCCTGCCCAACGACGTTCTGATCGATATCAAGGTCGATGAGCAGAAGCTGTTGGTCAAGGCCGGCCGTAGCCGTTTCACCCTGTCGACCCTGCCTGCCAACGACTTCCCGACGGTGGAAGAAGGCCCGGGTTCGCTGACCTGCAACCTGGAGCAGAGCAAGCTGCGTCGCCTGATCGAGCGCACCAGCTTCGCCATGGCTCAGCAGGACGTGCGCTACTACCTCAACGGCATGCTGCTGGAAGTGTCGCGCAATACCTTGCGCGCAGTGTCCACCGATGGCCATCGCCTGGCCCTGTGCTCGATGAGCGCCGCGATCGAACAGGATGAGCGTCACCAGGTCATCGTGCCGCGCAAGGGTATCCTCGAGCTGGCGCGCCTGCTCACCGACCCTGAAGGCATGGTCAGCATCGTGCTCGGCCAGCATCACATCCGCGCGACCACCGGTGAGTTCACCTTCACCTCGAAACTGGTCGACGGCAAATTCCCGGACTACGAGCGCGTGCTGCCTAAAGGTGGTGACAAGCTGGTGGTGGGCGATCGTCAGGCGCTGCGTGAAGCCTTCAGCCGTACCGCGATTCTTTCCAACGAAAAGTACCGCGGCATTCGCCTGCAACTGGCTGCCGGCCAGCTGAAGATCCAGGCCAACAACCCTGAGCAGGAAGAAGCCGAAGAAGAAATCAGCGTCGATTACGAAGGCAGCTCGCTGGAAATCGGCTTCAACGTCAGCTACCTGCTCGACGTGCTGGGTGTCATGACTACCGAGCAAGTTCGTCTGATCCTGTCCGATTCCAACAGCAGTGCCCTGCTGCAGGAAGCCGGCAACGACGATTCTTCCTACGTAGTCATGCCGATGCGCCTGTAACGTAGCAGGCCAAATGTCCCTTCGACGTATCATGGTCACCGCGGTGCGCAACCTGCACCCGGTGACCCTCACACCCTCCCCCCGCATCAATATTCTCTACGGCGCCAACGGCAGCGGTAAGACCAGCGTGCTCGAAGCTGTGCACCTGCTCGGCCTGGCTCGCTCATTTCGCAGCACTCGCCTGAACCCGGTCATTCAATACGAACAACCGGCGTGCACGGTATTTGGCGAAGTGCAGCTGGCCGAAGGTGGCACCAGCAACCTTGGTGTATCACGGGAGCGCCAGGGGGAGTTCACCATTCGCATTGATGGCCAGAATGCCAGGAGCGCAGCCCAATTGGCTGAGCTGCTGCCCTTGCAGCTGATCAACCCAGACAGTTTCCGCTTGCTGGAAGGCGCGCCGAAAATACGTCGGCAGTTCCTCGATTGGGGGGTGTTCCACGTGGAACCTCGCTTCCTGCCCGCCTGGCAACGCCTGCAGAAGGCGCTGCGGCAGCGGAACTCGTGGTTGCGTCATGGTACACTTGACCCAGCTTCGCAAGCCGCCTGGGACCGGGAATTGTGCCTGGCCAGCGCGGAAATAGATGAATACCGTCGCAACTACATCAAGGCCTTGAAGCCCGTCTTCGAGCGAACCCTGAGCGAACTGGTCGAGCTGGACGGGTTGACCCTGAGCTATTACCGAGGCTGGGACAAGGACCGGGAACTGCAAGAAGTCCTCGCCTCCTCTCTCCTTCGCGATCAGCAGATGGGCCATACCCAGGCCGGTCCGCAACGTGCTGATTTGCGTCTTCGTCTGGCTGCCAATAATGCAGCGGACATTTTGTCGCGCGGTCAGCAAAAGTTGGTGGTGTGCGCATTGCGCATCGCCCAGGGCCACCTCGTCAGCCAGGCTCGCCGCGGTCACTGTATTTATCTCGTGGATGACTTGCCGTCGGAGCTGGACGACCAGCACCGCCGCGCATTGTGCCGCTTGCTTGAAGAATTACGCTGCCAGGTGTTCATCACCTGTGTAGATCACGAATTACTGAGGGAAGGCTGGCAAACGGAAACGCCAGTTGCTTTGTTCCACGTGGAACAGGGCCGTATCACCCAGACCCACGACCATCGGGAGTGAAGGCATGAGCGAAAATCAAACGTACGACTCCTCCAGCATCAAGGTGCTGAAAGGTTTGGATGCCGTGCGCAAGCGCCCCGGCATGTACATTGGCGACACCGATGATGGTAGCGGCCTGCACCACATGGTCTTCGAGGTGGTCGACAACTCGATCGACGAAGCCCTCGCGGGTCACTGCGATGACATCACCGTCATCATTCACACCGACGAATCCATCAGCGTGCGCGACAACGGCCGCGGTATTCCGGTAGACGTGCATAAAGAAGAAGGCGTTTCGGCAGCCGAGGTCATCATGACCGTGCTGCACGCCGGCGGTAAGTTCGACGACAACTCGTACAAGGTTTCCGGTGGTCTGCACGGTGTGGGTGTTTCGGTAGTAAACGCCCTGTCCGAAAAGCTGGTGCTGACCGTTCGCCGCAGCGGCAAGATCTGGGAACAGACCTACGTGCACGGTGTGCCACAGGCGCCGATGGCCGTTGTCGGTGAAAGCGAAACCACCGGTACCCACATCCACTTCAAGCCGTCGGCTGAAACCTTCAAGAACATTCACTTCAGCTGGGACATCCTGGCCAAGCGTATCCGTGAGTTGTCGTTCCTCAATTCCGGCGTTGGCATCCTGCTGAAGGACGAGCGCTCGGGCAAAGAAGAGTTCTTCAAATACGAAGGCGGCCTGCGTGCGTTCGTCGAGTACCTGAACACCAACAAGACCCCGGTCAACTCCCAGGTGTTCCACTTCAACATCCAGCGCGACGATGGCGTGGGTGTTGAAGTTGCGCTGCAGTGGAACGACAGCTTCAACGAAAACCTGCTGTGCTTCACCAACAACATTCCGCAGCGCGACGGCGGTACTCATCTGGTGGGCTTCCGTTCTTCCCTGACCCGTAGCCTGAACAACTACATCGAGCAGGAAGGCCTGGCCAAGAAGAACAAGGTTGCCACCACGGGTGATGACGCCCGTGAAGGCCTGACCGCGATCATTTCGGTAAAAGTGCCGGATCCGAAGTTCAGCTCCCAGACCAAGGACAAGCTGGTTTCCTCGGAGGTGAAAACCGCCGTGGAACAGGAGATGAACAAGTACTTCGCCGACTTCCTGTTGGAAAACCCCAACGAAGCCAAGGCCGTCGTCGGCAAGATGATCGACGCAGCCCGTGCCCGCGAAGCGGCGCGTAAAGCGCGTGAAATGACTCGCCGCAAAGGCGCGCTGGATATTGCCGGCCTGCCGGGCAAACTGGCGGACTGCCAGGAGAAGGACCCTGCCCTTTCCGAACTGTACCTGGTGGAGGGTGACTCCGCAGGTGGCTCGGCCAAGCAAGGTCGTAACCGCCGTACCCAGGCGATCCTGCCGCTCAAGGGCAAGATCCTCAACGTCGAGAAAGCCCGTTTCGACAAGATGATCTCGTCCCAGGAAGTGGGCACGCTGATCACTGCGCTGGGCTGCGGCATCGGCCGCGAAGAGTACAACATCGACAAGCTGCGTTATCACAACATCATCATCATGACCGATGCTGACGTCGACGGTTCGCACATCCGTACCCTGCTGCTGACCTTCTTCTTCCGTCAGCTGCCGGAACTGGTCGAGCGTGGCTACATCTACATCGCCCAGCCGCCGCTGTACAAGGTCAAGAAAGGCAAGCAGGAGCAGTACATCAAGGACGACGAGGCCATGGAAGAGTACATGACCCAGTCGGCCCTCGAAGATGCCAGCCTGCACCTGGACGAATCGGCGCCAGCCGTTTCCGGCGTTCAGCTGGAAGCGCTGGTCAACGAATTCCGCAGCGTGATGAAGACCCTCAAGCGTCTGTCGCGCCTGTACCCGGAAGAGCTGACCGAGCACTTCATCTACCTGCCTGAAGTCACCCTCGAGCAGTTGGGCGACCATGCCGTGATGCAGGCCTGGCTGGACAGCTTCCAGCAGCGCCTGAACAACAGCCAGAAGTCGGGCCTGGCGTACAAGGCCAGCCTGCGCGAAGACAAGGAACGCAATGTCTGGCTGCCGGAAGTGGAAATCACCTCCCACGGCCTGGCCAGCTACATCACCTTCAACCGCGACTTCTTCGGCAGCAACGACTACCGCACCGTGGTCAATATCGGCGCCAAGCTGTCCAGCCTGCTGGGCGAAGGTGCCTATGTTCAGCGTGGTGAGCGCCGCAAGGCGATCGTCGAGTTCAAGGAAGGCCTGGACTGGCTGATGAACGAGACCACCAAGCGCCACACCATCCAGCGCTATAAAGGGCTGGGTGAGATGAACCCGGACCAGCTGTGGGAAACCACCATGGACCCAACCGTGCGCCGCATGCTGAAGGTCACCATCGAAGATGCGATCGCTGCCGACCAGATCTTCAACACCCTGATGGGTGATGCGGTAGAGCCGCGCCGTGAGTTCATTGAAAGCAATGCCCTGTCGGTATCGAACCTGGACTTCTGATCAGGTGTAGAAACCGCACAAAAGAAAGCCCGCGCAAGCGGGCTTTTTTTTGGCTGCTCGATCTTGCAAGGGCTAGGACAACCCCAACGCCTTCAGGCGCCGATACAAGGTGCGCTCGCTCATGCCAAGGTGGCGCGCCAACTCACTGCGCGGCCCCTGGAACTGCTCCAGCGCCTGCGCCAGCTCACCCAGGCCATTGCGCCCTCGCCCGCCGCCAGGGCCGCGAACCTGCTCCGGGCCTATATCTTCCGGCAGGTGTTCAGGCCGTATCAGCCCGTCGTCGGCAAACAGGCGAGCCCGTTCCAGGATGTTGCGCAGCTCGCGGATATTGCCCGGGAAAGGATGCAGCTCAAGGTGCTGCTGCGCTTCGCGGCTCAGCTTCGGCGCCGGGTTGCCTGGCATGCGCTGCAGCAGGCTTTCGGCAAGCAGCGGCAGGTCTTCCACACGTTCGCGCAGCGCCGGCAAACGGATGGGGAAACCGCTGATGCGGTAGTACAGGTCTTCCCGGAACGTGCCCTCTGCCACCATCTGCTTCAATGGCTTGTGCGTCGCCGACACCAGGCGGAAATCCGAATGCACGGTACGCAGGCTGCCAACCGGGCGGAAGCTGCCGGACTCGATCAGGCGCAGCAACTTGACCTGCATGGCCAACGGCACTTCGCCGATTTCATCGAGAAACAGCGTGCCGCCGTGGGCCGCTTCGGCCAGGCCGATCTTGCGCTGGTTGGCACCGGTGAAGGCGCCTTTCTCGTAGCCGAACAATTCGCTCTCGAACAGCGATTCGGTCAGGCCGGTGCAGTCGACCACCACCAAGGGGCCGTTGGCCCGTGGGCTGCCCATGTGGATGGCGCGGGCGAACAGCTCCTTGCCGGTGCCCGATTCGCCCTGCAGCAGCACCGGGATCTGTGCGGGTGCCGCACGCTGCAGGCTGGCCAAGGCATGCTTGAAGGCCGGCGCGCGCCCGACCAGCCCTTGCTGCTGAGGTTGCGCCGAGGCCAGGGTGACGGTGGTCAGGCGCTCGACGAAGGCCACCACCCTGCCTTGTTCATCGAGGATCGGGCGCAATTCCACATCCACGTGTTCCGGCCCGCGTGGGGTGTGATGAATGTGCAGGACCCGCTCCGGCACTTTGCTGTCCCACGCTTTGCGCATCGGGCAATGCTCACCGGCCTGGTCGCACGGCACCGCGTAGTGATGGGAGACGCGGTGGCACTTCTCGCCCAGTGGCGCTTGCTGGTCACGGCCGAACAACCGGCGATAGGCTGCGTTGGCCGCGAGGATGTTGTAGTCGGTATCCAGCACGATCGTAGGCAGTGCATCGTGTTCGAGGTAGGAAACCAGGGCTAGGATGATGGAACGGGATTCAGGCATGACGGCACCGATGGATGACCGATGCAGGGTAACAAGGACTGCCAAACACTGCCATTGGCTGTCAGTCGACTGCCAATGGCGCTGCCATACTGGCCAACCCTGCGTCAGCAGCGCCCGGTTTCATTGGCCATTGCAGTCCGGGCGGCCTGGCATGCATCTTGATAAACCTCCTGGCACTGCCTGCGCCTGCCAAGGTGCGGTGGATAAATTGGAGAACGTGATGATCATCGGCAACAACCTTCACGTGGAAGCCTTCTTCGACAAGGCGACCTCGACCATCAGCTACCTGGTCATGGACGGCGAGACGCGCAAGTGCGCACTGATCGACAGCGTCCTCGACTACGACCCCAAGTCCGGGCGCACCTGCACCGATTCGGCCGACCTGCTGATTGCCCGGGTAAAGGCGCTGGGTGCCGAGGTGCAGTGGGTGCTGGAAACCCACGTGCATGCCGACCACCTTTCTGCGGCGGCCTATCTCAAGGAACATCTGGGCGGGCATACCGCCATTGGTGCGCACATCACCCAGGTGCAGAAAGTCTTCGGCTCGCTGTTCAACGCCGAACCTGGCTTCGCCCGCGATGGCAGCCAGTTCGATGTGCTGCTCGAAGACGAGGAAGGGTTTCGCATCGGCAACCTGCATGCCCGTGCCCTGCACACCCCTGGGCATACCCCCGCTTGCATGAGCTATGTGGTCACCGATGCCGGGGAGAAGGCGGTGTTCGTTGGCGACACCCTGTTCATGCCCGACTACGGCACGGCGCGCTGCGACTTCCCCGGTGCCGACGCCCGCACCCTGTATCGCTCCATCCGCCGCTTGCTGGCATTCCCCGACCAGACCCAGCTGTTCATGTGCCACGACTACTTGCCAGGTGGCCGTGAGATGCGCTACGTGACCACCGTGGCCGAGCAGCGCGCCAGCAACATCCACATCCACCACGGCATCGACGAGGACAGCTTCGTCGCCATGCGCGAAGCCCGCGACAAGACCCTCGACATGCCAGTGCTGATCCTGCCTTCGGTGCAGGTGAACATGCGCAGCGGCCATTTCCCCGAGCCCGAGGAAAACGGCGTGAGCTACCTGAAGATCCCGCTGAACAAGCTCTGACTGCCCTGCTCCATCATTAGAAATCCAGGAAATTCCGTCATGCCTGCCTTGTTGTCCTCCCCTCATGCCGACCACCACAAAGTGGTCATCGTCGGTGCCGGCGCCGCCGGTATCGCCACCGCCTCAAGCCTGATCAGCCGCGACCCGTCGCTGGACATCGCCCTCATCGACCCCGCCGACGTGCACTACTACCAGCCCGGCTGGACCATGGTCGGTGCGGGCGTGTTCAAGGCGCCAAGCACCGCCCGCACCATGGCCTCGGCCATCCCCCGTGGTGTGCACTGGGTGAAGGCTCGGGTTCAGGGCTTCGACCCGTCGGCCCAGCTGGTGATGCTCGAAGACGGCCGCGCCATCAGTTACGAACAGCTGGTGGTCTGCCCTGGCCTCAAGCTCGACTGGGAGGCCATTGCCGGGCTCAGCGAAACCCTTGGCCGCAATGGCGTGACCTCCAACTACCGTTACGACCTGGCGCCCTACACCTGGCAGCTGGTGCAAAACCTCAAGCAGGGCCGCGCGCTGTTCACCCAGCCGCCCATGCCGATCAAGTGCGCGGGCGCGCCGCAAAAGGCGTTGTACTTGTCGTGCGACCACTGGCTGCGCCACGGCCATCTGGGTAACGTCAAGGCCAGCTTCTTCAATGCCGGCGCCGTGCTGTTCGGCGTGCCCGACTATGTACCGGCGCTGATGGCCTACATCGACAAGTACGGGGTCGACCTCAACTACAGCCACCGCCTGGTGGCGGTGGATGGCCCCAACAAGCGCGCGACCTTCGTCCGCACCCTCGCCGACGGCAGCAGCGAAACCCGCACTGAAGCCTTCGACATGCTGCACGTGGTACCGCCGCAGGTCGCTCCTGACTTCATCCGCCAGAGCCCGTTGGCCGATGCCGCCGGCTGGGTCGACGTCGACCCGCAGACCTTGCGCCATCGCCAGTTCTCCAATGTTCATGCCCTGGGCGACGTAGCCAACACCAGCAACGCCAAGACCGCCGCCGCTGCCCGCAAGCAGGCACCGGTGGTGGCCAACAATGTGCTGGTGGCGCTCGGCAGGCTGCCGACCCTGGCCCAGTACGATGGCTACGGCTCCTGCCCGCTGACCGTCGAGCGCGGCAAGATCGTGCTGGCCGAGTTCACCTATGGCGGCAAGGTCGCGCCCAGCTTCCCGCGCTGGCTGCTCGACGGTCGCAAGCCTACCCGCCTGGCCTGGCTGCTCAAGGCGCGGGTGCTGCCACCGCTGTATTGGCAGGCCATGCTCAAGGGGCGTGAGTGGTTGGCACGGCCGCAGCCGCTGGTCGAGGCACGCCAGTGATCGAACACGAACTGTTGGGCGCCGGCCTCGGCGCCATCATCGGTGCGGTGCTGGCGCTGACTGGCGCCGGCGGTGGCATCCTGGCGGTGCCGCTGCTGGTGTTCGGCCTGGGCTTGTCGATGGTCGAAGCAGCGCCGATCGGGTTGCTGGCGGTGGGGATGGCGGCGGCCGTGGGCGCAGTGCTGGGGTTGCGGCAGGGCCTGGTGCGCTATCGCGCTGCCCTGTTCATCGCCGTGATCGGCATCGCGGCAGCGCCGTTCGGCTTGATGCTCGCCCACCGCTTGCCCAACACGCCCCTGGCCCTGGTGTTCGCCGCGGTGCTGGTGTATGCCTGCCTGCGCATCTGGCGCAAGGCGGCCAAGGAGCTGCGCGGCGAAGCGTCGGAAGCTCACCGCTACATCGAACCCTGCGTGCTCAACCCGCTGCAGGGCCGCTTGCGCTGGACCTTGCCGTGCGCACGCGCCCTGGCTTTCACCGGGGCGTTGTCCGGGCTGCTGTCCGGTTTGCTCGGTGTGGGGGGCGGGTTCGTGATCATTCCGGCGTTAAACCGCTATACCAACTTGCGCATGAAAAGCATCGTTTCCACCTCGCTGGCGGTGATCGCCCTGGTGTCCACGGGCAGTGTGGTCAGCGCCAGCCTGGCAGGCGTGATGCACTGGCGCGTGGGTGCACCGTTCGCCGTCGGTGCGGTGCTCGGCTTGCTGGCGGCTCGGCCGCTGGCCGCCAAACTCGCCGGGCCACGCCTGCAGCAGATGTTTGCCGTGGCCGGTTGGTCGGCGGCGTTGCTGTTGGCCGGCAAGGCGCTATTCGGCTAGCAGTTCGCCTTGTTGCGCAGCGCACAGCGCCAGCAGGTAGTCCCACACCACCCGCAGGCGCACCGACTTGTGCAGCTCGCGGCGGGTGCAGATCCAGTAGCTGCGCTGGATGGTCTCGCTGGGCAGCACGCGCACCAGCGTGGGGTCGTGGCGGGCCATGTAGTTGGGCAGCACGGCAATGCCCAGCCCTGCGCGGGCGGCGGTCTGCTGGGCAATCACGCTGGTGCTGCGAAAGGCGACGTTGGGTGAACGGCAGAAGCTGTTGAGAAACAGCAGCTCCTGGCTGAACAACAGGTCATCGACGTAGCCGATCCAGCTGTGCTGGGCCAAATCCTCGCGGTGGCGCAGTGGCGGGGCGCGGTCCAGGTAGGCTTGGCTGGCATACAGCGCCAGGCGGTAGTCGGTGAGCTTGCGGGTGATCAACAGGTCGGCGCTGGGCCGTTCCAGGTGAATGCTGATTTCCGCTTCGCGGTTGAGGATGCTGACGAAGCGCGGCACGGCCACCAGTTCCACTTCAAGGCCCGGGTAGCGCTCGAACAGCTCGCCCATGCGCGGGGTGAAGAACATGATGCCGATGCCTTCGGTGACGCCCAGGCGGATCTTGCCCAGCGGGGTGATGGCCTGGGTGATTTCTTCCTGCGCCAGCAGGGCGACGTTTTCCATGGCTTCGGCGTGCTTGAGCAGTGCCTGGCCGGACGAGGTCAGCTCGTAGCCCTGGGCATGCTGCACGAACAGCGGCGTGCCGAGGCTTTTCTCGATGCTTTCGATATGCCGGGCAACGGTGCTGTGGGTGGTGTTGAGGCGTTTGGCGGCAGTGAGCAGGCGGCCGCTGCGCTGCAACTCGAGGAAAAACCGCAGATCATTCCAGTCGAACATGCTTGTCCCTTTGTGCTGTTCGTTCCGGCCCTATCGCCGGCAAGCCGGCTCCCACAGGTTCACCACATGGCTCGAAGCCTGGGCTTTACCTGTGGGAGCCGGCTTGCCGGCGATAGGGCCGGTACAGGCTTACCGCTGTGCTAAAACGCACAACGGCTGCGCGAAATCTCGTGTTTCCTCTGCGAAATTAATCAATAAGATGTAGGACGACAAGAACAATAATCAGGCGCGAGGTTGCACATGCCGTCAGCCGATTCTGTCTTCGATTACGTGGTCGTAGGTGCCGGTCCCGCCGGCTGCCTGTTGGCCAATCGTTTGTCCGCCGACCCCACCTGCCGGGTATTGCTGCTCGAAGCGGGCGGCCGCGACAACTATCCCTGGATTCACATCCCCGTCGGTTACCTCTACTGCATCGGCAACCCACGCACCGACTGGTGCTTCAAGACCGAGGCACAACCCGGCCTGGGCGGTCGCAGCCTGGGTTACCCCCGGGGCAAGGTGCTGGGCGGCTGTTCCTCGATCAACGGCATGATCTACATGCGCGGCCAGGCCGCCGACTACGACCATTGGGCCGAGCAAGGCAACGATGGCTGGGCTTGGAAAGACGTGCTGCCACTGTTCAAGGCCAGCGAAAGCCACTTTGCCGGCAGCAGCGAGCACCATGGCGGCGACGGTGAATGGCGGGTCGAGCGCCAGCGCTACAGCTGGCCGATCCTCGATGCCTTCCGCGATGCCGCCGAGCAGGCCGGCATCGGCAAGGTCGACGACTTCAACACCGGTGACAACCAGGGCTGTGGATACTTTCAGGTCAACCAGCGCAGCGGCGTGCGCTGGAATGCCTCCAAGGCGTTCCTGCGGCCGATAAAAGGCCGCGCCAACCTCACCGTGCTCACGGACGTGCAGGTCGACCAGGTACTGCTCAACAACACCCGTGCGCGGGCAGTGAAAGCCCGCTGGCAAGGCGCCTGGCATGAGTTTGCCGCGCGCCGCGAGATCATTCTGTGCGCTGGCGCCGTGGGTTCGCCTGGCATTCTCCAGCGTTCGGGCATCGGCCCGAGCAAGCTGCTGCAAAGCCTGGGGATCGCCGTGCGCCACGACATGCCCGGGGTAGGCGGCAACCTGCAGGACCACCTGCAGCTGCGCCTGATCTACCAGATCCGCAACACCCGCACCCTCAACCAGATGGCCAACAGCTTGTGGGGCAAGATGGGCATGGGCCTGCGCTACCTGTACGACCGCAGCGGCCCGTTGGCCATGGCGCCAAGCCAGCTCGGCGCGTTCGTGCGCTCGAGCCCCGAGCAGGCCACGCCCAACCTGCAGTACCACGTGCAACCGCTTTCGCTGGAGCGCTTCGGCGAGCCGCTGCATCAGTTCCCGGCCTTTACCGCGTCGGTGTGCAACCTGCGCCCGGCAAGCCGCGGGCGCATCGACATCGCCAGCGCAGATATGCACCGCGCCCCGCTGATCGACCCCAACTACCTGAGCGACCCCCAGGACCTGCGCGTCGCCGCCGATGCCATTCGCATCACCCGGCGCATCGTCCAGGCCCCTGCCCTGGCCGCCTTCGCCCCCGAGGAATACCTGCCGGGCCCGGCGCTGCAGAGCGAAGAACAACTGTTCGAAGCCGCCGGCAAGATCGGCACCACCATCTTCCACCCGGTGGGCACCTGCCGCATGGGCAACGGCGCGCTGGACGTTGTGGATAATCAGCTGCGCGTGCACGGCATCCCCGGCCTGCGCGTGGCGGATGCCTCGATCATGCCGCAGATCACCTCCGGCAATACCTGTTCCCCCACCCTGATGATCGCCGAGAAGGCGGCGCAACTGATCCTCAAAGGAGCGGCTACCCAGACCTACCTAAACGAAGACGCGATACCGACGCCCTGACCCGGGTGCGTGCAGTACCGGCGGCTGTGGTCAGAGGCTGCCGACAGTGGAACAAAAAGAATAATCACTGTGGCCTGTGGGCCGAGGACAGCAACGATGTCGGATTACATCCAAGAGCAGGGGGCGACGGCGAGCACCCCCAGCCGCCGTGAAGAACGCAAGATCATTTTCGCGTCATCCCTCGGGACGGTTTTCGAGTGGTATGACTTTTTTCTCTATGGCGCGCTGGCAGCGGTCATCAGCAAGCAGTTCTTCGCTGGCGTGAATGACACCACCGCCTTCATCTTCGCCCTGATGGCCTTTGCCGCCGGCTTCCTGGTGCGGCCTTTCGGCGCCCTGGTGTTCGGCCGCCTGGGCGACATGATCGGGCGCAAGTACACCTTCCTGGTGACCATCGTGCTGATGGGCCTGTCCACCTTCGCGGTCGGCCTGCTGCCTACCTACGCCAGCATCGGCATCGCTGCGCCGATCATCCTGGTGGTGCTGCGCATGCTCCAGGGCCTGGCCCTGGGCGGCGAATACGGTGGCGCCGCCACCTACGTTGCCGAGCACGCGCCAGCGGGCAAGCGTGGTTTCCACACCGGGTTCATCCAGTCCACGGCCACCCTCGGCCTGCTGTTGTCGTTGCTGGTGGTGTTGGGCAGCCGCTACATCAGTGGCGACCAGTTCGAAACCTGGGGCTGGCGCCTGCCGTTCCTGCTGTCGATCGTGCTGCTGGCGATTTCCACCTGGATCCGCATGAGCATGCACGAGTCGCCGGCCTTCGTGAAAATGAAGGCCCAGGGCAAGGTCAGCAAGTCGCCGATCCGTGAGTCGTTCACCTCCTGGCCGAACCTCAAGGTGGTGCTCACTGCGCTGTTCAGCATCAACGCCGGGCAGGCCGTGACCTTCTACACGGCGCAGTTCTACGTGCTGTTCTTCATGACCCAGATGCTCAAGATGGACCCGGCCCAGGCCAACACCCTGCTGATCATCAGCGTGGTGATCGGCGCGCCGTTCTTCGTGTTCTTCGGCTGGCTGTCCGACCGCATCGGGCGCAAGCCGATCCTGATGCTCGGCCTGCTGCTGGCCACGGTGCTGTACTTCCCGCTGTTCAAGGCGCTCAGCCACTACGCCAACCCGCAGATCGACGCTGCCAGCCGCCAGGCGCCCATCGTCGTCACCGCCGACCCGCAGAGCTGCACCTTCCAGTTCGACCCGGTGGGCAAGGCGCGTTTCGACAGCCCGTGTGACAAGGTCAAGACCTTCCTGGTCAAGCAGGGCCTGCCCTACAGCTCGGTGGATGTGGCGGGCAGCCAGGTCGTGGTGAACATTGGCGACAAGACCATCAACGGCTTCGACGAAGCCGCCATGCGCACGGCGGTGGAACAGGCGGGCTACCCGGCCAAGGCGGACCCGACGCAGGTCAACCAGGTGATGGTGGTGGTGCTGATCGTGGCGATGATCCTGATTGCCACCATGACCTACGGACCATTGGCGGCGGTGATGGTCGAGCTGTTCCCGACGCGCATCCGCTACACCTCGATGTCCCTGCCCTACCACATCGGCAACGGCTGGTTCGGGGGCTTTTTGCCGACCGTGTCGTTTGCGTTGGTGGTGTACACCGGGGATATCTTCTATGGGCTGTGGTACCCGGTGCTGGTGACCGGGATCAGCCTGGTGGTGGGGATCTTCTGCCTCAAAGAAACCAAGGATGTGGATATCGACAAGATCTGAGGCTTTGTAGGAGCGGCCTTGTGTCGCGAAAGGGGCGCGCAGCGGCCCCAAATTATCAGCCATTGCTGAAATCGCCGGGGGCTGCCTTGCAGCCCTTTCGCGACACAAGGCCGCTCCTACAACCCATAAAAAAACCGGCTGTAAAAGCCGGTTTTCTTATGCCCCGAAAAAACTTATGCACGATTTTCGGAAAAATGTCATACAGAGAAATAAACAGCCAATTCAAACACTTAGCTATCACTTACGGCATTTAGTCCAAAAATTGCTAACAACTTATCCACAGAAGCTCAAGCCATCTGCTCCTGCGGTTTTTCATCCACTGGCGGCAGCGAGCCCATGGCCCGCTGGGTCGCCTCGTTCCAGGCGGCAGCGCGGTCGTTGAGCTCGGCGATGGCGCGAGGGCCAGTGCCGTTGGCGTACATCGGTTCGCCGATCACCACCTCGATGGTGCCGGCGCGCTTGCCCCAGCCAGCTTTCGGCCAGAACTTGCCAGCGTTGTGCGCAATCGGCAGCACCGGCAACCCGGCATTCACCGCCAGCGCGGTACCGCCACGGGAGAACTTGCCCACGGTGCCAAACGGCACGCGCGTCCCTTCCGGGAAGATCAGCACCCACACCTTCTGCTTGAGCAGCTCGTCACCCTGGCTGGCGACCTGGCGCAGGGCTTCCTTGGGGTTGTCGCGGTTGATCGCGATCGGCCGCAGCATGGCCATTGCCCAGCCGAAAAACGGCACGTACAGCAGCTCACGCTTGAGCACCTGGCTCAGCGGCGAGAAGTACGCCGACAGGAAGAAGGTCTCCCAGGTGCTCTGGTGATTGGAAAGAATCACGCAAGGCTCGCTGGGCACGTTCTGCGCACCGGTGATCTTGTAGTCGATGCCCAGAATGCTACGGCTCAAGAACAACGCGCAGCGGCACCAGTAGACGTTGATGAACTTGTAGCGCTTGGGGAACGACAAAAAGGGCGCAACGAAGAAGCTAAGCGAGCACCACAACAGCGAACTGGTGCCCAGCAGCAGGTAAAAAAGAAAGATTCTGATCGCCTGCAGGATCGACATAGTGGCAAGTACCGTTGCGGGGCGTGCCCGCCTGAGAAAAATGCGCCCGTAGGCGCATTGTTTAAATTAGTTCTCTGGCGATAGCTGCCAGATCGTCGAAAATCAGTGTAGTTTCACCGACGCCTTTTTCCAGGGTCCGCTCGCCCTTGCCGGTTTTCACCAGCACCGGTTGAGCTCCGACGGCCAGGGCGGCCTGCAGGTCACCCGTGCTGTCGCCGACGAACCACACGCCGTGAAGGTCGGCCTGGTAGTGCTCGGCAATCGCCCGCAGCATGCCCGGCTTGGGCTTGCGGCAAGCGCAGCCTTCGTCTGGCCCGTGCGGGCAGTACACGATGTGGCCCACTTCACCGCCCTGCTCGGCCACCCGCTCGCGCAAGCGCGCATGCATGGCCTCCAGGGTTGCCAGCGAGTAGTAGCCACGGGCGATGCCGGACTGGTTGGTGGCCACGGCCACCGTCCAGCCCGCCTTGCTCAACTGCGCGATCGCCTCGATCGAGCCGGGTATCGGGATCCACTCATCCAGCGACTTGATGTAGGCGTCGGAGTCCTGGTTGATCACCCCGTCACGATCGAGAATCAGCAGTTTCAAGGCTTACCCCAGCAGCGAAATGTCGGCAACGCCCAGGAACAGGCCGCGCAGGCGGCTGAGCAGGGCATAACGGTTGGCGCGTACCTTGGCGTCCTCGGCATTGACCATCACCGCCTCGAAGAAGGCGTCGACCGGGTCGCGCAGGGCGGCCAGGCGAGCCAGCGATTCGCTGTACTGGCGTGCCGCAGCCATCGGTTGCACGGCCTGGTCGGCCTGCTGGATGGCCGAGTACAGGGAGAACTCGTTGGCGTTGTCGAAGTACTTCGGCTCGACCTGCTCGGCGATGGCGCCTTCGGCCTTGCTCAGCAAGTTCGACACACGCTTGTTCACCGCGGCCAGGGCTTCGGCTTCCGGCAGCTTGCGGAAGGCCTGCACGGCCTGCACGCGCTGGTCGAAGTCCAGGGCCGAGCCCGGCTTCAGGGCACGTACCGACAGGTAGGTGGCAACGTCGATGCCTTCGTCTTCGTAGCGCGCACGCAGGCGGTCGAAGATGAATTCCAGCACCTGCTCGGCCAGGCCGGCGGCCTTGACCTTGGCACCGAACTGCTTGACCGCGAACTCGACCGCGGTGGTCAGGTCCAGGTCCAGCTGCTTCTCGATCAGGATGCGCAGCACGCCCAGGGCGGCACGGCGCAGGGCGTACGGGTCCTTGCTGCCGGTGGGCAGCATGCCGATGCCGAAGATGCCGACCAGGGTGTCGAGCTTGTCGGCGATGGCCACGGCCGCACCGGTGAGGGTCTGCGGCAGCTCGGCGCCAGCACCGCGCGGCATGTACTGCTCGTTCAGGGCCTGGGCGACGTCTTGCGGCTCGCCATCGTTGAGCGCGTAGTAGTAACCGGCAACGCCCTGCATCTCAGGGAACTCGCCAACCATCTCGGTGGCCAGGTCGCACTTGGACAGCAGGCCGGCACGGCCGGCGCGCTGGGCGTCGCCGCCGATCAGCGGGGCGATGAACGCGGCCAGCTTGGACACACGCTCGGCCTTGTCGTAGACAGTGCCCAGCTGAGCCTGGAACACCACGTTCTTCAGGCGCTCGTTGAAGGTTTCCAGCGGCTGCTTCTTGTCCTGCTTGAAGAAGAACTCGGCGTCGGTCAGGCGCGGGCGCACGACCTTCTCGTTACCCTGCACGATCTGCTTGGGGTCACGGCTCTCGACGTTGGCCACGGTGATGAAGCGCGGCAGCAGCTTGCCTTCGCTGTCGAGCAGGCAGAAGTATTTCTGGTTGTCCTGCATGGTGGTGATCAGGGCTTCCTGCGGCACCTCGAGGAAACGCTCCTCGAACGAGCACACCAGCGGCACCGGCCACTCGACCAGCGCGGTCACTTCGTCCAGCAGCGCCGGCGGCACGATGGCAGTGCCTTCCTGCTGCAGGGCCAGCTCGGCGGTACGCTTGCCGATCAGCTCGCGGCGCTCGGCGAAGTCGGCCAGCACGTAGGCTTTGCGCAGGTCTTCGACGTAGTTGGCCGGGGTGGTGATGACCACGTTTTCCGGGTGGTGGAAACGGTGGCCACGGGATTCACGGCCGGCCTGCTGGGACAGGATGGTGCAGTCGACCACCTGGTCGCCGAGTAGCATCACCAGCCACTGGGTCGGGCGCACGAACTCTTCACGGCTGGCCGCCCAGCGCATGCGCTTGGGGATCGGCAGGTCGTTGAGCGAATCCTCGACGATGGTCGGCAGCAGGCTGGCAGTGGCCTTGCCCGGGATGTGCTGGGAGAAGCGCAGCTTGGCGCCGCTCTGGTCGATTTCCGACAGCTCCACGCCGCACTTCTTGGCAAAGCCCAGGGCAGCCTGGGTCGGCTCGCCGTCCTTGAAGGCAGCCTGCATGGGCGGGCCGTCGATGTTGATGCTGCGGTCTGGCTGCTGCACGTCGAGCTGGCGGATCAGCACGGCCAGGCGGCGCGGCGCGGCATACACCTGCTTGCCGGTGTAGTTCAGGCCAGCGGCCTGCAGGCCCTTCTCGATGCCGGCCAGGAAGGCGTCGCCGAGGGTTGCCAGGGCCTTGGGTGGCAGCTCTTCGGTGCCCAGTTCAACCAGGAAATCTTGAGCACTCATTGTGCAGCCTCCAGCTTCGCCAACACTTCGTCACGCAGTTCAGGGGTGGCCATCGGGAAGCCCAGGCGTGCGCGGGCTTGCAGATAGCTTTGCGCCACGTCCCGGGCCAGGGTACGGACACGCAGGATGTAGCGCTGGCGCTCGGTCACCGAGATGGCGCGGCGGGCATCCAGCAGGTTGAAGGTGTGCGAAGCCTTCAGCACCATTTCATAGGTCGGCAGCGGCAGGTCCAGCTTGATCAGGCGGTTCGCTTCGCTTTCGTAGAAGTCGAACAGTTCGAACAGCTTCTCGACGTTGGCGTGCTCGAAGTTGTAGGTCGACTGCTCCACCTCGTTCTGGTGGAACACGTCGCCGTAGGTGACCTTGCCGAACGGGCCGTCGGCCCACACCAGGTCGTACACCGAGTCGACGCCCTGGATGTACATGGCCAGGCGCTCCAGGCCGTAGGTGATTTCACCGGTGACCGGGTAGCACTCGATGCCGCCCACTTGCTGGAAGTAGGTGAACTGGGTCACCTCCATGCCGTTGAGCCAGATTTCCCAGCCCAGGCCCCAGGCGCCCAGGGTCGGCGATTCCCAGTTGTCTTCGACGAAGCGGATATCGTGGACCAGCGGATCCAGGCCGATGGCTTTCAGCGAGCCGAGGTACAGCTCCTGGAAGTTGGCCGGGTTCGGCTTGAGCACCACCTGGAACTGGTAGTAGTGCTGCAGGCGGTTTGGGTTTTCGCCATACCGCCCGTCGGCAGGACGACGGCTGGGCTGCACGTAGGCAGCGTTCCAGGTCTCCGGGCCGACGGCGCGCAGGAATGTAGCGGTGTGGAAAGTGCCGGCGCCTACTTCCATATCGTAGGGCTGAAGCACCACACAACCTTGAGCTGCCCAGTAGTTCTGCAGGGCGAGGATCAGGTCTTGGAAGGTACGCACGGCTGGCGTAGGCTGGCTCACGAAATTCACCTGTATCTGGGGATGCGGATGTAAAGAGCGGGAGTATAACCTGATTCGCTTCGCCCTCTACTCATTGGAGCCTTATGCCACGCTGCTTTTGGTGTACCGACGATCCGTTGTACCAGGCCTACCACGACCAGGAATGGGGAACGCCACAGCGTGACCCGGCGTTGCTCTTCGAGATGCTTTTGCTCGAAGGGTTCCAGGCAGGGTTGTCATGGATCACCGTGCTGCGCAAACGCGAGCGCTATCGCGAGGTTCTGCACGGCTTCGACCCGCACCTGCTGGCGCAGATGAGCGACGAACGGGTCGAAGAGCTGATGCTCGATACCGGCATCATCCGCAACCGCCTCAAGCTCAAGGCCGTGCGCCGCAATGCCCAGGCCTGGCTGGCGCTGGACAACCCTGGCCAATGGCTGTGGTCGTTCGTCGGCGGCGAGCCGAAGATCAACCACTTCACCAGCCGCGGCGAAGTGCCGGCCGTCACCGACGAGGCCAAGGCAATGAGCAAGGCCCTGCAGAAAGCCGGCTTCACCTTCGTCGGCCCGACCATCTGCTACGCCTTCATGCAGGCCACCGGCATGGTCATGGACCACACCACCGATTGCGATCGCTACGCCGCCTTGCTGCGCTGAGGGGTTACAATGCGCGCCTTGCTGAAATAAGGAATTCGCCTGTGGAAAAGTTCAAGGGCGCCCTGATGGTCGGGGTGCTACGCCTGTTCGCCAAGCTGCCCTGGGGCGCTGTACAGCGCGTTGGCGCCGGTATCGGCTGGCTGATGTGGAAAGTCCCCAATGGCTCGCGCAACGTGGTGCGCATCAACCTGGCCAAGTGCTTCCCGCAGATGGACCCGGTCGAACGCGAGCAGCTGGTGGGCCGCGCGCTGAAAGATATCGGCAAGTCCTTTGTCGAAAGCGCCTGTGCCTGGATCTGGCCGCCGCAGCGTTCGCTGGACCTGGTCAAGGAAGTGCACGGCCTGGAAGTGCTGGAGCAGGCCCTGGCCTCGGGCAAGGGCGTGGTCGGCATCACCAGCCACCTGGGCAACTGGGAAGTGCTCAACCACTTCTATTGCAGCCAGTGCAAACCGATCATCTTCTACCGCCCGCCGAAGCTCAAGGCGGTGGATGACCTGCTGCGCGAGCAGCGCGTGCAGATGGGCAACCGCGTGGCGCCTTCGACCAAGGAAGGCATCCTCAGCGTGATCAAGGAAGTGCGCCGCGGTGGCCAGGTGGGCATCCCTGCCGACCCGGAGCCGGCCGAGTCGGCGGGGGTGTTCGTGCCGTTTCTCGGGACCCAGGCGCTGACCAGCAAGTTCGTGCCGAACATGCTGGCCGGGGGCAAGGCGGTGGGGGTGTTCCTGCATGCCCTGCGGCTGCCGGATGGTTCGGGCTTCAAGGTGTTTCTGGAGGCGGCGCCGGAAGAGATGTACAGCACCGATGTGAACGTGTCGGCGGCGGCCATGAGCAAGGTGGTCGAGCGTTATGTGCGCGAGTACCCGAGCCAGTACATGTGGAGCATGAAGCGCTTCAAGAAGCGGCCGGCCGGGGAGCCGCGCTGGTATTGAGGTTTTTGGGGGCGCTTTGCGCCCCTTTCGCGACACAAGGCCGCTCCTACAGAGGATCGCGGTCCCTGTAGGAGCGGCCTTGTGTCGCGAAAGGGCTGCAAAGCAGCCCCAGCAATCTCAAACCTTGTTCAGCTTCCTGAGAAACACCGCCATTTCCTTCTCGGCCTGCTTGTCGCCATGGGCCTGCGCCGCCACGATCCCGTCCTCCCAGGCCGTGCGCGCCGCCGCCACATCGCCCTGCAACTGATACGCCTTGCCCAGCAGCTTCCAGGCCGCCGAATACTTCGGGTCCTGCTCCACACAGCGCGCCAGGTGCACCGCCGCCTCGGCCCCATTGCCCTCGTCCAGCCAGGCCTTGCCCAAACCAAACCTCAGCAAAGGGTTATCCACACCCTTGGCCAGCATCTTCTCCAGCGATTCGCGCATGCCCTCTTCCCCTAGAAGAAACTCAAGCCGACGTGGAACAGCTTCTCCACATCCCGAATGTGCTTTTTATCCACAACGAACAGGATCACATGGTCGCCCGACTCGATCACCGTGTCGTCGTGGGCGATCATCACTTCTTCGTCGCGGATGATCGCGCCGATGGTGGTGCCCGGCGGCAGGGCGATGTCCTCGATGGCCTTGCCGACCACCTTGCTCGACTTCGAATCGCCATGCGCCACCGCCTCGATGGCCTCGGCCGCGCCGCGGCGCAGCGAGTGCACGCTGACGATATCGCCCCGGCGCACGTGCGCCAGCAAGGTGCCGATGGTGGCCAGCTGCGGGCTGATGGCGATATCGATGTCGCCGCCTTGCACCAGGTCGACGTAGGCCGGGTTGTTGATGATGGTCATCACCTTGCGCGCGCCAAGGCGCTTGGCCAGCAGCGACGACATGATGTTGGCCTCGTCGTCGTTGGTCAGGGCCAGGAAGATGTCGGCATCGGCGATGTTCTCTTCGAGCATCAGGTCCTTGTCCGAGGCACTGCCCTGCAGCACCACGGTGCTTTCCAGGGTGTCGGAGAGGTGGCGGCAGCGGGCCGGGCTCATCTCGATGATCTTCACCTGGTAGCGGCTTTCGATGGCCTCGGCCAGGCGCTCGCCGATCTGCCCGCCACCGGCGATGACCACACGCTTGTTGGTTTCATCGATGCGCCGCAGCTCGCCCATCACCGCGCGGATGTCCTTGCGTGCGGCAATGAAGAACACCTCGTCGTCCGCTTCGATCAAGGTATCGCCGCGTGGCGTGATCGGCCGGTCGCGGCGGAAGATCGCCGCCACGCGGGTGTCGACGTTGGGCATGTGCGCGCGGATCTGGCGCAGTTGCTGGCCCACCAGCGGCCCGCCGTAGTACGCCTTGACCGCCACCAGCTGGGCCTTGCCTTCGGCGAAGTCGATCACCTGCAGCGAGCCTGGGTGCTCGATCAGGCGCTTGATGTAGTTGGTCACCACCTGCTCGGGGCTGATCAGCACGTCCACCGGGATGTGGTCGTTGTCGAACAGCTCTTCGCGGGTGAGGTAGGCCGATTCGCGCACCCGGGCGATCTTGGTCGGGGTGTGGAACAGCGTGTAGGCCACCTGGCAGGCGACCATGTTGGTTTCGTCGCTGTTGGTCACTGCCACCAGCATGTCGGCGTCGTCGGCACCGGCCTGGCGCAGCACCGTGGGCAGCGAGCCACGGCCCTGCACGGTGCGGATGTCGAGGCGGTCGCCCAGGTCGCGCAGGCGCTCGCCGTCGGTATCGACCACGGTGATGTCGTTGGCTTCGCTCGCCAGGTGCTCCGCCAGCGTACCGCCCACCTGCCCTGCACCGAGGATGATGATCTTCATCCGCTACTCCCTAACGTGTGCTTACCCGCGCGAGGCGGCGATCTTGATCAGCTTGGCATAGTAGAAGCCGTCGTGGCCGCCTTCCTGGGCCAGCAGCTGGCGCCCGTGCGGCTGGGGCAGGCCGGCTTCGGTGGCCAGGGCCAGTTCGCGGGCACCGGGGGTGCGGGCGAGGAAGGCGCCGATCACCTCGGTGTTCTCGGTCGGCAGGCTGGAGCAGGTGGCGTACAGCAGCATGCCGCCCACTTCCAGGGTTGGCCACAGGGCATCGAGCAGCTCACCTTGCAGCGTGGCCAGGGCGGGGATGTCATCGGCCTGGCGGGTCAGCTTGATGTCCGGGTGGCGTCGGATCACGCCGGTGGCCGAGCACGGGGCGTCGAGCAGGATGCGCTGGAACGGTTTGCCGTCCCACCAGCTGGCGGTGTCGCGGGCATCGCAGGCGATCAGTTCGGCTTCCAGCTTGAGGCGCTCGAGGTTTTCGCGCACGCGGGTCAGGCGCTTGGCTTCCAGGTCGATGGCCACCAGGTGCGCCAGCCCTGCTTCGGCTTCGAGCAGGTGGCAGGTCTTGCCGCCGGGGGCGCAGCAGGCGTCGAGCACGCGCTGGCCGGGGGCCAGTTCGAGCAGGTCGGCAGACAGCTGCGCCGCTTCGTCCTGCACACTCACCCAGCCTTCGGCGAAGCCCGGCAGGCCGCGCACGTCGCAGGCTTCGCCCAGCACGATGCCATCGCGGCTGTACTGGCAAGCGCTGGCGGCAATGCCGGCTTCGGCCAACAGCGCCAGGTAGGCGTCACGGCTGTGATGGCGACGGTTGACCCGCAGGATCATCGGCGGGTGCGCGTTGTTGGCCGCACAGATCGCTTCCCACTGCTCTGGCCAGAAGGCCTTGAGCTGCTTTTGCAGCCAGCGCGGGTGGGCGGTGCGCACTACCGGGTCGCGTTCCATGTCGGCCAGCAGCGCCTCGCCTTCGCGCTGGGCGCGGCGCAGCACGGCGTTGAGCAGGCCCTTGGCCCAGGGCTTTTTCAGCTTGTCGGCGCACCCGACGGTTTCACCGATGGCGGCGTGGGCCGGAATGCGCGTGTAGAACAGCTGGTACAGGCCGACCAGCAGCAGCGCCTGCACATCGGCATCGGCGGCCTTGAAGGGTTTTTGCAGCAACTGGGCGGCGAGCAGGTCCAGGCGCGGCTGCCAGCGGGCGGTGCCGAAGGCCAGGTCCTGGGTCAGGCCACGGTCGCGTTCTTCGACCTTGTCCAGTTGCGCCGGCAGCGAGCTGTTCAGCGAGGCCTTGCCGCTGAGGACAGCGGCCAAGGCACGGGCGGCGGCGAGGCGTGGGTTCATTGGCCGAGCACCTTGCCACTGGCGAACTTCTCGCGGCGGCTGTTGAACAGGTCACTGAAGGCCAGGGCCTTGCCGCCGGGCAATTGCAGGCGGGTGAGGCTCAGCGCCTGGTCGGCGCAGGCGACCACCAGGCCGTCCTTGCTGGCTTCGAGAATTTCGCCGGGGGCGCCCTGGCCTGTGGACAACTTGGCGGCCAGTACCTTCACGCTCTCGCCGTCCAGGGTGCTGTGGCACACCGGCCAGGGGTTGAAGGCGCGGATCAGGCGCTCCAGTTCCGCAGCCGGGCGGTTCCAGTCGATGCGCGCTTCGTCTTTGTTCAGCTTGTGTGCATATGTGGCCAGGGCATGGTCCTGCACTTCACCTTGCAGCGAACCGTCTGCCAGGCCCGCGATGGCCTGGACTACAGCCGGCGGGCCCATTTCGGCGAGGCGGTCGTGCAGGCTGCCGCCGGTGTCGTCGGCGCTGATCGGGGTCACCACCTTGAGCAGCATGGGGCCTGTGTCCAGGCCCGCTTCCATGCGCATCACGGTCACGCCGCTCTCGGCATCGCCGGCTTCCACGGCGCGCTGGATCGGCGCCGCGCCGCGCCAGCGTGGCAGCAGCGAGGCGTGGCTGTTGATGCAGCCCAGGCGCGGGATATCCAGCACGGCCTGGGGCAGGATCAGGCCGTAGGCGACCACCACCATCAGGTCTGGCTTGAGCGCGGCGAGTTCGGCCTGGGCGTCTTCGTTGCGCAGGGTTGGCGGCTGGAACACCGGGATGTCATGGGCCACGGCCAATTGCTTGACCGGGCTCGGCATGAGCTTCTGGCCGCGGCCGGCAGGGCGGTCGGGCTGGGTGTAGACAGCCACGATCTGGTACGGGCTGTCGAGCAGGGCCTTGAGGTGTTCGGCGGCAAACTCTGGAGTGCCTGCAAAGACGATGCGCATGGAGTTCTCGCTTCAAAAAAGAAAAAGGCTTGCCGGAGCAAGCCTTCTGGAAGGTCGGGATCAGGCTTGCTGGCGGTGCTGCTTTTCCAGCTTCTTCTTGATCCGGTCGCGTTTGAGTTGCGACAGGTAGTCGACGAACAGCTTGCCGTTGAGGTGATCGAACTCGTGCTGCACGCACACCGCCAACAGGCCTTCGCATTCCAGTTCGAACGGCTTGCCGTCGCGGTCCTGGGCCTTGACCCGCACGCGCAGGGGGCGGTCGACGTTCTCGTAGAAGCCCGGTACCGACAGGCAGCCTTCCTGGTACTGGCCCATGTCGTGGGTCAGCTCTTCGACGGTGGGGTTGATGAAGACGCGCGGTTCGCTGCGGTCTTCGCTCAGGTCCATGACCACGACCTGCTTGTGCACGTTGACCTGGGTCGCGGCCAGGCCGATGCCAGGGGCTTCGTACATGGTTTCAAACATGTCGTCGATCAGCTGACGCAGGGCGTCGTCGAACTCCGTCACCGGTTTGGCAAGGGTGCGCAGGCGCGGGTCCGGGAATTCGAGAATGTTCAAGATGGCCATAAGGTCAGGCAGTCACTGTGCGTTCGGTTGAAAACTGAACACACATAATAAAGGGAATCGACGATTTCGGCACCTGGCAAGCTCGTCTAGGGTGTCTATAGGCTTGATAGCCCGCATTTAATGGACAGCTTTTCAAAGTGTTACCCACACAGTTATCCACAGGTTGTGCCACGTAGATGGCCCTGTTTCGATCAAGGATGATCACCATGCCGTTTCACCATTTGTCGCCTTGCCCGCCGGCGGAGCTTGAGGCCAGGTTGCGCCTGCATTGCCTGCCGGAAATTGGCTTGCGAAGGTTTCACACCCTGCTCGAAGCGTTCGGCAGTGCCTCTTCGGCGCTCAGTGCGCCGGCGGGTGCCTGGCGTGCCCTGGGTCTTGGGCAGGCCGCCGCCGATGCCCGGCGCAGCGCCGCCGTGCGCGACGCCGCACTGGCCGCAATGGCCTGGTTAGAGCGCCCCGGCCAGCATTTGCTGATGTGGGACAGCCCTGGCTACCCGGCCTTGCTGGCCGAAATCGATGATCCCCCGCCGCTGTTGTTCGTCGCCGGCGACCCTGCCGTGCTCGAGCGGCCGCAGCTGGCGATAGTGGGCAGCAGGCGTGCTTCACCGCCGGCACTCGACACCGCCCGGGCATTCTCGCGTTACCTGGCGCAGGCCGGGTTCACCATCACCAGTGGCCTTGCCCTGGGCATCGACGGTGCCGCTCATCGGGCGGCGCTGCAGGCTGGGGGGAGCACGATCGGGGTGCTGGGCACGGGCCTGCAAAAACTTTATCCACAGCGCCACCGCGACTTGGCCAAGGCCATGATCGACAGCGGTGGCGCGCTGGTTTCCGAGTACCCGCTGGATGCCGGCCCGCTGCCGGGCAACTTCCCGCGGCGCAATCGCATCATCAGTGGTTTGTCGCTGGGTGTGCTGGTGGTCGAGGCCAGCCTTGCCAGCGGCTCGTTGATCACAGCACGCCTGGCAGCCGAACAGGGCCGCGAGGTGTATGCCATCCCAGGCTCCATCCACCACCCCGGCGCCAAGGGTTGCCACCAGCTGATCCGCGATGGCGCGCTGCTGGTGGAGAGTGTGGAGCAGATTCTGGAAACCTTGCAGGGATGGCAGAACCTGCCGCCGCCCGCTGTGGATAAACCCTCCCATCCCCTGCTCGCTTTGCTACATGCCGCGCCGCAGACCAGCGAGGCGCTGGCCGCCGGTAGCGAGCTACCCTTGGCCCAGGTGCTGGCGCTATTGACCGAGCTGGAGCTCGAAGGCCGGGTCAGTAATGAAGCCGGGCGTTGGTTTGCCCGCGTGGGCTAAGTAAACTGCGCCCATGGCTTAAATGCGGAGATACAAAATGGTGAGCAGTTGGCGTGTGCAACAAGCCGCACGTGAGATCCGGGCCGGCGCGGTAATCGCCTACCCGACGGAAGCGGTCTGGGGCCTGGGCTGCGACCCATGGAACGAGGACGCGGTGTATCGCCTGCTGGCGCTGAAGTCGCGGCCTGTGGATAAGGGGCTGATTCTGGTGGCCGACAACATCCGCCAGTTCGACTTCTTGTTCGAGGACTTCCCCGAAGACTGGATCGACCGCATGGGCAGCACCTGGCCCGGCCCCAATACCTGGCTGGTGCCACACCAGGACCTGTTGCCGGAGTGGGTGACGGGGCAGCATGACTCGGTGGCGCTGCGGGTCAGTGATCATCCCCAGGTGCGCGAGTTGTGTGCGTTGGTGGGGCCGCTGATTTCCACGTCGTGCAACCCGGGTGGGCGGCCGGCGGCGAAGACGCGGTTGCGGGTGGAGCAGTACTTCCATGGCCAGCTGGACCTGGTGCTCGGTGGGGCGCTGGGTGGGCGGAAGAATCCGAGTGTGATTCGTGACCTGGTGACCGGCGAGGTCGTGCGCCCGGGTTGATCCTCTTGGGTGAGCGCTAATTGCTGTAGGAGCGGCCTTGTGTCGCGAAAGGGTTGCGCAGCAGCCCCATCAATTTCCGCACCGGTATTGCACTCGGGGGCCGCTTTTCGGCCCTTTCGCGACACAAGGCCGCTCCTACAAAGGGGTGCTGGCTTTTTCTGAAGTGGTACCCCGCCGCCTGCAAGAGCGCCACTCAACCTGTGGGAGCCGGCTTGCCGGCGATTGTTAGGAACATAGATATTTCCTACGCGTGCAGTTGAGCACCATCACCTTCCTGCCCTAAGCCGTTCGCCCTAAGCTCCGCGATCTCATGGTTTCCGACCATGGGAAGTTGAGGTTTGTACCTAGGCTTGTACAATGTTTGTGTTTGCAGAACCAAGCCTATTGCCCATCCATTTACCCTGGCTGGGTCGAGAAGAACCTGATCCAGGCTACGCCTGGGAAGGATTTGAAAAATGCATGTACTGACTTTTAGCCAGGCTCGCGCCGACCTGAAGCAGACGATGGATGATGTATGTCGAGATCATGAGCCTGCGATCATCACTCGCCAACGTGGCGAGCCGGTGGTCATGATTTCGCTTGAAGACTACAACGGCATGCAAGAGACCCTGTATTTGCTGGGCTCTTCCACTAACGCCAAGCGCTTGCGCGCCTCCATCGAGCAGTTGCGGTCGGGTACAGCTGTAACCCATGAGCTGTCCATAGATGAACATGAAGTCAAAGCAGCGGAACAAGACTGAAGCCCGCAATTGCGTGAGCGTTGCGTTTACTGCGGAAGGTTGGGATGACTACTGTCACTGGAAAGATGCTGACGCTGATGTGTTTGCTACGATCAACACCCTGATCAAGGAATGCCTACGTACGCCTTTCAAAGGCACAGGCAAACCTGAGCCTCTGAAGGGAGATCTTTCAGGATTCTGGTCCCGTCGCATTACCCGCGAGCACCGGCTGGTCTACCTCTTTGAAAGAGGGCAGATGACCATCTTGCAGTGCCGATACCACTACGACTGATCGTGCTGCCTGTCCTCGTGGAAAAGCCCGCGAAGGGGCCGCAAGCGGCCCCAAGGTTCAGGGCAGTAGAACAGTCGACCCCACCGTCCGCCGCGCCGACAGCTCGGTCTGCGCCTTGGCCGCCTCGCTCAGCGGATACCGCTGCTGGATATCCACCACCAGCTTGCCACTGCCAATCATGGCAAACAGGTCATCCGCCATGGCCTGGGTGTTTTCGGCATTGTTGGCATAGCCGGCCAGGGTCGGCCGGGTGACATACAGCGAACCCTTCTGCGACAAGATCCCCAAGTTCACCCCAGTCACTGCGCCGGACGCATTGCCAAAGCTCACCATCAACCCGCGCGGCTGCAGGCAGTCGAGCGAGGTCAGCCAGGTGTCGGCGCCGACGCCGTCATACACCACCGGGCATTTCTTGCCGTCGGTCAGTTCAAGCACGCGCTTGGCCACGTCCTCGCGGCTGTAGTCGATGGTCGCCCACGCCCCCAGCGCCTTGGCCCGCTCGGCCTTTTCGGCGGAGCTGACGGTGCCGATCAACTTGGCCCCGAGCGCCTTGGCCCACTGGCAGGCCAGCGAGCCGACGCCCCCGGCAGCAGCGTGGAACAGGATCACATCGCCCGGCTGCACGGCGTAGGTCTGCTTGAGCAGGTACTGCACGGTCAAACCCTTGAGCATCACCGCCGCCGCCTGTTCGAAGCTGATGTCGTCGGGCAGCTTCACCAGGTTGGCTTCGGGCAGCGTATGCACTTCGCTGTAGGCGCCCAGCGGGCCGCCGGCGTAGGCCACGCGGTCACCCACCTTCAAGCGGGTGACGCCCTCGCCCACGGCCTCGATCACCCCGGCACCTTCGGTGCCCAGGCCAGAAGGCAGCGCCGGTGGGGCGTACAGCCCGCTGCGGAAATAGGTGTCGATGAAGTTCAAGCCGACCGCATGGTTACGCACACGCACTTGCTGCGGGCCGGGGGCTGGCGGGTCGAACTCCACGAACTGCAGTACTTCCGGGCCGCCATGCTGGCTGAACTGGATACGCTTGGCCATCTCGCACTCCTGTTGTCGGGATCGGGAAAGGCCTTCTATCGGACGCCTTTGCTTGATCGCCGTCAACTGCGGCGCGCGGGTTGGCGGTGGTATGCTACGCGCCGAATTCTTCCCTGCCCGTTCCTGGTGACCCGATGACTAGCCGCACCGAGGCCGTGAAAGCCTACCTGCTCGACCTGCAAGACCGCATCTGCTCTGCCCTCGAAGCCGAAGACGGCGGCGCCCGCTTCGTCGAGGATGCCTGGGTGCGCGAAGCCGGTGGCGGGGGGCGCACGCGGGTGATCGGCGAGGGCCAGGTGATCGAGAAAGGCGGGGTGAACTTCTCCCACGTGTTCGGCGCCGGCCTGCCGCCGTCGGCCAGTGCCCACCGCCCCGAGCTGGCGGGCCGTGGCTTCGAGGCCCTGGGCGTGTCGCTGGTGATCCACCCGCACAACCCGCATGTGCCCACTTCCCACGCCAATGTGCGCTTTTTCATCGCCGAGAAAGAAGGCGAAGAAGCGGTCTGGTGGTTCGGTGGCGGCTTCGACCTGACCCCGTACTACGGCAATGAAGAAGACTGCATCCACTGGCACCGCGTGGCCGAGCAGGCTTGCGCGCCGTTCGGCGCCGACGTGTACCCGCGCTACAAGGCCTGGTGCGACCGCTACTTCCACATCAAGCACCGCGGCGAGCCACGCGGTATCGGCGGCCTGTTCTTCGACGACTTGAATGAGTGGGACTTCGACACCTGCTTCGCCTTCATCCGCGCCATCGGCGATGCCTATGTCGACGCCTACCTGCCGATCGTGCAGCGCCGCAAGCACACGCCCTACACTGCCGAACAGCGCGAATTCCAGGAGTACCGCCGCGGCCGCTACGTGGAGTTCAACCTGGTCTATGACCGCGGCACCCTGTTCGGGCTGCAGTCCGGTGGGCGTACCGAGTCGATCCTCATGTCGCTGCCGCCGCAGGTACGCTGGGGTTACGATTGGAAGGCCGCGCCCGGCAGCGAGGAAGCGCGCCTGACCGACTACTTCCTGCAAGATCGCGACTGGCTCGCCCAGTAAGCCTGTGGATAACCGAGGAGCTCCCATGGACCAGTACGTCGTTTTCGGCAACCCCATCGGCCACAGCAAGTCGCCGTTGATTCACCGGCTGTTCGCCGAGCAGACCGGCCAGGACCTGGAGTACAGCACCTTGCTGGCGCCGCTGGACGAGTTCAGCGACTGCGCCCGCGGTTTCTTCAAGCAAGGCAGCGGTGCCAACGTGACCGTGCCGTTCAAGGAAGAGGCCTACCGCCTGTGCGACAGCCTGACCCCACGCGCCCAGCGCGCCGGGGCGGTGAATACCCTGAAGAAGCTGGCCGACGGCACGCTGCAGGGCGACAACACCGATGGCGCCGGGCTGGTGCGTGACCTGACGGTGAATGCCGGGGTCGAGCTGGCCGGCAAGCGCGTCCTCATCCTCGGCGCGGGCGGTGCGGTACGCGGTGTGCTGGAGCCGATCCTGGCGCTGGACCCGCAATCGCTGGTGGTCGCCAACCGCACGGTGGAAAAGGCCGAGCTGCTGGCGCGCGAATTCGCCGAACTGGGGCCGGTGGTGGCCAGTGGGTATGGCTGGCTGCAGGAGCCGGTGGACGTGATCATCAACGCCACCTCGGCCAGCCTGGCCGGCGAGTTGCCGCCGATTGCCGAAAGCCTGGTCGAGGCCGGGCGCACGGTGTGCTACGACATGATGTACGGCAAGGAGCCGACGCCGTTCTGCCAGTGGGCGAGCAAGCTGGGGGCGGTGAAGGTGCTGGATGGGCTGGGCATGCTGGCCGAGCAGGCGGCCGAGGCGTTCTTCATCTGGCGTGGGATTCGGCCGGATACGCGGCCGGTGCTGGACGAGTTGCGCCGGCAGCTGGCACGGGGTTGATGTTTTGGGGCCGCTTTGCGGCCCTTTCGCGACACAAGGCCGCTCCTACAAGGCACCGCAATCCCCTGTAGGAGCGGCCTTGTGTCGCGAAAGGGCTGCAAAGCAGCCCCCACGATCACTCAATAAACCGAATGGGACACAGCTCCCCCCCCTCCAACTTCTGCAATTCCTCGATCACCTGCGGCCTGGCCCGCTGCATCGTCAAACTCCCCCCCGCCCGGCGCAGCCGCCGCGCCTCGCGGTGCAACATATCTACCCCCGAATAGTCGATGAAGTTCACCTGCCGCGCATCGATCACCACATGCGGCCCCTGGCAGCGCTGCAAGCGCACCTGCAGGTAATGCGCCGCACCAAAGAAGATCGACCCACCCACCCGCAGCACATCCGCCTGCCCTTCCCGGCTCTGCTGCACGCGCGGGCGCGACGTGCGCTTGAGGTAGAAGAACAGCGATGCCAGCACCCCGGCATAAATCGCCGTCTGCAGCTCCAGCAGCAAGGTCGCCGCCGCCGTCAGCGCCATCACCAGAAACTCCGAGCGGCTGACCCGGAACAGCGCACGAATCGCCCGGTGGTCCACCAGCCCCCAGCAGATCAGCAGGATGCTGCCGGCCATGGCCGGGATCGGCAGGTGCGCGATCAGCCCGGCCCCGGTCACCGCGAACAGCGCCACCCACAGCGCCGAGAACACGCCGGCCAGGGGCGAGCGGGCGCCGGCGTCGTAGCTCAGGCCCGAACGGGTGAACGAGCCGGATGACAGGTAGCCCGAGAAGAACGCACCGACGATGTTCGACAGGCCCTGGGCGCGGATTTCCTGGTCGGCGTCGATCAACTGCTCCGAGCGCGCCGACAGCGAGCGGGCGATCGACAGGCTGGTCACCAGGCCAAGCATGCCCACCGCAACGGCACTGGGCAGCAGGCGCAGGATCAGCTCCAGGTCCAGCAGCGGCAAGGGGCTGAATGGCGGCAACTGGCCGGTGAAGGCTGGTACCCGCGCCACATGGCCGAAGAAACCTGGCAGCAGCCAGGCGACCCCGCTGACCACCATCAGGCTTATCAACAGGCTCGGCCAGCGCGGGCGCCAGAGTTTCAAGGCCACGCCGATCACCACGGTCGCCAGGCCAAGCAGCAGCGACGGCACATCGACCTCGCCGGCATGCCTGGCCAGGTCCTGCACGGTCTTCAGCGCCGTGGCCTGGCTCGGCAGGTCCATGCCCAGCAGGTTGGGCAACTGGCCCAGGGCAATGACGATGGCCGCGCCCAGGGTGAAGCCGAGCACCACCGAATGGGAGACGAAGTTCACCAGCGCGCCGAAGCGCAGCAGGCCGAGCAGCAGCTGGAAGACGCCGCCGAGGAACGTCAGCAGCAGCACCAAGGTCACGTAGTCGGCGCTGCCGGCCACGGCCAAGGGGCTGATGCTGGCGTAGAGGACGATGGAGATGGCGGCGGTCGGGCCGCAGATCAGGTGCCAGGAGGAGCCCCACAAGCAGGCGATCAGCACCGGCACGATCGCCGCGTACAGGCCATATTCGGCAGGCAGGCCGGTGATCAGGGCGTAGGCGATCGATTGCGGCAGGGCGAGGATCGCCCCGCTCAGGCCCACCAGCAGGTCCTGGCGCAGGCTGCGGCCCGATTGGCGGGGCAGCCAGGTGAGGAAGGGCAGTAGGTGGGTCAGGTGAATCATTGGGTAACTCGCTTGGGGGGGCTTGTGCTGGCTGTTCTGGCCTCATCGCCGGCAAGCCGGCTCCTACAGGGATTGCACAAGGGCTGGGTTCACTGCGGCTGCACCCCAGCCAACCAACCCTCGACTACCTGCGGATGCGCCTTGACCCAAGCCTTGGCCGCTTCATCGAAGCTGATCTTCTTATCCACAACCTCGGCCATGATGCTGTTTTCCATGTCCAGGGTGAATTGCAGATTGCCCAGCAGCTTAGCCGCATTCGGGCAGGCTTGTGGATAACCCTTGCGGGTCAGGGTATAGACCTCGCCCTTGCTGCCGAACCACTGCTCCCCGCCCGTCAGGTAGTGCATCTTGAGCTTCACGTTCATCGGGTGCGGGGTCCAGCCGAGGAAGACGATGAACTGGTTCTTCTTCACCGCCCGGTCCACCTGCGCCAGCATCGCCTGCTCGCTCGACTCCACCAGCTTCCACTGGCCGAGGTTGAAGTCGTTGTGGTCGATGATCTGCTTGAGCGACAAGTTGGCCGGGGCGCCGGAGCCGATGCCGTAGAGTTTCTTGTCGAACTCGCCTGCGTGTTTCTGCAGGTCGGCGAAATCCTTCACCCCGGCATTCCACACGTAGTCGGGCACCGCCAGGGTGAATTCGGTTCCCTCCAGGTTGCGCGAGAGCCGCTGCACGTCGCCATTGGCGACGAACTTGTCATGAAAGCCCTGTTGCGCCGGCATCCAGTTGCCGAGGAAGGCATCGACCTTGCCGTCTTTGAGGCCGCCATAGATGATCGGCACCGCCAGGCTGTCGACCTTGACCTGGTAGCCCTGGCTTTCCAGAAGCACCCGGGCGACAGCGTTGGTGGCGGCAATGTCGCTCCAGCCGGGGTCGGCCAGTTTCACGCTGCGGCATTGCGCGTCGTCGGCGTGGGCGCCGGCAGTGCCCAGGCCCAGGGCCAGGGCGAACACGGCGGTGGAGAACTTGTGCATGGCGGCCTCTCTTCATCAATCCATGGGTGCGGGCTGTGGATAACGTGCCTTGCGCTCGAGGTCGTCGAGGTCGATGTGGTTGCGCATGTACTGTTGGCTGGCGTCCACCCAGGGTTGGTGGTCCCAGCTTTTCAGCGTGCCGATGGCCAGCGCTTCGGCCACCAGGCGGCGGCGCCGTTGGCTGGCCAGTACCTGCTGGCGCAGGCTGGGGATATCCCAGCGCTGCCGGGCTTCATCGGCAAATGCCTGCAGCAGCGCCTGGTGGTCGGGGCTGCCGGCGAGGTTCTCCCGCTCGTGCGGGTCGCGGCTCAGGTCATAGAGTAGCCAGGGGTCATCTTCGCTGTATATGAACTTGTAGGCGCCGCGGCGGATCATCATCAGCGGGCCGACCGTGCCTTCGGCCATGTATTCGCCAATCACTTCGTCGTGGCCGCCCTGCCCTTGCAGGTGGCCGAGCAGCGAGCGGCCATCCAGGTGCAGCGTTTTATCCACAGCCCCGCCGGCCAGCTCGACCAGGGTCGGCAGCAGGTCGCAGGTGGACACCGAGGCGCTCACGCGCGCGGCGGCAAAGCGCTTGGGCGCGTGGATCAAAAGCGGCACCCGCGCCGACATCTCGAACCAGTGCATCTTGTACCAGAGCCCGCGCTCGCCAAGCATGTCGCCGTGGTCGCCGGAGAACACGATCAGGGTGTCGTCGGCCAGGTTGCATTCCTCCAGGGTGTCAAGCAGCTGGCCGATGTTGTCGTCGATGTAGCTGCAGGCGCCGAAGTAGGCGCGGCGGGCATCGCGGATCTTGTCCACAGGCAGGGGCTTGTCCCACAGGTCGTAGACCTTGAGCAGGCGTTGTGAATGGGGGTCGAGTGCTTGCTGGGCGTACACGTCGCGCGGCATGGGGATATCCACACCCTCGTAGCGATCCCAGTAGCGCCTGGGGATGGTGTACGGGTCGTGGGGGTGGGTCATGGACACGGTCAGGCAGAACGGCCGGCCGTCGTTTTCGCGCACATGGTCGTAGAGGTATTGGCGGGCCTTGAACACCACTTCTTCGTCGAAATCCAGCTGGTTGGTGCGCACGCAGGGGCCGGCCTGCAGCACCGACGACATGTTGTGGTACCAGCTGGGGCGTTCATCCGGGGCATCCCAGTTCACCGCCCAGCCGTAGTCGGCGGGGTAGATGTCGCAGGTCAAGCGCTGTTCGTAGCCGTGCAGCTGGTCGGGGCCGCAGAAATGCATCTTGCCCGACAGCGCCGTGCGGTAGCCCAGGCGGCGCAGGTAGTGGGCATAAGTCGGGATATCGGCGGGGAAATCAGCGGCATTGTCGTAGGCGCCGATCCGGCTGGGCAACTGGCCGCTGACCAGGGTGAAACGTGAGGGTGCACAGAGTGGGCTGTTGCAGTAGGCCGAATCGAACACCACCGCCTGTTCCGCCAGGCGGCTCAGGTGCGGCATCTGGATGGGCGAAGGGGCGTAGATCGGTAACAGCGGGGCGGCCATCTGGTCGGCCATGATGAACAGGATATTCGGGCGCGTCATGGGAGGCTTCCATTGTCTTGGGTTATGCGAACCGCTTGCCTACCAAGATGCGGCTGTGGCTAACATGGGTAAAGCCCATGCCGGGCAATGACTGGGATTAGCCACGCTTATGTTTGACCACCTTGCCGAGCTGTCACTGGATACCTTGCGCGTGTTCGAGGCCGCTGCCCGCCTGCGCGGCTTCACGGCTGCCGCGCTGGAGCTGGGCACCACGCAGCCGGCGGTGAGCCAGCAGGTCAAACGCCTGGAGGCGCAGCTGGGCACGCGGTTGTTCGACCGCATCTACCGGGGTATCGAGCTGACCGAAGCGGGCCAGTTGCTGTTCGAGCAGGTTCACCAAGGCTTGCAGGCCATGGACGATGGCATTGCCGAAGTCAGCGGGCGCGGCCAGCGCGAGGTGCTGCAGGTGGCCACCGACTTCGCCTTTGCGGCGTTCTGGCTGATGCCCCGTCTGCAGCGTTTTCATGAGGCTTATCCACAGGTGGACGTGAGCCTGGTGACCGGCGAGCGCAGCCAGGCGATGTTGCGCCCGGACATCGATGTGGCGGTGCTGTTCGGTGATGGGCGTTTTCATCAGGGTGAGAGCCGCTGGTTGTTCGATGAGGAGGTCTTCCCGGTCTGCAGCCCTCGCTTGATTCATGGCAAACCAGCGTCAGCCGTGGCTTTGCAGCGTTTGCCATTGCTTCATTTGCGCGGTGAGCAGGCCAGCCGCTGGTTCGATTGGGCGGGGGTGTTTCGTGGGTTCGGCCTGGCTAGCCCGCCACCGCCGGGGCAGTTGCGGTTCGATAACTACACCTTGCTGATCCAGGCGGCGATTGCCGGCCAGGGGGTGGCGATTGGCTGGGGGCATCTGGTTGATGGGCTGGTCGAGCAAGGGCTTTTGTGCCGGCCGCTGGAGGGGAGCTTGCGCTCGCAGCGCGGTTATTACGCGGTGCTGCCGCCGCGCAAGCGGCGGGGGGCGTTGATCGAGCGGTTTGTGGATTGGTTGGAAAATGAGCGCGGGGTGTGACAGGGGCTGCTGTGCAGCCCATCGCCGGCAAGCCGGCTCCCACAAGGCCCCGTGGGAGCCGGCTTGCCGGCGATGGGGCCTCAGGATACGAAGTTAAGGTGCTCGCCCCGATGCAGCCCCAGCTCCAGCATGTCGACCATCCCCGCCGCCACCCCGGCCAAGCGCCGCAACGGCGCCTCCAGCTGCGGATCCACCGTGCCGCTGGCCGTGCGAAAGTGCTCCATGCCCATGCCAGGCCAATCCGCCGGCGCATTGATCAGCGTCCAGTGCAGGGCACTGCGCTGCAGGGTATCGACCACCTGGTCCGCCCCTCCACGCTGTTCATCGCTGTAGCGGCCCGGCGTATCCAGCACGGCAAAATCGCCCACCAGCAACAGCCGGCGTATAGTCGTGCGGCCCAGCCCGGCCACCAGCGCCTCGGCCATCCGCCACTGCCCAGGCAGGTCGCCCGGCGCCAGCGCCGGCAGCAAGGCAATCACCGCCGAGCCCCCTGCGGCGCCTTGTTCGGCCTGGTCAGCGCTGGCCAGCCCGCCTATCTTGAAATGCAGGCCCGGGCGCGGCGCATGGCGGTTGAGGTCGTCGACCACTGCGGTGACCTCGTGCTGGCGCGACAGCAGCTCGACCATCAGGGCACTGCCCAGGCTGCTTTCAGCCCCGAACAGCACCAGTTTGAACACTGGGGTTTCGGCATTTTTCACCACGTCACTCCCTTTGCAGGTGGTGATGGTTTGACCGCAATCAGGAGTTATCGTGCAGAGGATCAAGGGTTACCACGCCCACATCTATTACGACGCAGCGACCCTCGAGCAGGCCCGCGAGCTGTGCGAAGAGGCCACGCGGCTGTTTCCCGTGACCATGGGCCGCATGCACCAGAAACCGGTCGGGCCGCACCCGGACTGGAGCTGCCAGCTGGCGTTCGGGCCGGAGGTGGTGGGGGTGGTGCTGCCGTGGTTGGCGTTGTACCGGAAGGGGTTGGTGGTGTTTCTGCATCCGCTGACCGGGGATGAGTTGGCGGACCACCGCGATCATGCGATCTGGATGGGGGCCGTGCGGCCCTTGGATCTGTCGATCTTTGAGTAATAGGTTGGTTTTGCTGGCCCTATCGCCGGCAAGCCGGCTCCCACAGTGGGCATGTGCAGCACTGACCCTGTGGGAGCCGGCTTGCCGGCGATGAAGGCGACGCGGGTCAGCGGCGAGCGCCGCGCACCCCTTCAGCCAGTGCCGAGCACAGGGTCAATACATCGCCGACGGCCTGGTCGGCATCCTTGGCCTGGGCAATCTTGTCGACCAGCGCCGAGCCCACCACCACACCATCGGCCAGGCGTGCGATTGCCGCGGCCTGCTCCGGCGTGCGAATACCGAAACCCACGCTGATCGGCAAAGCGGTATGCCGGCGCAGGCGGGCAATCGCCTCGGTCACGTGCTCGGTGGTTGCCGAGCCAGCACCGGTCACACCGGCCACCGACACGTAGTAGACGAACCCGGAGCTGCGCTCCAGCACGCGCGGCAGGCGTGCATCGTCGGTGGTCGGGGTGGTCAGGCGAATGAAATCGATGCCTGCGGCCTGGGCCGGGGCGGCCAGTTCGGCGTCATGCTCAGGTGGCAGGTCGACGATGATCAGGCCATCGACACCGGCCTCCTTCGCCTCGGCGACGAACGTGTCCACGCCAAAGCGGTGGATCGGGTTGTAGTAACCCATCAGCACGATGGGCGTGGCCTGGTTGCCGATGCGGAATTCACGCACCATCTGCAGGGTCTTGGCCAGGGTCTGGCCGGCTTCCAGTGCGCGCAGGGTGGCCAGCTGGATGGCCACGCCATCGGCCATCGGGTCGGTGAACGGCATGCCCAGTTCGATCACGTCGGCACCGGCCGCCGGCAGGCCCTTGAGGATCTGCAGCGAGGCGTCGTAGCCAGGGTCGCCAGCGGTGACGAAGGTGACCAGGGCGGCGCGGCCTTCGGCCTTCAGCTCGGCGAAGCGTTGTTCAAGACGGCTCATGCCTGTTTCTCCTGGGCTGCCATGTGGTTCATCACGGTTTGCATGTCTTTGTCGCCGCGGCCGGACAGGCAGATCACCATCAGGTGGTCCTTGGGCAGCTGCGGCGCGCGCTTGATCGCTTCGGCCAGCGCGTGGGAGCTTTCCAGGGCCGGGATGATGCCTTCCAGGCGGCAGGTGGCATGGAACGCGTCGAGGGCTTCGTCATCGGTGATGCTGACGTATTCCACGCGCTTCACTTCGTGCAGGTAGGCGTGCTCCGGGCCGATGCCTGGGTAGTCGAGGCCGGCGGAAATCGAGTGGGCGTCGGTGATCTGGCCATCGTCGTCCTGCAGCAGGTAGGTGCGGTTGCCGTGCAGCACGCCCGGTACCCCGCCATTGAGGCTGGCGGCGTGCTTGTCGGTATCGACCCCGTGGCCGCCGGCTTCGACGCCGATGATCTGCACGCTGGCATCGTCGAGGAAGTCGTGGAACAGGCCCATGGCGTTGGAGCCACCGCCCACGCAGGCGATCAGGCTGTCAGGCAGGCGGCCTTCCTTTTCTTGCAGCTGGGCGCGGGTTTCCTTGCCGATGATCGACTGGAAGTCGCGGACCATGGCCGGGTACGGGTGCGGGCCGGCAACGGTGCCGATCAGGTAGAAGGTGTCGTCGACGTTGGTGACCCAGTCGCGCAGGGCCTCGTTCATGGCGTCCTTCAAGGTGCCGGTACCGGCGGTGACCGGCACGATCTCGGCGCCCAGCAGCTTCATGCGGAACACGTTGGCCTGCTGGCGCTCGATGTCGGTGGCGCCCATGTAGATCACGCAGGGCAGGCCGAAGCGCGCCGCAACGGTGGCGGTGGCCACGCCGTGCATGCCGGCGCCGGTTTCGGCGATCAGGCGTTTCTTGCCCATGCGCTTGGCCAGCAGCACCTGGCCGATGCAGTTGTTCACCTTGTGCGCGCCGGTGTGGTTGAGCTCTTCACGCTTGAAGAAGATCTTGGCGCCGCCGCAGTGCTCGGTCAGGCGCTCGGCGAAGTACAGCGGGTTGGGGCGGCCGATGTAGTCGCGCTGGAAGTAGGCCAGCTCTTCGAGGAATTTCGGGTCGGCCTTGGCCGCTTCGTACTCGCGGGCCAGGTCCAGCACCAGCGGCATCAGGGTTTCGGCCACGTAGCGGCCGCCGAACGAGCCGAACAGGCCGTTGGCGTCTGGGCCGGCGCGGTATTGGGTCTGGGTCATGGGTCGCTCCAGGGCGTGATGAATGAGTGATGGGCTTTACTCTAACCACGGCAAGCCCGGCTGAAAACCGATAAGATTGCGCAAACCTGTCAGGAAAACTCACACGTAAATGGCCCAAGACCTCCCTCCCCTCAATGCCCTGCGGGCCTTCGAGGCCACCGCCCGGCTCAACAGCGTCAGCCAGGCTGCCGAAGTGCTGCACGTGACCCATGGGGCGGTGAGCCGGCAGATCAAGGTGCTTGAGGCGCACTTGGGCGTGGCCCTGTTCGTCAAGGACGGGCGCGGCATCAAACTCACAGATGCCGGCGCCCGGCTGCGCGATGCCAGTGGCGAGGCATTCGACAAGCTGCGCGGGGTATGTGCCGAGTTGAGCCGCGACAACAGCGAGGCGCCGTTCGTGCTGGGGTGCTCGGGCAGCCTGCTGGCGCGCTGGTTCATCCCCAGGCTCGGCCGGCTCAAGGCCGACTTGCCCGAGCTGCGCCTGCACCTGTCGGCGGGCGAAGGCGACCTTGACCCCCGACGGCCAGGGCTGGATGCGCTGCTGGTGTACGCCGAGCCGCCCTGGCCTGCAGACATGCAGGTGCATGTGCTGGCCGAGGAGCGCATCGGGCCGGTTCTCAGCCCCCACTACGCGGGCTTCGAACGCTTGCGTGGCGCCCCGGCCAAGGCCTTGCTCGGCGAGAGTTTGCTGCACACCACTTCGCGCCCGCAGGCATGGCCGACCTGGGCTGAAGAACAGGGTTTGGAAGTGGCTGAGCTGAAGTACGGCCAGGCTTTCGAGCACTTGTACTACTTGCTCGAAGCCGCGGTAGCCGGCCTTGGCGTCGCAATTGCGCCCCAGCCGCTGGTGGCTGACGACTTGCGCGCAGGCAGGTTGTGCGCACCCTGGGGGTTTTCACCGACCCCCGCAGCGCTGGCGCTGTGGGTGCCACGGCGCGCCGCGGACGGGCGCGCCGAGCAGTTGGCGCAGTGGCTGCGCCGTGAACTGGAACGGCAGGCGGGTTAGTTGCGGCGGTACAGCAGGTAGGCGGCCAGCAGGCCCAGCGCGCCAATTGCCACGCCGGCGGTGGTGACGGGGTGCTCCTGGGCGTAGTCGCGGGTGGCGATGCCGGTCTGGCGGGTGCGGGTCTTCACTTCCTCGTAGGCATCGCTGAGCAGGCTGCGCGAGTGTTTCAGCGCGCTTTCCGCGTTGCTGCGGATAGCCTTCACCGACTTCTGGGATTCCTCCGAAGCGTCATGCTTGAGGGTTTCCAGGCTTTTCAGAAGGCTTTCGATCTCCGCTTCCATGCTTTCCAGGGACGTTTTACGCAGCGAGTTGCGGTGCATGTTGACTCTCCTTTGCAGAATGGACTGTAAGGATTGCGACTGCACGCTGCGGCGAAAGTGCGATCGAACTTTCACCCTGGGCGACGGCTCGCAGGTAAACCAGGCCTGCGCTGCTAGGCTCAATCTCACCGTCAATCAAGGAGAGCGCTCATGTCCGATCATCACACCTACAAGAAGATCGAGCTGGTGGGGTCTTCGCCTACCAGCATCGAAGAGGCGATCAACAATGCCCTGGCCGAAGCCGGCAAGAGCATCAAGCACCTGGAGTGGTTCGAGGTGATCGATACCCGTGGCCATATCCGCGACGGCAAGGCGGCGCATTTTCAGGTCACGCTCAAGGTGGGCTTCCGTATCGCCAACAGCTGAAACAGCGCCGGGCTGGTAATGCCCGGCGTGATGGCGTAATACAGTCAAAGGGGCGCCCGGCCGGCGCCCTTTTCGATTTTCATCTGCACAAGGAAAGCGAGTGATGAAGAAGTTGGTTCTGGCAGTAGGTCTGATGGTGCTGGCCGGTGGTGCGCTGGCGGCGGGCAAGCCTTGCGAGGATTTGAAGGCGGAGCTTGCGGCGAAGCTGGATGCCAAGGGGGTGAAGGGCTACACCTTGGAGATCGCCGAGAAGGGTAAAGGGGCTGGCAAGGTGATTGGTAGCTGTGAAGCCGGTACCAAGGAAATCATCTATCGACGCAATTGAGCGCTGGCCCGATCGCCGGCAAGCCGGCTCCCACAATGACCCCGTGGGAGCCGGCTTGCCGGCGATTGCGGCTTACTCGGCTTTCAAGGCCTGCGCCAGCAACTCATAAGACCGCACCCGGTCCGCATGCTCATACAGGTCGCAGGTGAAGATCAGCTCATCCGCCCCGGTCTGCTCCAGCAGCACCTCAACTTTGGCCCGCACCTTCTGTGGGCTACCCACCATTGCCAGGCCCAGGAAACTACCCACCGCGTCCCGCTCATGGGGCAGCCACAGCCCGTCCATGCTCGCCACCGGCGGGCGCTGCATCAGGCTCTGCCCGCGAATCAGGGCAAGGATGCGCTGGTACACCGAAGTGGCCAGGTATTCGGCCTTCTCGTCGGTTTCGGCCACCACCATCGGAATGCCCAGCATCACGTAAGGCTTGTCCAGCGTGGTCGAAGGCTTGAAGTGGTCGCGGTAGATGCGAATCGCCTCGTGCATGTAGCGCGGCGCGAAGTGCGAGGCAAAGGCGTAGGGCATGCCGCGCATGCCGGCCAATTGCGCACTGAACAGGCTGGAGCCGAGCAGCCACATCGGCACGTCGGTGTCGTGGCCGGGCACGGCGATCACTTTTTGATCATCGGTGCGCGGGCCGAGGTAGCGTGACAGCTCCTCGACATCGTCCGGGAAGTCGTCGGCGCTGCCCGAGCGCTCGCGGCGCAGGGCGCGGGCAGTCATCTGGTCGGAGCCGGGCGCTCGGCCCAGGCCCAGGTCGATGCGCCCCGGGTACAGGCTGGCCAGGGTGCCGAACTGCTCGGCGATCACCAGTGGCGCGTGGTTGGGCAGCATGACCCCGCCGGAACCCACGCGGATGGTCGAGGTGCCGCCGGCCAGGTAACCGATCAGCACCGAGGTGGCCGAACTGGCGATGCCATCCATGTTGTGGTGCTCGGCCACCCAGAAGCGGTGGTAGCCGAGACGCTCGGCGTGCTGGGCCAGGTCCAGGGAGTTGCGCAGCGATTGTGCAGGCCCCGCGTCGGCGCGCACCGGCACCAGGTCGAGGGTGGAAATTTTCAGGTCACGCAGCGTCGTCATCGAAGCCTCCATGAAGGGGGAAGGCCTGAGGCCTTTTTATCTGTGTATGGGCACATTCGGCGTATTCAATGCCTGCAGCGAGATTGGGCTGAACTTGCCGTAGGGCGCTGTCCTCTGAACCTTAGGCAAGTAACCGAGTGACCAGGAGGCAGCATGAAAAAGACAGCATCGGCGATCTGGCAAGGTGGCCTTAAGGATGGCAAGGGCCTGCTCTCGACGGAGAGTGGCGCGCTCAAGCAGAACCCCTATGGGTTCAACACGCGGTTCGAGGGCTCGCCCGGGACCAACCCGGAGGAACTGATCGGCGCGGCCCATGCCGGCTGCTTCTCGATGGCGCTGTCGATGATGCTCGGCGAGGCCGGGCTGACCCCTGAGCGGATCGACACCATTGCCGAGGTCACCCTCGACAAGCAGCCCGATGGCTTTGCCATCACCGCCGTGCACCTGATTCTCAAGGCCAAGGTGCCGGGGGCGAACGAGGCGCAGTTTGTGGAAATCGCCAACAAGGCCAAGGCCGGGTGCCCGGTCTCCAAGGTGCTCAATGCCAAGATCAGCCTGGACGCCACGCTGGTGGGCTGAGCGGCGCAACGGGGGCGGTTTCCTGTAGTCTAAAAGGTGTCGGCAGCCAATGCTGCCCTTCCAGGAGCCGTTCCATGATTCGCGTAGCAATCGCCGTGCTGGCATCCCTGCTGGCCACATCTGCACTGGCGGCGGTCAAACCGTGCGAGGAACTGAAGGCCGAGATCGAAGCCAAGATCCAGGCCCAGGGCGTGCCGTCATACACCTTGGAGATCGTGCCCAACAACGAGGTCAAGGACCAGAACATGGTCGTTGGCAGCTGCGATGCCGGCACCAAGAAAATCATCTACCAGAAAAATGACCGGTAGCTGAGGGGGCCGCCTGGCGGCCCTTTCTTCATGGGATGCAGAACACGTCGCTGGGCTCGTTGACCAGGACCTTGCGGCTGGCGTCGTACAGCAGCACCTGCGGCTCCATCACCGGGGCGCGGGCCTCCAGGCGATAGCGTTCGCCGGCCTTGAAGTCGTCGAAGCGTACCGTCAAGTAGCAGGTGCGGTCTTTGGGCGAGGTCAGCATGCCGCCGGCGTAGATTTCATAATCGAAACGCACCACCAATTCGTGCTTGCCAGGCGTCACCTGGAAGTAGCGCCCGTCGTCCAGGCGCTTGCCGTCGAGGCGGTCGGCCATGATCACGCGGCCGGGGGTCATGGTGTAGAGGTCGACCCAGGCCTGCTTGGGGTCGACGGGGGGCAAGGGGCTGGCGCAAGCCCCCAGTGCACTGAGGGCGATCAGCATCATGGGCTGGCGCATGGTGAAACTCCACTTGCAACTCACAAGCTACAAGCATAGCGCCGTTTGCGCCGTTCAGGTGCGTTGGCAGCCTGCCGGCATGCCCTGGCCGAGCAGTTTCTGCTGCTGGTCATACAGCTTGACCCACGGCCGGAAGCCGATGCTGCCCGCTTGCAGCTCGTAGCGTTGGCCGGCGTTGAAGTCCTTGAAGGTCAGGTTGAGCTGGCAGTCGCGCCACAGGGGCTCGTCGACCGGGCCGATGTTGCTCGGGGTAACCGGGAACTGGTAGCGCACGGTCAGTTCGTGGCTGCCGGGCTGCACTTCGAAATAGCGGTTGTCGGCCCAGTCGCGTTCGTCCACCTGCACCGCGTGTAGTGAGGTGTTGTCGTGCGGGGTCAGGTCGATCCAGGCCTGGTTCGGGTCTGGGTCGGGCAGGGTCGAACAGGCCGAGACCAGCAACAGTGAACCGGCGACGAACAATGCACGCATGGCGAAACTCCCCCGTGGCGGATAGTCTTGGAGCGCATCGGCCGTGAGCGATCTGGACAGCCCAAGATGGTGTGGTTTTTTCTTTTGAAGCGCTCAGGCCCTGGGCCACTCGACCGCGTTTTCAGCGCTTTGGTTCCCGTACTGGGCGCTTTTCTGCTCGGCGGTTGCAGCACGCTGGGCTATTACGGCCAGCTGGCCGAGGGGCAGTGGCAGCTGTTGCATGCACGCCAACCGGTGCAGCAGGTGATTGACGACCCGGCCAGCAGCGCGCAGTTGCGGGCCCGGCTGCAGCACGCCGAACAGGCCAGGGTGTTCGCCAGCGAGCACCTGAAACTGCCGGATAACCGCAGTTACCGGGTGTATGCCGACCTGGGCCGCCCCTACGTGGTGTGGAACGTGTTCGCCACGCCCGAGCTGTCCCTGCAACCTGTGACCCACTGCTTCCCGGTTGCCGGCTGCGTCGCCTACCGCGGCTATTACCAGAAGGGCGCGGCCCGAGGCGCGGCGGCCTTGATGCGCGAGGACGGCATGGATGTGTATGTGGGCGGTGTCGAGGCGTACTCGACGCTTGGCTGGTTCGATGACCCGATCTTGTCGACGATGCTGGGCTGGGGTGACGAACGCCTGGCCACGTTGATCTTCCATGAGCTGGCGCACCAGCGCTTCTACCTGCAGGACGACACGGCGTTCAACGAGTCGTTCGCCACCTTCGTCGAGCAGGAAGGCACGCGGCAATGGCGCGCAGCGCGTGGGCTTGCGGCCAGCGAGAGCCAGCTGCCAGGGCAGCAGGACCAGTTCATTGGCCTGGTGTTGGCGAGCCGTGATCGGCTGCAGGCGATTTATTCCGGGCCGCTGGATGACGCGCACAAGCGTGCGGCCAAGCGGGCGGAGTTCGAGCGGTTACGGCGTGAGTACCGGCAGGTGCGTGACGAACAGTGGGCTGGGGACAAGCGCTATGACGCCTGGATGTATGGGCCCATGAGCAATGCCAAGCTGTTGCCGTTTGGGTTGTATGACCAGTGGGTGCCGGCGTTTGCGGCGCTGTTTGGCGAGGTTGGCGGGGACTGGGCGCGGTTCTATCAGCGGGTTGAGGCATTGGGGCGGTTGCCGGCTGAGGAACGCAAGGCGGCGTTGATGCGATTGGTGGGGAGGCAGTGAGATTTTGCGGCCGCTTTGCGGCCCATTCGCTGGCAAGCCAGCTCCCACCGGGGCTGTGGGAACTGGCTTGCCGGCGATGGGCTGCAAAGCAGCCGCAATGGACTCAACCCTTGATGAAGGCCTGGTGCATATCTGCCACGGTGGCAAAGTGGAAGGCCGGTTCCTCGGCCCTCAGTTCTTCCTCGCTACCGAACCCGTACCCCACCGCCACCGCCTGCAGCCCATTGCTGCGGGCGCCGATCAGGTCGTGCTTGCGGTCACCGATCATCAGCGTCTGCGCCGCATCCAGCCCTTCTTCGTCGAGCAGGTGACGAATCAGCTCGACCTTGTGGGTGCGCGTACCGTCCAGCTCGCTGCCGTAGATCACCTTGAAGTGATGGTCGAAGGCAAAGTGCCGGGCGATTTCGCGGGCGAACTCCCAAGGCTTGGAAGTGGCGATGTACAGGGTGCGGCCCTGGCCATTGAGCGCCTGCAGCAGCTCGGGCACGCCGTCGAACACCAGGTTCTCGTACAGGCCGGTAACGCGGAAACGTTCCCGGTAGAAGTTCACCGCGTCCCACGCCTTGGCTTCGTCGAAGCTGTAGTACTGCATGAACGCCTGCAGCAGGGGTGGGCCGATGAAGTGCTCGAGGCGCGTCAGGTCCGGCTCGTCGATGCCCAGCTTGGCCAAGGCGTACTGGATCGAGCGGGTGATGCCCAGGCGCGGGTCGGTCAGGGTGCCGTCGAGGTCGAAAAGGATGTTCTGCTGGTGCATGTCTGAGGGTCCACTCAAGTCATTCAGGTTGGTCGTAGCCTTCGGCCAGGTGCTGGTCCTTGAGCTTCACGTAATTGCTGGCGCTGTAGGGGAAAAACGCCCGTTCCTTGTCGGTCAGCGCCCTGGCCTGTTTCACCGGGCTGCCCACGTACAGGTAGCCGCTTTCCAGGCGCTTGCCCGGCGGCACCAGGCTGCCGGCACCGATGATCACCTCGTCCTCGACGATGGCGCCGTCCATGATGGTGCTGCCCATGCCCACCAGGATGCGGCTGCCCAGGGTACAGCCATGCAGCATGACTTTGTGACCGATGGTCACCTCGTCGCCGATGATCAGCGCGAAGCCGTCTGGGTTGAACGGCCCGGCATGGGTGATGTGCAGAACGCTGCCGTCCTGCACGCTGGTGCGCGCGCCAATGCGGATGCGGTGCATGTCGCCGCGGATTACCGTCAGCGGCCACACTGAGCTGTCCTCGCCGATTTCCACATCGCCCAGCACCACCGCCGAACGGTCGACAAAGGCCCGTGGTGCAACTTTCGGAGTGTGTTGCTGGAAGCGTCGGATGGCCATGATAGCGTCTCTCATCTGTGCCGATAGGCAGGCTGCCTGCTGCGGTCGGCGTCGATTGTAATTAAGATGGTGAAGTGTTTCTTCTGCCAAGGTATCCAAACCGTGAGTGCCAACAACCCGCTTCTGCAATCCTATGATCTGCCGCCCTTCTCGGCGATCCGTGCCGAACACGTGCTGCCGGCCATCGAACAGATCCTGGCCGATAACCGCAAGGCCATTGCCCAGATCCTCGAAAAGCAAGGCCAGCAGCCCACCTGGGCCGGCCTGGTGCTCGCCATGGACGAACTCAACGACCGCCTGGGCGCAGCCTGGAGCCCGGTCAGCCACCTCAATGCGGTGTGCAACAGCCCCGAGCTGCGCGAGGCCTATGAGTCGTGCCTGCCGGCGTTGAGCGCCTACTCCACCGAGCTTGGCCAGAACCGCGCACTGTTCGACGCCTACCAGGCGTTGGTGAACAGCCCCGAGGCCAAAGGCTTCGACGTGGCGCAGAAGACCATTCTCGAGCATGCCCTGCGTGACTTCCGCCTGTCGGGTATCGACCTGCCGGCCGACAAGCAGCAGCGCTACGCCGAAGTGCAGAGCAAGCTCAGCGAACTGGGCAGCCGCTTCTCCAACCAGCTGCTCGACGCCACCCAGGCCTGGAGCAAGCACGTCACCGACGAAGCCGCCCTCGCCGGCCTGACCGATTCGGCCAAGGCGCAGATGGCCGCCGCCGCCCAGGCCAAGGGCCTCGACGGCTGGCTGATCACCCTGGAGTTCCCCAGCTACTACGCGGTGATGACCTACGCCAGCGACCGCGCCCTGCGTGAAGAGCTGTACGCCGCCTACTGCACCCGCGCCTCCGACCAGGGCCCGAATGCCGGCCAGTTCGACAATGGCCCGGTGATGCGCGAGATCCTCGACCTGCGCCAGGAGCTGGCCGAGCTGCTGGGCTACCCGAACTACGCCGAACTGAGCCTGGCCACCAAGATGGCCGAGTCCAGCGACCAGGTGCTGAGCTTCCTGCGTGACCTGGCCAAGCGTTCCAAGCCCTTTGCCGCCCAGGACCTGGCGCAGCTCAAGGCTTATGCCGCCGAGCAAGGCTGCGCCGAGCTGGCCAGCTGGGACGCCGGCTACTTTGGCGAAAAACTGCGCGAGCAGCGCTACAGCGTCTCGCAGGAAGCCCTGCGCGCCTACTTCCCGATCGACAAGGTGCTGTCTGGCCTGTTCAACATCGTCCAGCGCCTGTACGGCATCGAAATCGCCGAACTCAAGGGCTTCGACAGCTGGCACCCGGACGTGCGCCTGTTCGAGATCAAGGAAAACGGCCAGCATGTCGGGCGCTTCTTCTTCGACCTCTATGCCCGCGCCAACAAGCGTGGCGGCGCCTGGATGGACGGCGCCCGCGACCGTCGCCGCACCGCCGAAGGCGCGCTGCAGAGCCCGGTGGCCAACCTGGTGTGCAACTTCACCCCGGCCGCGCCCGGCAAGCCAGCGCTGCTGACCCACGATGAAGTCACCACCCTGTTCCACGAGTTCGGCCACGGCCTGCACCACCTGCTCACCCGCATCGAGCATGCCGGCGTTTCCGGCATCAACGGCGTGGCCTGGGATGCCGTCGAGCTGCCGAGCCAGTTCATGGAAAACTGGTGCTGGGAGCCGCAAGGCCTGGCGCTGATTTCCGGCCACTACGAGACCGGCGCCGCCCTGCCCCAGGACCTGCTGGACAAGATGCTGGCGGCGAAGAACTTCCAGTCGGGCATGATGATGGTGCGCCAGCTGGAGTTCTCGCTGTTCGACTTCGAGCTGCACGCCAGCCACGGCGACGGGCGCAGCGTGCTGCAGGTGCTCGAAGGGGTGCGCGACGAGGTGTCGGTCATGCGCCCGCCGGCGTACAACCGCTTCCCCAACAGCTTTGCGCACATCTTTGCCGGCGGTTACGCCGCGGGCTACTACAGCTACAAGTGGGCCGAAGTGCTGTCGGCCGATGCTTTCTCGCGCTTCGAGGAAGAAGGTGTGCTCAACGCTGAAACCGGCCGCGCCTTCCGCGAGGCGATCCTGGCCCGTGGCGGTTCGCGCGAGCCGATGGTGCTGTTCGTCGACTTCCGTGGCCGCGCGCCTTCCATCGATGCACTGTTGCGCCACAGCGGCCTGAGCGAGGACGCGGCGGCATGAGCGAGGTAGTCGTGAACAAGACCAAGAAGCGCTTCATCGCCGGGGCCGTATGCCCGGCGTGCAGCGAGCCGGACAAGCTGATGATGTGGAACGAGGACGGTGTGCCGCACCGCGAATGCGTGGCCTGCGGCTTCACCGACACCCTCAACGAACAGGGCCTGTCGGTTCCCAAGGAGCTGGGTACCCGGGTCAACCACCTCGCGCCCAAGGCCGCCCCCGCCAAGGTGCAGACGGTGCAGTTCTTCCCTAATCCGAAGCTGAAGAAACCGGCCGACTGAAAGCTGCCTGGCTGACCAGAGGCGCTGGAACAATCCTGCTCGCCGCGATACTGTATATAGGTACAGTATCGGGGTGAGCAATGATGCCTCCAGTACCGCAGAAAGGCCGTGGCACGGCACACAACCCGCACAACCGCTTCGCCCCGAGCCATTCGGTGGTGGAGGATGACGGCTGGTACCAGGAAGTGCCCTTCACCCAGGGCACCGAGGTACGCATCGAAACCGCCAAGACCATCATCGCCCGCAATACCTCGCCCGACCTGCCCTTCGACCGCTCGATCAACCCCTACCGGGGCTGCGAGCATGGCTGCATCTACTGCTACGCCCGCCCTTCCCATGCCTATTGGGACCTTTCCCCGGGGCTGGACTTCGAAACCAAGCTGATCGCCAAGACCAACGCCGCCGAGGTGCTCGCGCAACAGTTGAGCAAGCCGGGCTACGTCTGCGCGCCGATCAACCTGGGCGCCAATACCGACCCCTACCAGCCGATCGAGCGCGAGCAGCAACTGAGCCGGCGCCTGCTGGAGGTGCTGCTGCGCTTTCGCCATCCGGTAACCATCGTCACCAAGGGCTCGCTGGTACTGCGCGACCTCGATCTGCTGGCCGAGATGGCGCGCCAGCGCCTGGCGCGGGTGATGATCAGCCTGACCACCCTGGATGACGACCTCAAGCGCGTGCTCGAACCGCGCGCGGCATCGCCCAAGGCCAGGCTGCGGGCGATTCGGGTGCTGCGCGAGGCGGGGGTGCCGGTGGGGGTGCTGTGCTCGCCGATGATTCCGATGATCAACGACAGCGAGCTGGAACGCCTGCTCGAGGCCGCCAAGGAGGCTGGCGCGCAAAGCGCGGCCTACATGATGCTGCGCCTGCCGCTGGAGGTGGCGCCGCTGTTCGAGCAATGGCTGCAGGACCACTACCCCCAGCGTGCAGCCCATGTGCTCAGCCTCATCCGGCAGAGCCGTGGTGGCGAGCTTTACGACAGCCGGTTCGGCTCGCGGATGCGCGGGGAAGGTGTGTTCGCCGAACTGCTGACGCAACGCTTTGCCAAGGCCATGCGGCGGCTGGAATTCGCCGGGCGCGAGGCGCAGGCGCTGGACTGCTCGGCATTCTGCCCGCCGGGTGGGCAGATGGCGCTGTTCTGATCCTCAGCCTGGCTAATCCAAGCACATAATTCCATTCGAGGGTCTTGGCAGCTGATGCTTTTTTGCTATTATTCAGCTCCCGCCTTTTCCTTCTGGAACGCCTGTTCTAGAGCCTTCGAATTAAGTTTCAGTTAAGTTTTCCCCGCTAGCGTAGGAAACCAGTCCACGAAGACTGTGATCTATGGCTCGTGCGTGTCATCTAAAACCCTGCATAGCCAGAATCTTTCACCGGTAAACTGGATTTACCACAACACCGTCAAGAGGATGAATCATGCCCGTCAAGGACCCATCCAAGGTCATTCCGCAGGCTCCGGCGGAAAGCGCCGATGCCGCCCTGAAGCACATCGTCGACGGCTTCCTGCGTTTTCACCATGACGTCTTTCCCGAGCAACAAGAGCTGTTCAAGAAGCTCGCCACCGCGCAAACCCCGCGCGCCATGTTCATCACCTGTGCCGACTCGCGCATCGTCCCCGAGCTGATCACCCAGAGCTCGCCAGGCGACCTGTTCGTGACCCGTAACGTCGGTAACGTGGTACCGCCCTATGGCCAGATGAACGGCGGTGTTTCCAGCGCCATCGAATACGCCGTCTCGGCGCTGAAGGTTCACCACATCATCATCTGCGGCCACTCCGACTGTGGCGCCATGCGCGCGGTACTCAACCCGCAGTCGCTGGCCAAGATGCCGACCGTTTCCGCCTGGCTGCGGCATGCCGAAGTGGCGCGCACCGTGGTCGAGAACAACTGCTCCTGCGGCAGCGAGCACGAAACCATGCAGGTGCTGACCAAGGAAAACGTCATCGCCCAGCTGCACCACCTGCGCACCCACCCGTCCGTGGCATCGCGCCTGGCGGCGGGCGAGCTGTACATCCACGGCTGGGTGTACGACATCGAAACCAGCAAGATCGAAGCCTACGACGCCCTCAGCGACAGCTTCCTGCCCCTGGCTGCCGGCGAACCGGTACCCTGCGCCACGCCGAGAGGCCGCTACTAAGCGACCCATCCAACGCTAGAACCTTGATAGCCGGCTGCACCCACCAGGGTGTGGCGCGGCCTTCGGCTGCCTTGAATTCCCTGACTGCCCTGCCGGCAAACCCGCTGGCGGCCCGCGCCTGCGCGTTCGTCAGGGGCCAACGTGCCCACGGCCAGAGGAATGGCCGTGCGATTGAGAAAGGAGAAACACAGTGAACATGACACAGTTGAAAGCGGCCCTGCCGCGTGAGTTGCTGGCCTCGGTGGTGGTGTTTCTGGTGGCCCTGCCGTTGTGCATGGGCATTGCCATCGCCTCGGGCATGCCGCCGGCCAAGGGCCTGATCACCGGCATCATCGGTGGCATCGTGGTGGGCTTTCTGGCCGGCTCGCCGCTGCAGGTCAGCGGCCCCGCGGCGGGCCTGGCCGTGCTGGTGTTCGAGCTGGTGCGCCAGCATGGCATGGCCATGCTCGGGCCGATCCTGCTGCTGGCCGGGCTGTTGCAATTGCTGGCCGGGCGCCTGCGCCTGGGCTGCTGGTTCCGCGTCACGGCGCCGGCGGTGGTGTACGGCATGCTGGCCGGCATTGGCGTGCTGATCGTGCTGTCACAGGTGCATGTGATGTTCGACACCACGCCGCAGCCCTCGGGCCTGCAGAACCTGCTGGCGTTTCCGGCGACCGTCGCCGATGCCCTGCCGATCGAAAGCGCAGGCGCGGGCTGGCAAGCCGGCGCGCTGGGCCTGGGCACCATCGCCCTGATGTGGGGCTGGGAGCGCTTGCGCCCGCAGAAGCTGCGCTTCATCCCCGGCGCCCTGCTGGGGGTGGCGGCGATGACGGCGGTCAGCCTGTGGCTGGCGCTGCCGGTCAACCGCGTGCAGGTGCCAGCCGACTTGTCGCAAGCTATCGACTGGCTGCGCCCTGGCGACCTGCTCAAACTCGCCGACCCCACCTTGCTGGTGGCGGCCTTCGCCCTGGCCTTCATCGCCAGTGCCGAGACGCTGCTCTCGGCCGCAGCGGTAGACCGCATGCACAGCGGCCAGCGTTCGGACTTCGACCGTGAGCTGTCGGCCCAGGGCATCGGCAACATGCTCTGCGGGGTGCTGGGTGCGCTGCCGATGACCGGGGTGATCGTGCGCAGCTCGGCGAATGTCCAGGCCGGCGCCCAGACCCGCGCTTCGGCCATCCTGCATGGCCTGTGGCTGCTGGCCTTCGTGGTGGTGCTCAGCAGCGTGCTGCAGCAGATACCGGTGGCCAGCCTGGCCGGTGTGCTGGTGTACACGGGCATCAAGCTGGTGGATGTGAAGGCCTTGCGCGGGTTGGGCCGCTACGGGCGGATGCCGATGTTCACCTACGCGGCAACGGCGCTGGCGATCATCTTCACCGACCTGCTCACCGGTGTGCTGGTGGGCTTCGGGCTGACCTTGCTGAAACTGGCCTTCAAGGCGGCGCGGCTGAAGATCAGCCTGGTGGCCCTGGAGCAGCCGGGGCATATGGCGCTGCGCCTGGGCGGTGCGGCCACCTTCCTCAAGGTGCCGGCGCTGACGCAGGTACTGGAAAGCGTACCGGCGGGCACCCAGCTGCATGTGCCGATGACTCACCTGCGCTACATCGACCACTCGGTGATGGAGCTGCTGGAAGACTGGGCGCGCACCCAGCGCCACTGTGGCTCGCGCCTGATCATCGAGCCACGGGGCCTCAAGCGCAGGGTCGAGGGGCGCTTGCGCGCCGTCCCCGAGCACTGACTGGCATCACGCCGATTTCGGCACCAGCTTGCGGCAGCCTTCCTTGCGGCTTGGGTACTGCTCGCACTTGCGCAGTACCTCCTGCACCTCGTTGCCGGCCTTGAGCTGCCGGTTGGCCATGAGCTTTTCGGTGATGAACAGCTCCTCCGAACCCAGGGTGCGCTCGGCCTTGTCGATCATCGCCAGCGCAGCTTGCGGGTCGCCGTTGCGCAGGTGGTGGCCAATCATCAGGTCGTAGATCGAGGGGCTGGCCAGGGTCCAGTCGCGGATCGATTGCAGATCGGCCAGCGCCTCGCGGCTCTTGCCCTGGGCCATGTGCAGGCTGAAGGCGGCGCGGCGGATGCCTGGCTGGTCGGCAACCGGCGAGGCCAGGGCGCGGGTGACGAAGGTCGAGGCCTCGGGGATTTTTTTCTGATCGAGCGCAGTAGTGGCCGCATAGGCGTCCCGGTAGCCCTGCAACGCGCGCTGCACGGCGGCGCTGTCGCGCACCTGCGGCCAGCTGCGGCGGTCCACGCGTGCCCGCGACTGCTGCTTGTACTCGCGTTGCAGGTACTGGCGCAGCTCCTCGTCGCGTTGCACGGGCGACATGTGCGAGCGGTTGAAGTACTGGCCCGTGGAGGCCAGGGCGGTACCCACGCCCTGGTTGAGCAAGGTCTGGATCTCGCGGGTGGTGCGGTTGATGTCGAACTGCTTGAGCGACTCGGTCACGGCCAGCTGGCGCTCTTGCAGGAAGCTGCTCAGCAGCGGCTTCTGCTTGCCCTGGAAATCGTTCAGCCGCTGCAGACTCACGCTGGAGGCGCGCGGTGCATAGCCGGCCCGCACCATCAGGTCGGCGCCCAAGAGGTCGGCCTGGTCTTCCTGGGTACGGCCCCAGGCCGTGCTCCAGACGTTGTCGGAGAAGCTGTTGGCCAGCGCGGTATAGAGCACGGTGTTGCCGATGGTCTTCTGCGTGGCTTGCGGGTCTTTGCTGAAGAACTGGCCGGTGGCGCTGTTTCTGCCGGTGTTCTTGACCACGGCGGCGATCACCACGGTGCTGGCGATGTTGGTCACCAGCTCTTTCTGCTGCTGGAACGCCGCCAGGCGGTCGTGATGGCGCAGCAGCACATGGCTCATCTCGTGGCCGAGCATGGCGGCGATCTCGTCCTCGCTCTCGACGTTGTCGAGCATGCCCAGGGGCACGAACACGTTGCCGTAAGGGTCTGCCGAGGGGCCGAAGGCGTAGCTGTCGACGATACGCACCTGCAACGCTGGCGCTTCGCCCGGCCAGCCCTTGGCCAGGCGCACGACGATGCGTTGCAGGTAGGCCTGAAGCTCGGGGATCTGCACCAGGTTCTGCTGGCGGATTTCGTCTGCAGGCAATGTGCGGCCATCGAAGCTCAGGCGCAGCTGGCCGGCATGCTGTGGGTCCAGGCGGTAGTACTGATGAACTTCGGGCTGGTCCAGGTAGCGGCCCTGCAGGCGCGACTGGGTCGAGGGGCCGACCAGGTTCTGGAAGGCATCATTGGCGCCATTGAGCGTCTGGCAGCCGGCCAGTTGGGCCAGGGTGGCGGCGCCAAGCACGGCGGCGATGCGCTTGATGCCCTTCATTTGGCACACCCGGCGCCGAAGCCGATGGTGGAGTTGTTCTGGTGATCCTCGGCAAGGCTGCTGGAGAGTTTCTGGCAGGGCAGCTTGACCACGTTCAGCGGCGGGTTGACGCGCACGGTCATTGGGTCCAGCCAGACTTTTTCACTCCCCAGGTCGACCTGCACCAGGTCCAGCTCCTTGTTGTACTGCAGCACCGGCAGCGCCTGCTTGGGCAGGCTGGCGCGGGCGATGTCGCGCAGCGACTTGCCCTGGTCATCGAGCACCGGCACCGGGTCCTGGAGGAAGGCATCGACCATGGGGCCGGCGGCGAGCAGGCTGTGGCTGAACAACAGGGAAAACAGGAATAGGAAGGTCTTGCTCATCGCTGGGTTCCTTGGCTGGAGAAAATCGAACGGCCGGGCACATCGCTTTCGATCGCGGCCTGGATGCGCTGGCTGAACAGCGTCATCGACAGCAGCAACAGGCCGAGCACGTTGGCGGGGGTGAAGTTGTTGAGCCACAGGCCGGCGCTCAGGCTGCCGAGCAGCACGACGACCAGGGCCCAGGCGGTCAGTGGCCGGAGCCGCAGGCGGGCGTGCCGGCCGTTGCCGGCCAGCAGGGGCGCATCGAGCGTGCCTTTGAGGTAGGTGAGCAGGCCCAGCAAGGCCAGTTCGATAACGTCCAGGACATCCACCGAAACGCTGCCGGGCAGGCTGGGTGTGGCGCGGTAGTAGCCCATGCCCCAGTTGATCAGGTTGTCCAGCGCCATGGCATGCAGGTACACCCCCGGCACCTTGCCGTGCAGGGGCGATTGGGTGACGTCGCCGGTACCGGCGATGCGCGCGCCGACCAGTACTTGCTTGCCCTGCAGCAGTTGCCTGAGCAGGGCTTGCTCATCGGGGTCGGTCACCTCGAGGTCGCGGGCATTGAGGGTCAGGTTGTAGGCACAGTTGGCCTGGGCGTTGCTGCCCAGTTTCCAGAACAGCGCCTGCAGCAGTTGATCGAACAGGCCAGGCACCTTGCAGTCGCTGATGTCCGACACCTGCGCCTGCAGCGGCGACTGGTGCACGCCCCACTGCACCGCCATGGGCGGGCGAAGGGCTGCCGCCTGGGCGTCGGCGGGCAGCTCGGGGCAGCCATGCAGGTGGCAGTACTGGCGGTACATCACCAGCGCCGGGGTTTCCATGGCGCCCAGGTCGGTGTTGACGGCAAGCGGATACTGGCTGCCGAACCCGCTCCAGCTGACCAGCGCCGGCGTGCTGACCTGGGCCAGGCTGGGCAACGTGTTGACCCCGCCCTGGGCCCCGCGCTCGACGCCGGTATTCGCCACGATCAGCGGGATGCCTTGCTGCCAGTAGCGTTCGAAGACGTTGGCCAGCGCCTGGCTCTGCACGCGCGGCGCCTGGCCGGGGGTGGCCTGGGAATGGTCGTGGCTGTAGAGCAGGTCGATGAACACGGCCCCGGGCTGGTAGGCCAGCAGGCGTTTGAACAGCCGGCTCTGCTCGGCATAGGGCAGCGGCCAGAAGGTGTCGTTCTGTTGCAGGTACTCGTCGTCGATCAGCACCACCACGACCTGGCGCTGCCCCGCATCGGCGTACCAGTTCGCCAGCAAGCGGTTCAGCCAGCGCGATGAAGCCTCATCGGTGGAGCTGGCCAGGCCGATCGGGTCGAGCAGTGCGATCAGTATCAGCGAAAGGCCGAACAGCATTTGGCGCAAGGAAAAGCGCGAAGACGTAAGCATCCATGCCTCGAATCAGGGTATGAGGCATTTTGCCACTATTGGCCACTGATTCGAAAGTGCTATTACCGCGCGGCGCCCCGCCGCCCGCAGGCGAGCGGCGGGGAAGCGGTCAGGCGGGTTGGCCCAGCTCCACGCCGAGCTGGCGCGACAGGCACGGCCAGCGCTTCCAGGCTGCGCCGGTTTGCGGGCTGCACAGGGCCTCGCGGTAGGCCTCCACCGACTCGGCGGCGAAACTCTCGTCATCGAGCATCTCGTCCACCGAATGGTGCACCACCTCATCGAGCTGGTTGGCGAAGGTCTCGCCGATCAGCTGGTGAGCGATCAGGTTGGCCAGGGTGGTATCGAAGGGGATCAGCGGCTGCTGGAAGTGGCGGATGTACAGGTCGTTCACCTCCTCCACCAGGCGATGGGCGAGGTAGGCTTCATCCAGCAGGCAATCCAGGCCCACATGGCCCTGCATCATGCTCGGCGGCTGCAGGAAATAAGCCTCGGCAATTTTCAGCACCGGCTTGATCTGCGACTCGATGCCAGCCTCGCGGGCTACCTCGTGGGCGGCCTCGAGCAGTTCTGGAACCTGGTCGATGTAAGCGCTGACGAAGCGCGCCAAAGTACCCTGGGCGTCCTGCTCAGGCAGTTGGATCGAGGGGTGCAGGTGGGGCAGTTGCAGCTCGAGACGCTCTTTCAGTTGGCCGGTCCGGCCTTCGTGATCGTGGGCTTGGCTAATCTGCTCGCGTACAGCAGCGATGTTCATGACAACTCCAGGGACAAGACGTTTCAAACGGAAGACACTAAATTAGCTCGGTATACCGAATACCTAAGACTCATTTGTTATAAATCTCGCAAACGTGTGCGCTGTTGGGTATAACCAAGTGCCACCATTATGCCAGACCCTCTCTAGCACGCGCGTTGCGTGCCATTTCACGATTTCGTGCAGTTCATTACGCCCCTCGCGTTGCGTGCCATTGGTCGGTGTCTATACTCGGGTTGAACGTGATTCGTTGATGAGGCCCGTCTGCTTTCGCAGGGGCTCGGTCGTCGAAGCCAGGCAGTCTTGACCGCCGTTCCCGCTTGCCGCAGGCCATGCCTTCGGGACAACAAGAATTAAAAGGGGAACCCGCAATGATGCGACATCCACATGTCTGGATGGGCCTTCTGTTGTGGTCGGTTTTCGGTCAGGCCAACGCCGCCTGGACCGTGAACATGGCGCCAGGGGCGACGGAAGTCTCCAACGCCGTGTTCGACCTGCACATGACCATCTTCTGGATCTGCGTGATCATCGGCATCGTGGTGTTCGGCGCGATGTTCTGGTCGATGGTCCTGCACCGGCGTTCCACCGGCCAGCAGGCGGCGCATTTCCACGAGCATACCTGGGTGGAAATCCTCTGGACCGTTGTCCCGTTCCTGATTCTGGTGGCCATGGCCATCCCCGCCACCAAGACCCTGATCGACATCTACGACGCCAGCGAGTCGGACATCGACATCCAGGTCACCGGCTACCAGTGGAAGTGGCACTACAAATACCTGGGCCAGGACGTCGAGTTCTTCAGCAACCTGGCCACCCCCACCGAGCAGATCCACAACAAGGCCCCCAAGGACGAGCACTACCTGCTCGAGGTCGACCAGCCCCTGGTGCTGCCGGTCGGCGCCAAGGTGCGCTTTCTGGTGACCGCCGCCGACGTGATCCATTCCTGGTGGGTGCCGGCGTTCGCGGTCAAGCGTGACGCCATCCCAGGCTTCGTCAACGAAGCCTGGGCGCGCATCGACAAGCCCGGCATCTACCGCGGCCAGTGCACCGAGCTGTGCGGCAAGGACCACGGCTTCATGCCGGTGGTGGTCGAGGTCAAGTCCAAGGCCGACTACGACACCTGGCTCGGCGAGCGCAAGGCCGAGGCGGCCAAGCTCAAGGAGCTGACCAGCAAGGAATGGACGCTGCAGGAGCTGGTCGAGCGTGGCGACAAGATCTACCACACCACCTGCGTGGCCTGTCACCAGGCCGAAGGCCAGGGCCTGCCGCCGATGTTCCCGGCGCTCAAGGGCTCGAAGGTGGCCACGGGGCCTAAGGAAGAACACCTGAGCGTGGTCTTCCATGGCCGCCCGGGCACGGCCATGGCGGCGTTCGGCAAGCAGCTCTCGGAAGTCGACATCGCCGCCGTGGTCACTTACGAGCGCAACGCCTGGGGCAACAACAAGGGTGACATGGTCACGCCGAAGGACGTGCTGGCGCTCAAGCAGGCAGAAGCGAAATGAGCCGGGCCATTCGCCGCAGTCAGTGGATTGCAGGAGACAGGACATGAGTGCAGTGATCGACGACCACGCCCACGGCCATGACCACGCGCACGGCCCCGCCAAGGGCCTGATGCGCTGGGTGCTGACCACCAACCACAAGGACATCGGCACGATGTACCTGTGGTTCAGCTTCATGATGTTCCTGCTCGGCGGCTCGTTCGCCATGGTCATCCGCGCCGAGCTGTTCCAGCCCGGGCTGCAGATCGTGGAGCCGGCGTTCTTCAACCAGATGACCACCATGCACGGCCTGATCATGGTGTTCGGCGCGGTGATGCCGGCCTTCGTCGGCCTGGCCAACTGGATGATCCCGCTGATGATCGGGGCGCCGGACATGGCCCTGCCACGGATGAACAACTTCAGCTTCTGGCTGCTGCCGGCGGCGTTCCTGCTGCTGGTCTCGACGCTGTTCAGCCCCGGCGGCGGGCCCAACTTCGGCTGGACCTTCTACGCCCCGCTGTCGACCACCTACGCCCCGGCCAGCGTGACCTTCTTCATCTTCGCCATCCACCTGATGGGCATCAGCTCGATCATGGGCGCGATCAACGTGATCGCCACCATCCTCAACCTGCGCGCACCCGGCATGACCTTGATGAAAATGCCGCTGTTCGTCTGGACCTGGCTGATCACCGCGTTCCTGCTGATTGCGGTGATGCCGGTGCTGGCCGGGGTGGTGACCATGATGCTGATGGACATCCACTTCGGCACCAGCTTCTTCAGCGCCGCCGGCGGCGGCGACCCGGTCCTGTTCCAGCACGTGTTCTGGTTCTTCGGCCACCCCGAGGTGTACATCATGATCCTGCCGGCGTTCGGCGCGGTCAGCTCGATCATCCCGGCGTTCTCGCGCAAGCCGCTGTTCGGCTACACCTCGATGGTCTACGCCACCGGCGCGATCGCCTTCCTGTCGTTCATCGTCTGGGCCCACCACATGTTCGTGGTCGGCATCCCGGTGGTCGGCGAGCTGTTCTTCATGTACGCCACCATGCTGATCGCCGTGCCCACCGGGGTGAAGGTGTTCAACTGGGTCAGCACCATGTGGGAGGGCTCGCTGACCTTCGAGACGCCGATGCTGTTCGCCATCGCCTTCGTCATCCTGTTCACCATCGGCGGCTTCTCCGGGCTGATGCTGGCCATCGCCCCGGCCGACTTCCAGTACCACGACACCTACTTCGTGGTGGCGCACTTCCACTATGTGCTGGTGCCGGGGGCGATTTTCGGCATCTTCGCCTCGGCCTACTTCTGGCTGCCGAAATGGACCGGCCACATGTACGACGAAACCCTCGGCAAGCTGCACTTCTGGCTGTCGTTCATCGGCATGAACATGGCCTTCTTCCCCATGCATTTCGTTGGCCTTGCCGGCATGCCGCGGCGTATCCCCGACTACAACCTGCAGTTCGCCGACTTCAACATGGTGTCGTCGATCGGCGCGTTCATCTTCGGCGCCACGCAGGTCTTCTTCCTGTTCATCGTCATCAAGTGCATCCGCGGTGGCGCGCCGGCCCCGGCCAAGCCCTGGGATGGCGCCGAGGGCCTGGAGTGGTCGATCCCTTCGCCTGCGCCCTACCACACCTTCCAGACACCGCCGGAAGTGAAATAGGTAACCGCCCATGAACGGCCAACCGCTCAAACGCCTGGTGCTGCGCCTGCTGATGCTGACCGTGGTGATGTTCGCCTTCGGCTTCGCCCTGGTGCCGATCTACGACGTGATGTGCAAGGCCTTCGGCATCAACGGCAAGACCGGCGGGCAGTACGAGGGCAGCCAGGTCAGCGACACCACGCGCTCGGTGCGGGTGCAGTTCATGTCCACCAACGCCAGCGACATGGTCTGGGATTTCTATTCCACCGCCGACCAGCTGGAGGTCAACCCGGGCGCGGTCAACCAGATGATCTTCGTTGCCCACAACCCGACCAATCGGCCCATGAGCGCCCAGGCCATCCCCAGCATCACCCCGGCCGAGGCGGCGGCGTATTTCCACAAGACCGAGTGCTTCTGCTTTACCCAGCAGGTGCTGCAGCCGGGTGAGCGCATCGAAATGCCGGTGCGCTTCATCGTCGACCGCGACCTGCCGGCCAGCGTGAAGCACCTGACCCTGGCCTACACCTTGTTCGACATCACCGCTCGCCACCCGCCGGTCGCCCACAACGCGGCCCAGGGCGTCCAAAGCGCCCGTTAAGGGAAGGAGAACAGCAATGGCAAGTCATGAGCACTACTATGTTCCGGCGCAGAGCAAGTGGCCGATCATCGCCACCATCGGCATGTTCATCACGGTGTTCGGCCTGGGCACCTGGTTCAATGACCTCAAGGCCGGCCACCCCGACTCCCACGGGCCGCTGATCTTCTTCGTCGGCGCGCTGTTCCTGGCCTACATGCTGTTCGGCTGGTTCGGCTCGGTGGTCAGGGAAAGCCGCGCGGGGCTCTACAGCCCGCAGCTGGACCGCTCGTTCCGCTGGGGCATGAGCTGGTTCATCTTCTCCGAGGTGATGTTCTTCATGGCCTTTTTCGGCGCGCTGTTCTACGTGCGCGTGCTGGCCGGGCCCTGGCTCGGCGGCGAGGGGGCCAAGGGCGTTGCGCACATGCTCTGGCCCAGCTTCGAATTCACCTGGCCGCTGCTGCACACCCCGGACCCCAAGCTGTTCCCGCCGCCCAAGGAAGTCATCAACCCCTGGCACCTGCCGCTGATCAACACCATCTTGCTGGTCAGCTCGAGCGTGACCATCACCATCGCCCACCACGCCCTGCGGCGTGACCATCGTGGGGCGCTGAAGCTGTGGATGGCGCTGACCATCCTGCTGGGCATCAGCTTCATCACCTTGCAGGCCTACGAATACCACGAGGCCTACACAAAGCTGGGGCTGACCCTGGGTTCGGGGATCTACGGCGCGACGTTCTTCATGCTCACGGGCTTCCACGGTGCCCACGTGACCTTGGGCACGATCATCCTGATCGTCATGTTCGTGCGCATCCTGCGCGGGCATTTCAACCCGGAGAAACACTTCGGCTTCGAAGCCGCCAGCTGGTATTGGCACTTCGTCGACGTGGTCTGGGTGGGGTTGTTCATCTTTGTGTATGTGCTGTAGGAGCGGCCTTGTGTCGCGATGGGCCGCGAAGCGGCCCCAAGATGCATGACTAGAAAGGCGCGTGAGAAACCAGCTGCCCACTGATGAATCCATACGCCACCAGGCCAATGGTCAAGCTGGCCAGGGTGACACGCACGGTCAGGGCCTTGAGCAGCCGGGTGGAGTTCTCATCGTCCTTGACCAGAAACACCAGGCCACTGAACAGGCTGGCAACCGTGGCCAACAGCATCAGGACAATCGCGGCCTTGAGCATGGCGTCAACTCCGGGGGGATGCAGTGATGACTACAAGTATAGCGATTGACCTGGCGAGCCTGCGATGAGGCCCTTTCGCCCAGGCTGGATACCGACCCTGGTGGTGCTCGCGCTGCTCCCGGGGTTGATTGCGCTGGGCTGCTGGCAACTCGGCCGCGCCGATGAAAAGCGCGCGCTGCTCGACACCTACGCCCAGCGCAGTGCCGACGCGCCGCTGGCCACCGCCATGCTGCAGCAGAACGACGACACGGCCTTCCGCCGGGTCCACCTGTACGGGCGCTTTGATGCCGAGCACAGCCTGCTGCTGGACAACCGCATGCGCGATGGCCAGGCCGGCGTCGAGCTGCTGCAACCCTTCCACGATCAGCCCAGCGGCCTGTGGCTGCTGGTCAATCGCGGCTGGCTGGCATGGCCCGACCGCCGCGTGCCGGTGCATTTCGACACCCCGGCCCAGGCGCTGGCCCTGGATGCCTCGGTGTACGTGGAGCCCGGCCATACCTTCCAGCTGCGCCCGGACCCGGAGGGCGGCCAGTGGCCGCACCTGCTGACGGCCATTCACCCTGAGCAGCTGTGGCAGCAGCTGGACCGCGAAGGTTTTGCCCATGAACTGCGCCTTGAGCCTGGCCCGGCCAGCTACCGCCTGGACTGGCCGGTGGTTGCCCTGGGCCCGGAAAAGCACCTGGGCTATGCCGTGCAGTGGTTTGCCCTGGCCACGGCGCTGGTGCTGCTCTACCTCTACTTCGGCTGGCACAACAGGAAAAAGGAGAACAACCATGGCCGCCGCCACCACTCCACTGGACCCGCCTGAACGTCGCAAACCCACGGCCCGCGGGCGTTTGCAGCTGATTTTGATTCTCCTGGTGGTGCTTGGCCCGATGATCCTGGCCACCAGCATGTACAAGCTCAAATTCTGGGTGCCGGACGGGCGCAGCTACCACGGCGCGATGATCGGCAACGGCCAGAGCCGGGCCGACATCGGCATCGCCGGCGAGGATGCGCGCTGGCAATTGCTGGTCAGCGCACCTGCCGGGTGCGCCGCGGACTGCCAGCAACTGGTGTACCTGGCCCGGCAGATCCAGGTCGGCCTGGGCCGCGATGCCAGCCGGGCCAGCCATGCCCTGGCCGCTGCCCAGCCGTTGAGCGCGGACTACCAGGCGCTGCTGGGGCGTGAATACCCGCAGCTGCAGCGTTACCCCATGGACGCCCAGCGATATGCACAGAAAGTCGCCGAGCCCGGCTCGCAGTTGTGGATCGTCGACCCCCACGGCAACCTGGTGCTGCGCTACGACGCCAAGGTCAACGGCAAGCATGTGCTGGACGACCTGCGCCACCTGCTCAAGCTGTCCAACATCGGCTAGGAGCCTGCCATGGCCAGACCTGGATTTCGCCTTGCTGTGTTCGCCACCCTGCTGGCCTTGCTGGTCGTCATGCTCGGGGCCTACACCCGCCTGACCCACGCGGGCCTCGGCTGCCCGGACTGGCCAGGTTGCTACGGCTTCATCAGCGTGCCCAAGACCGACGCCCAGCTGGCCCACGCCGAGCTGAACTTCCCCGAGCACCCGGTGGAAGCGGCCAAGGGCTGGGCCGAGATGGTGCACCGCTATTTCGCCGGCACGCTGGCCGTGGTGATCGCCTTGCTGGCCTTCCAGGCGCTGCGCCGGCATGCCCGGGAGGGGCAACCCTATCGCCTGCCGGTGCTGTTGCTGGGGGTGGTACTGGCCCAGGCGGCCTTCGGCATGTGGACAGTGACGCTGAAGCTGTGGCCGCAGGTGGTCACCGCGCACCTGCTTGGCGGCTTCACCACCCTGAGCTTGCTGTTCCTGTTATCCCTGCGTCTATCCCGGGCCTTTGCGCCCTTGCCGAAACTGCCCCTGAGCCTGCGCCGCATCGCCGCCCTGGCCCTGTTGGTGGTGATCGGCCAGATCGCCCTGGGCGGTTGGGTCAGCGCCAACTACGCGGCGGTCGCCTGTATCGACCTGCCCACCTGCCATGGCCAGTGGTGGCCGGCGGCAGACTTCAGCAACGGCTTCCACCTGACTCAGCACGTGGGCCCCAACTACCTGGGCGGGCAACTGGACAGCGATGCACGTACCGCCATCCATATCAGCCACCGCCTGGGTGCGCTGATGGTCACTGCGGTGCTGCTGATGCTCAGCTGGAAGCTGTACCGCTGCGGCCTGCCGGGCCTGTCGCGGCTGGTGCTGGGCGCCTTGGCGCTGCAGGTCGGGCTGGGCATCAGCAACGTGCTGCTGCACCTGCCGTTGGCGGTGGCCGTGGCGCACAACGCCGGCGGCGCACTGCTGCTGCTGAGCATGGTGCTGGTCAACTACCGCATCCGCGTGGTCGACAAGGTGCGCGTCGGCGTCGGCCAGGGCTGGCGCCTGCGGCCGGTCGCTGGCGTGGCCGTCTCCCAACACATGAGGAATGGCTCGTGGCGACGCTTCTGAGTGCCCGGCGTGCCGGCTGGCGCGACTACCTGGAACTGACCAAGCCCAAGGTCGTGGTGCTGATGCTGATCACCTCGCTGGTGGGCATGCTGCTCGCCACCCGCGCGGGGGTGAGCTGGAACGTGTTGCTGTTCGGCAACCTGGGCATCGGCCTGTGCGCGGGCGGCGCGGCGGTGGTCAACCATGTGGTGGACCGGCGTATCGACGCGCTGATGGCGCGCACCCACAAACGCCCGCTGGCCGAGGGCCGGGTGGAGCCGCTGCCGGCGCTGCTGTTCGCCCTGGCCCTGGCGCTGCTGGGCATGACCCTGCTGCTGGTGTTCACCAATGCCCTCACCGCCTGGCTCACCCTGGCCTCGCTGCTCGGCTATGCGGTGCTCTATACCGGCTTTCTCAAGCGCGCCACGCCGCAGAACATCGTCATCGGCGGCCTGGCCGGGGCAGCTCCGCCGCTGCTCGGCTGGGTGGCGGTGAGCGGCCACATCAGTGCCGAGCCGTTGCTGCTGGTGCTGATCATCTTCGCCTGGACGCCCCCGCACTTCTGGGCCCTGGCCATCCACCGCAAGGCGGAGTACGCCAAGGCCGATATCCCGATGTTGCCGGTGACCCACGGCGAGCGCTACACCAAGCTGCATATCCTGCTGTACAGCCTGATTCTGCTGGCCGTGACGCTGCTGCCCTATGCCATCCACATGAGCGGCCCGCTGTACCTGGCCTGCGCCCTCGCCCTGGGCCTGCGCTTCCTGCAATGGGCCTGGGTGTTGTACCGTGGCAGCCGGCCGCACGCGGCGATCGGCACCTTCAAGTACTCTATCGGCTACCTGTTCGCGCTGTTCATCGCGTTGCTCGTTGACCACTACTTGTTGCTGAGCTTATGACCCGAACCCAGAAAACCGTCTTCATCCTCGTTGCCGTGGTCGCCTTGATCATGGGCCTGACCGTCAACAAGGTGCTCAATGGCCGCAACCAGCCCAACCCTGCCGAGCTGATCGACGCCGGCATCATCCTGCTGCCGCAAAGCCGCACGGTGGCGGATGTGACCATGACCAACCAGGACGGCCAGCCGGTGAAGCTGGACGACCTCAAGGGCAAATGGTCGCTGCTGTTCTTCGGCTACACCTACTGCCCGGACATCTGCCCGACCACCCTGGCGCAGCTGCGCCAAGTGAAGAGCGAGCTGCCCAAGGAAGCCGTCGACCGCCTGCAGGTGGTGCTGGTGAGCGTGGACCCGAATCGCGATACGCCCAACCAGCTCAAGCAGTACCTGGGCTACTTCGACAAGGATTTCGTGGGGGTGGCGGGGTCGATCGAGGATACCCAGAAGCTCGCCAATGCCTTGAGCATTCCGTTCATTCCGGCCGATACCAGCAAGCCTGGGTATACCGTGGATCACAGCGGCAACCTGGCCGTCGTGGGGCCGGATGGGCGCCAGCGCGGCTTCATTCGCGCGCCGTTCAACAACCAGAAGCTGGTGGCGCAGTTGCCGGGGCTGGTCAAGCGCGATTGATGCAAGCCGCAAAAAGCATCGCCGGCAAGCCGGCTCCCACACGTGCCTGTGGGAGCCGGCTTGCCGGCGATGGGCGCAACGAAATGCTAAGCCTTAGAACGCCGGTACCACAGCGCCCTTGTACTTCTCGGTGATGAACTGCTTCACCTCAGGCGAGTGCAGCGCTGCTGCCAGTTTCTTCATGTCTTCGGAGTCCTTGTTGTCTGGGCGGGCAACCAGGATGTTGACGTAAGGCGAGTCGCTGCCTTCGATGGCCAGCGCGTCCTGTTCCGGGTTCAGCTTGGCTTCCAGCGCGTAGTTGGTGTTGATCAGGGCGATATCGACCTGGGTCAGCACGCGCGGGATGGTGGCCGCTTCCAGCTCGCGGAACTTCACGTTCTTCGGGTTCTGGGCAACGTCCTTCACGGTCGACAGGATGTTGCTGTTGTCCTTGAGCTTGATCACCCCGGCCTTGTCCAGCAGCAGCAGGGCGCGGCCGCCGTTGGTGGCGTCGTTGGGGATGACCACGGTGGCGCCGGACGGCAGCTCGTCGAGCTTCTTGATCTTGGACGAGTACACGCCCAGCGGCTCGATGTGCACGCCGGTCACGCTGACCAGGTGGGTGCCCTTGGCCTTGTTGAACTCATCCAGGTACGGCTGGTGCTGGAAGAAGTTGGCGTCCAGGCGCTTTTCGGCCACTTGCACGTTCGGCTGGATGTAGTCGGTGAATTCCTTCACCTTCAGGTTCACACCCTCTTTTTCCAGCTGGGGTTTGACGAAGTTGAGGATCTCGGCGTGCGGCACCGGGGTGGCGGCGACGGTCAGGTCACCGGCATGGACCGAGAAGGCCGCGACAGCGGCAGCAACAGCAAGCAGCTTCTTCATGAATCACTCCTTGTGAGGGCCGCGACGGCCCCCGAACGGGTCGGCCGGGCCGACCCCATTGGGGTTACTTACGGGAAAAATGCACCACCAGTTTGTCGCCCACGCTCTGCAGGACTTGAACCAGTACCAGCAACAGCACCACGGTGACCACCATGACGTCGGTCTGGAAGCGCTGGTAGCCGAAGCGGATGGCCAGGTCGCCCAGGCCGCCGGCGCCGACCACGCCGGCCATGGCGGTGTACGACACCAGGGTGATGGCGGTGACGGTGATGGCGGCGAAGATGCCCGGGCGGGCTTCCGGCAGCAGTGCGTTGGTGATGATCTGGCGGGTGGTGGCGCCCATCGACTGGGTGGCCTCGATGATGCCGCGGTCCACTTCACGCAGGGCGGTTTCCACCAGGCGCGCGAAGAACGGCGTGGCGCCCACCACCAGCGGCGGGATGGCACCGGCCACGCCCAGCGAGGTGCCGGTGATCAGCACGGTGATCGGGATCATCACGATCAACAGGATGATGAACGGCAGCGAGCGCAGGATGTTGACCACCAGCGACAGCAGCGCGTACACGCCCTTCTGCTCGAACATCTGGCGCGGCCCGCAGAGGAACAGCAGCACGCCCAGCGGCAGGCCCAGCAGCACGGTGAAGAACAGCGAGCCGAACAGCATGATCATGGTGTCGATGGTCGCCAGCCAGATTTCGGCCCAGTCGACGTTGGCAAAGAAATTCAGGGCGTCCATCAACGCAGTACCTCCATATGTACGTCAGCTGCCTTGAAGCGGTCGAACGCCGCTTCCATGTCGCCGCCAGTCACGGCCAGGGTCAGCTGCCCATAGGGCACATCCTTGATGCGGTCGATACGCCCGGCGAGGATGCTGTAGTCCACACCGGTTTCGCGGGCCACGGTGCCCAGCAGCGGCGCGTAGGTGGCGTCGCCCTGGAAGGTCAGGCGGATGATGCGCCCTGGCACGTGGGCGAAGTCGTCACGCTGCTCGCCTTCGTCGACCTGTTCGTCTTCCTGGACGAAACGCTTGGTGGTCGGGTGCTGCGGGTGCAGGAACACCTCGGCCACCGAGCCTTGCTCGACGATCTGCCCGGCATCCATCACCGCCACGCGGTCGCAGACCCGGCGGATCACGTCCATCTCGTGGGTGATCAGCACGATGGTCAGCTTCAGCTCGCGGTTGATCTCGGCCAGCAGTTGCAGCACCGAGGCCGTGGTCTGTGGGTCGAGGGCGCTGGTGGCCTCGTCGCACAGCAGGATCTTGGGGTTGGTGGACAGGGCGCGGGCGATGCCGACGCGCTGCTTCTGGCCGCCAGACAACTGCGCCGGGTACTTCTTGGCGTGGTCCTGCAGGCCGACACGGGCCAGCAGTTCGCTGACACGCTTGTCGATTGCGCTGCGCGACAGCTCGCCGGCGAGGGTCAGCGGCAGGGCCACGTTGTCGGCCACGGTCTTGGACGCCAGCAGGTTGAAGTGCTGGAAGATCATGCCCACCTGCTGGCGGAAGCCACGCAGCTGGTTGGCGTTGAACGCGGTGACGTCTTCGCCGTCGACGATGATCTTGCCGCCGGAAGGCTCTTCCAGGCGGTTGATCAGGCGCAGCAGGGTGCTCTTGCCGGCGCCGGAATGGCCGATCAGGCCGAACACCTGGCCGTCTTCGATGGCCAGGCTGGTCGGGTTCAGGGCGGGGATTTCCCTACCGGCGACGCGGTAGGTCTTGTGTACATGTTGGAACTCGATCACGTAGCGAACCTTGTGGGGCGCATGGAATTTGGGGTCAGCGGTTGGCTGGGGTGGCGCATTTTAGCCTTTTCCCATAGTTGTTCTTAGCATTTATTTCGTAACGGACCAATCCATCGGGCATAACACGACAACTGGTAATCCCGATTGAACGCTCGGCAAAGCCCTCCAGTCACTACTTGAACAAGCCCGACCAAGGGCACGCCTGATGACTGACGAGGAGAGCCGACCATGCCCAGCAAGAAAACGGACGCGCCCAAGCACAGCGAGGCCGCCGGCACCCAGACCCCCGACCGGGCCAATACCAACGCCAAGCTGCAGAGCCTGGAGGCGTTTCGCAGCGATGCCACCGGCCAGGCGCTGCGCACCAACCAGGGGGTAAAGGTCGCCGACAACCAGAACAGCCTGAAGGCCGGAGCGCGCGGGCCATCGCTGCTCGAAGACTTCATCATGCGCGAGAAGATCACCCACTTCGACCACGAGCGCATCCCCGAACGCATCGTCCACGCCCGCGGCACCGGGGCCCATGGCTACTTCCAGAGCTACGGCAACCATGCCGAGCTGACCAAGGCCGGTTTCCTGCAGGACCCGCAGAAGATCACCCCGGTGTTCGTGCGCTTTTCCACCGTGCAGGGGCCGCGCGGCTCGGGTGACACGGTGCGCGATGTGCGCGGTTTTGCCGTGAAGTTCTACACCGATGAGGGCAATTTCGACCTGGTTGGCAACAACATGCCGGTGTTCTTCATCCAGGATGCGATCAAGTTCCCCGACTTCGTGCATGCGGTCAAACCCGAGCCGCACAACGAGATGCCCACCGGCGGCTCGGCCCACGACACCTTCTGGGACTTCGTCTCGCTGGTGCCGGAATCGGCGCACATGGTCATCTGGGCCATGTCCGACCGCGCCATCCCGCGCAGCCTGCGGATGATGGAGGGCTTTGGCGTGCACACCTTCCGCCTGATCAACGCCCAAGGCGTGGCCAGCTTCGTCAAGTTCCACTGGAAGCCGCGCCAGGGCGTGCATTCGGTGCTCTGGGACGAAGCCCAGAAGCTGGCCGGCAAGGACACCGATTACCACCGCCGCGACCTGTGGGACGCGATCGAAACCGGCGATTACCCGGAATGGGAGCTGGGCGTGCAGATCGTGCCGGAGGCCGACGAGCACAAGTTCGACTTCGACCTGCTCGACCCCACCAAGCTCATCCCCGAAGAGCTGGTGCCGGTGACGCCGCTGGGCAAGATGGTGCTCAACCGCAACCCGGACAACTTCTTCGCCGAAACCGAGCAGGTGGCCTTCTGCCCCGGGCATATCGTGCCGGGCATCGATTTCAGCAACGACCCGCTGCTGCAGGGCCGGCTGTTCTCCTACACCGATACCCAGATCAGCCGCCTGGGCGGGCCGAACTTCCATGAAATCCCGATCAACCGGCCGGTGGCGCCCAACCACAGCAGCCAGCGCGATGCCATGCACCGCATGACCATCGACAAGGGGCGCGCGTCTTACGAGCCCAATTCGATCGATGGCGGCTGGCCGAAAGAAACCCCACCCGCCGCGCAGGATGGCGGCTTCGAGAGCTACCAGGAGCGCATCGAGGCGCACAAGATTCGCCAGCGCAGCGAGTCGTTCGGCGACCACTTCTCCCAGGCGCGGCTGTTCTTCCAGAGCATGAGCCCGACCGAGCAGCAGCACATCATCAAGGCCTACAGCTTCGAGCTGGGCAAGGTGGAGCGCGAGGCGATCCGGGCTCGCCAGGTGAACGAGATCCTGGCCAACATCGACCTGAAGCTGGCGGCGGCGGTGGCGGCCAACCTGGGGCTACCGGCGCCCAAGCAGGGCACGGTCCAGGTAAAAGGCAGCAAACCCGCGCAGTCCAAGGCTTTGAGCCAGATGAACCACCCCGGCGATGTGGGCATCAAGGGGCGCAAGATTGCCGTGCTGGTGGCCGATGGCGTGGATGCAGCCAGTGTCGACAGGCTGGTCAAGGCGCTTGAGGCCAAGAGCGCGCGGCCGATGCTGCTGGGGCCTACTTCGGCGCCTGTGAAGATGGCCGATGGCAAGCCGTTGAAAGTGGATGCCTCGATCGAAGGGATGCCTTCGGTGATGTTCGACGGGATCGTCGTCGCGGGCGGCAAGGCCTCGATCGATGCGTTGAGCGCCAGCGGCGTGGCCAAGCATTTCCTGCTCGAGGGCTACAAGCACCTGAAGGCGATCATGCTGGCCAAGGATGCCAAGGCATTGCTCGACAGCCTGGGGCTCAAGGAAGACAAGGGGTTGCTGCTGGGGGATGAGCAGAAGGCCGTGGATGCCTTTGTCAAAGCAGTGGAAGGGCATCGGGTGTGGGAGCGGGAGGCGGCTGCAGAGGCTGTGCCTGCCTGATCGGCGGCGCCTTCATCGCCGGCAAGCCGGCCCCCACAGGGCCAACCACAGGTCTCGAGGGCCTGTGGAGCTCTCTGTGGGAGCCGGCCTGCCGGCGATGAGGCCCTGAAACGTCACCGCTGATGTGGGACCAATACCACCTGAGCCGGCATCTTGCGCTGAATCTCATGCTTCTGCTTCAGCTTGAAGCCACTGTCGATCTTGTGCACCCGCTTCTCCAGCAGGTTCTTCAGCCACGGCGCGTCCTCGGTGCGCGGCACCTGGAACACCACCTCGCACTGGTAATTCACCACATCCTTGGCAATTTCATCGAGCTGGCGGCGCATGGCGGCGATGTCGGTGGTCTTCAGCGCGATCACCGTGCTCGGCGCCGTTGGGTCGATCACCCGCGCCTGGGGCTTGGCCTCGGCAGCTTTCAAGGCCGCCTCGGCTTTCTCCAGCTCGGCCTTGCGGGCCTGGCCAACGGCGTCGCCGCCGGTAACTGCCGGGGCCTGCGGCATCAGCGCACGGGCGCGCGCCAGCGCGGTTGCGGCGGCGTTGACATCGCCTTTTTGCAGCACGATCTGGCTGCGCTTGAGGTAGGCCTCGGCCAACTGGCGCTGGTATTGCTCCAGGCGCGCGTCGTTCGGCGACTGGGCCTGCAAGGCAGCCAGCTGGTCTTCGGCGGTGGCCAGCTCATTGCTGGCGATATTCTGCTGCAGCTGCTGCCAGGCATCGGCTTGGGCAGGTGCACTGGCCTGCTCCACCGGCGCACTGGAACAGGCGGCCAGGAACAGGGAAAACGCGGCAACAAGCAGATAACGGGATGCGAACGGCTTCATTCCTGCGACTCTCTATTTGCGCAAAAAGCGAGCAAGTCTACACCCAGGTGCGCACGCTCGAAAACAGGTCTTACAGACCCTTTACCCGCGAAAAGGTTGCAGGGCACGCCGATGCGCACCCCGCTTTTCAGCGTTTTGGCAGGGCCAGGCTCAGCAAGAATAGCACTGCCGCGCAGACCACGATCGACGGGCCGGCCGGGGTGTCCTTGAACCAGGACATGGCCAGGCCCCCGCAAACCGCGGTCACGCCCAGCAGGCTGGCACCCAGTGCCATCTGCTCGGGCGAGCGGGCGTGGCGCTGCGCCGCAGCCGCCGGGATGATCAGCAGCGAGGTGATCAGCAGCACGCCGACGATCTTCATGGCCACGGCGATCACCACGGCAATCAGCAGCATCAATGCCATGCGCAGGGCGGCCACCGGCAGGCCTTCGACCATGGCCAGCTCTTCGTGCACGGTGATTGCCAGCAGCGGCCGCCACAATGCGGCCAGCAACAGCAGCACCAGGGCGCTGCCGCCGAGGATCCAGCCCAGGTCGCCAGGGCTGATCGCCAGCAGGTCGCCGAACAGGTAGGCCATCAGGTCGATGCGCACGTCCTTCATGAAGCTCAGCACCACCAGGCCCAGCGACAGGGTGCTGGGCGCGAGGATGCCGAGCAGCGTGTCCGAGGCCAGTGGCTGGCGCTGCTGCAAGGTCACCAGGAGGATGGCCAGCAACAGGCAGCCGACGGTGACCGCCAGCGCCGGGCTGACATCCAGCACGAAGCCCAGGGCCACGCCCAGCAGGGCGGCGTGGGACAGGGTGTCGCCAAAATAGGCCATGCGCCGCCACACCACGAAGGAGCCCAGCGGGCCCGCCACCAGCGCCAGGGAAAGGCCTGCAAGCAAGGCGTAGAGAAGAAAATCAGCCATGCTTGCAGTGCTCTCCGTGAACATGGGCGCCAGGGGCGACGACCGAGCCGTGCAGGTCGTGGCTGTGGTCGTGATGGTGGTGATAGATGGCCAGGCTCGGGGCGTTCTGGCCGAACAGCTCGACGAAGGCCGGGTCGTTGCTGACCTGCTCGGGGTGGCCCGAACAGCACACATGGCGGTTGAGGCACACCACCTGGTCGGTGGCGCTCATCACCAGGTGCAGGTCGTGCGAGACCATCAGCACGCCGCAGCCGTGGCGGTCGCGCAGGCGGGTGATGAGGTTGTACAGCTCGGTCTGGCCGACCACGTCGACGCCCTGCACGGGCTCGTCCAGCACCAGCAACTGCGGTTCGCGCAGCAGCGCCCGGGCCAGCAGCACACGCTGCATCTCGCCACCGGAAATGGTCTGGATCGGGTTGTCGATCACCTGCTCGGCACCCACTTCCTGCAGCGCCGACAAGGCTGCCGCGCGGTCTACGCCGGGCACCAGGCGCAGAAAGCGCAGCACCGAGAGCGGCAGGGTCGGGTCTACCTGGATCTTCTGCGGCATGTAGCCGATGCGCAGCTTCGGCTTGCGCCACACGCTGCCGCGGTGCGGCTTGAGCAGCCCGAGCACGGCACGCACCAGGGTGGTCTTGCCGGCGCCGTTGGGGCCGATCAGGGTCACGATCTGGCCGGGAGCGACCGCCAGGTCGATGCTGTCGAGCACCGCCTCGCCGCCAAAGGTGACGCCGACCTGCTCGAGGCGGATCAGGGCGTCGCTCATGCCGCGCTCCGGCAGTTGCCGCACAGGCCGACGATTTCCACCGTCTGCGTCTCGACCGTGAAGCCCACGCCCTTGGCGCTGGCGACGATGGCATCGCTGATGCTGTCCTGCTCCAGCTCGATGGCCACGTGGCACACGCGGCAGATCAGGAACTGGCCATGGTGGGCGTGCTCCGGGTGGCTGCAGCCGATGAAGGCGTTGAGCGAGGCGATGCGGTGCACCAGGCCGTTTTCCAGGAGGAAGTCGAGGGCGCGGTACACCGTGGGCGGCGCGGCGCGGCGGCCATCCTGCTCGCTGAGCACGGCGAGAATGTCGTAGGCGCCCAGCGGCTTGTGGCTCTGCCACACCAGTTCCAGCACGCGGCGGCGCAGCGCGGTCAGACGCAGGCCCTGGCGGGCGCACAAGGCGTCGGCTTCGGCCAGGGCGCTGTGCACGCAATGGGAGTGATCGTGGGGACGGTGAGCCAGCGGCGTGATGGACATGGGCAGCGACGGTTCTGGATGGAGACGTTATTATGTTACCTGTTTCTGACGAGTCGAGTATTCATCGTGTCCCGATTCCTTGTGCTTTTTGTCGCATTCATCGCCTGCTCGGCGCAGGCCGACGTGCGCGTGCTGACCAGTATCAAGCCGTTGCAGCAGATCGCCGCCGCGGTGCAGGACGGTGTCGGCAGCCCTGACGTGCTGCTGCCGCCGGGCGCCTCGCCGCACCACTATGCGCTGCGCCCCTCCGATGTGCGCAAGGTGGGCGATGCCGACCTGCTGTACTGGATCGGTCCCGACATGGAGAACTTCCTGCCGCGGGTGCTGGGCAGCCGCAGCAAGCCAACGGTCGCCGTGCAGGCGTTGCCTGGCCTGCAGCTGCGCCATTTCGGCGAGGACAGCCATTCCCACGAGGCAGACGACGCGGACGAGCATGACCACGACCACCGCCCGGGCAGCCTGGATGCGCACCTGTGGCTGTCGTCGCTCAACGCGCGGGTGATCGCGGCGAAGATGGCGGCGGACCTGGCGGCGGCCGACCCGGCCAACGCGGCGCGTTACCAGAGCAACTTGAAGGCTTTCACCGAGCGCCTCGATGGCCTGGATGCGCGCATCAAAGCGCGAGTGGCCGGCATCGCCGACAAGCCTTATTTCGTGTTCCACGAAGCGTTCGACTACTTCGAGTCTGCCTATGGCCTGAAGCACACCGGCGTGTTCAGCGTGGCGGCGGAAGTGCAGCCTGGCGCGCAGCACGTGGCGGCCATGCGCAAGCGCCTGCAGGAAGTGGGCAAGACCTGTGTGTTCAGTGAGCCGCCGCTGCGTCCGCGCTTGGCCGAGACGCTGACGGCCGGGTTGCCGGTGCGCTTGGCGGAGCTGGATGCCCTGGGCGGTACCGACCCGGTGGATGCCAAGGGCTATGAGCGCTTGCTGGAAAAACTGGGCAGCGATTTGGCGGGGTGCCTGGAGCAGTTGTGATGGCTGGGCTGGCCCTATCGCCGGCAAGCCGGCTCCCACAGGTACTGCACCGTCATTGCGGGGCGTGATCAACCTGTGGGAGCCGGCTTGCCGGCGATAGGGCCGCTACGCTCAGAGCGCGATCGGCAGCTTCAAGGCCACCTGCTGACGCTGCGCCAGGCGCACCTCGAACTCGCTCGGGTCATGGATCATCACATCCATCCCGGCAAACGATTCCGCGGCAATCAGGCGCGACAGCCAAAAGCGCACACAGCCTACCCGCAACATTTCCGGCCACAGCTCGGCCTCGGCTGCCGTAAACGGCCGCAGCGCCGCGTAGGCCGCCAGCAGCGCCTGGGCGCGTGGCAGGTCGATTGCGCCCTGCTCATCCAGGCACCAGTCGTTCACGGTGATGGCGATGTCATACAGCATCGGGCCCGAGCAGGCGTTGTAGAAGTCGATCACACCGGTCAGGTGGGTGCCCTCGAACATCACGTTGTCGCGGAACAGGTCGGCATGCAGGTTGGCCCGTGGCAGGGCCAGGATCTGCGCCTTGTGCGCGGTGATTTCAGCCAGTGCCGGCTGCAGCAGCGCCACCTGTTCGGCGCTCAGGCGCGGCATCAGCTCGGCGCCGGATGCCAGCATCCAGTCCAGGCCACGGTCGGTCTTGCGTTCGATGACGTGGTCGCGGGTGGCCAGGTGGATGTGCGCCAGCAGCTCGCCAACCTGGGCGCAGTGCTGGTTGTTCGGCGCCTTGATGTGCTTGCCCGACAGCCGCGGCTGCAGCAGCGCCGGCTTGCCGCACAGCTCGCGCAGGCCGTTGCCGTCGCGGTCGCGGATGGCATAGGGCACCGGCATGTCGGCGCCGTGCAGGGTGTCGAGCAGCTCGATGAAGAACGGCATGTCCTCGCTGGGGCCGCGTTCGATCAGCGTCAGGACGAACTCCCCCTGTTCGAGGCTGACGAAGAAGTTGCTGTTTTCGGTGCCGGCGGCAATGCCCTGGAAGTCGAGCAGACGGCCCAGCTCGTAAGGCGCCAGAAAGGTTTCCAGCTCAGGCCGGGTCACGGGGGTGAAGACTGACATGATGAAAAAATGCCCATACGGGCACTTCCGCCGGGAAGTGCCGGGTTGATGTGAACGATACGCGTCAGATTACCACTCGAAGATCTTCCAGGACGGGATCAGCATGTCCGGCTGGTCGGAACGAATGAAATTGCCATCAGAGCCATCGGCGCGTACCAGAAAATAAGGCTTGCCGTTTTTCGGCGTGATCTTGATCGCATACAGGAAGCCGTTCTGCCGGTATTCCTGGATGGTTTTGTCGCCTTCCGTGCGAATGGTCACCTCGGGATCTGCCGAGGGGGCGTCGTCCGCCGCCAGGGTGACGACTGGCATGGTTGCCAACAGGCCGAGCAGTAACAGGCGATTGAGTGTACGCATGATAACCTTGTCCCTTTGTCGTCATTGATCCGGCTATTCTAGCTCCGGACCCGCCGAAAAGGTTGATTCTGCTCATGAGCCAAGCGCCCCTCGTCCTGGTGGACGGTTCCTCCTACCTTTATCGCGCCTTCCACGCGCTGCCGCCGCTGACCACCTCCAAGGGCATGCCCACCGGCGCGGTCAAGGGTGTGCTGAACATGCTCAAGAGCTTGCGCAAACAGTACCCCGACAGCCTGTTCGCCGTGGTGTTCGACGCCAAGGGCGGCACCTTCCGCGACGCCATGTTCGCCGAATACAAGGCCAACCGCCCGAGCATGCCCGACGACTTGCGGGTCCAGGTCGAGCCTTTGCACGCCAGCGTCAAGGCGCTGGGCTACCCGCTGCTGTGCGTCGAGGGCGTGGAGGCGGACGACGTGATCGGCACCCTGGCGCGCAGCAGCGCAGCCATGGGCCGGCCGGTGATCATCTCGACCGGCGACAAGGACATGGCGCAGCTGGTGGACGGCCACGTGACCCTGGTCAACACCATGACCGGCAGCGTGCTGGACGTTGCCGGCGTGCACGAAAAATTCGGCGTGGGCCCGGAGCACATCATCGATTTCCTCGCCCTGATGGGCGACAAGGTCGACAACATCCCAGGCGTGCCTGGCGTGGGCGAGAAGACCGCGGTCGGCCTGCTGACCGGTATCGGCGGCGGCCTCAGCGACCTCTACGCCAACCTCGACAAGGTGCCGACGCTGGCCATCCGGGGTGCCAAGACCCTGCCCGCCAAGCTGCAGGAACACCGCGACGCGGCGTTCTTGTCCTACGAACTGGCGACCATCAAGGTCGATGTGCCGCTGGATATCGAAGTGGACGCGCTGGTGTGCGGCGAGCCGGACCGCGAGGCCCTGCTGGCGCTGTACACCGAAATGGAGTTCAAGAGCTGGATCGCCGACGTGCAGCGCGATGCGGCCAGGGCCGGCGATGAGATCGCCCCGGCCGAGGAGCCGGCCGCCAAGGTCGAGCCCAAGTACGAGACCATTCTCGACCAGGCCCGCTTCGACGCCTGGCTGGAGAAGCTGCGCCAGGCGCCGCTGTTCGCCTTCGACACCGAAACCACCAGCCTCGATGCACAACAGGCGCAGCTGGTCGGCCTGTCGTTCGCGGTCGATGCCCATGAAGCCGCCTACGTGCCGCTGGGCCACGACTACGAGGGCGCGCCTGCCCAACTGGACCGCGAGGCCGTGCTGCTGGCGTTGAAGCCGCTGCTGGAAGACCCGGCCAAGGACAAGGTCGGGCAGAACGCCAAGTACGACATCAACATCCTGGCCAATGGCAGCCCGGCCATCGAGATGCGCGGCGTGGCCTACGACACCATGCTCGAGTCCTACGTGCTCAACTCCACCGCCACCCGCCACGACATGGACAGCCTGGCGCAGAAGTACCTCGACCACACCACCATCGCCTTCGAGGACATCGCCGGCAAGGGCGCCAAGCAGCTGACTTTCAACCAGATCGACCTGGAAAAGGCCGGCCCCTACGCCGCCGAAGACGCCGACATCACCCTGCGCCTGCACCAGGCCCTGCAGGCGCGCCTGGCCAAGACGCCGAGCGTGCAGCCGGTGCTGATGGACATCGAGATGCCGCTGGTGCCGGTGCTGGCCAAGATCGAGCGCCAGGGCGCGCTGGTCGATGCCGCGCTGCTGCAGGTGCAAAGTGGCGAGCTGGGGGTGAAGATGGCCGAGCTGGAGCGCCGCGCCTTCGAGCTGGCCGGTGAGGAATTCAACCTGGGTTCGCCCAAGCAACTGGGCACGATCCTCTACGACAAGCTGGGCATGCCGGTGCTGAGCAAGACCGCCAAGGGCCAGCCATCGACTGCCGAAGCAGTGCTCGACGAGCTGGCCGAACAAGGCTACCCACTGCCTGAAGTGCTGATGCAGTACCGCAGCCTGAGCAAGCTCAAGAGCACCTACACCGACAAGTTGCCGGGGCAGATCAACCCGCGCACCGGGCGTATCCATACCTCGTATCAGCAGGCCGTGGCCGCCACCGGGCGGCTGTCGTCCAGCGACCCGAACCTGCAGAACATCCCGATCCGCACCGCCGAAGGCCGGCGCATTCGCCAGGCCTTCGTCGCCAGCCCGGGCTACAAGCTGCTGGCGGCGGACTATTCGCAGATCGAGCTGCGCATCATGGCCCACCTGGCCAAGGATGAAGGCTTGCTGCACGCCTTCCGCAACGACCTGGACGTGCATCGCGCCACTGCGGCGGAAGTGTTCGGCGTCGCCCTGGAAGCGGTGACCACCGACCAGCGGCGCAGTGCCAAGGCCATCAACTTCGGCCTGATCTACGGCATGAGCGCGTTTGGCCTGGCCAAGCAGATCGGCGTCGATCGCAAGCAGTCCCAGGACTACATCGACCGCTACTTCGCCCGCTACCCGGGCGTGCTGGCCTACATGGAGCGCACCCGCGCCCAGGCCGCCGAGCAAGGTTTCGTCGAAACCCTGTTCGGCCGGCGCCTGTACCTGCCCGATATCAATGCCAAGAACCCGGCCCTGCGCAAAGGCGCCGAGCGCACGGCGATCAACGCGCCGATGCAGGGCACGGCGGCCGACATCATCAAGCGGGCGATGGTCAACGTCGACAACTGGCTTAGCCAGAGCGGCCTGGATGCGCGCGTGATCCTGCAGGTGCACGATGAACTGGTGCTGGAGGTGCGTGAGAATTTGGTCGAGCAGGTCAAAGATGAAATTCGCGGGCACATGAGCCGTGCGGCGCAACTGGATGTTCCGCTGCTGGTCGAAGTGGGTATTGGCGCGAATTGGGACGAAGCTCACTGATTGAGCTGGGAAAGCTGTGTAGGATCTGCGACGTAGTGACGCGGATCCTGGCATGGCTCGATGCCATTAGTTCGGAGGTTTCATGAAACTATCGCAAATAGTTTTGAGGGCTTCGGAACTAAAGTGGTGAAGCGCCACTCAGAGTAACTGAACGGCTGGTGAAGCCTTTCGATGCTCCTATGTTGTGTTAAGTGTTGGCAGATACCCGGGCCCCGCCCTAGCGGTCCGGACTTGAACCCCGAACTTCCCCCTCCCCATACGAAGTCCGGGGTTTTTTTTGCCCGGAATTTGATTAAAGGGCCCTGCGCAGTCCCTGGTAGGAGCGGCCTCATGTCGCGAAAGGGCTGCAAAGCAGCCCCAGGATTTCAGCAGCGCTGCACAGGTTGCAGGGGCCGCTTCGCGCCCCTGTCGCGACACAAGGCCGCTCCTACAAAAAGGGCGCCTTCAGGCCACCGGCTTGTCTTCCAGCTCCATCCAGTCCGCCAGCACCTTGTAGGCCTCTTCCAGGCCCAGGCGCTTGGGTGCCGAGAACAGCTGGATGGTCACGCCATCGCCCCAGCCCTTGCGAATTTCCGACTGCACCTTGAGCAGGGTGTTCTTGCCGGCGCCGTGGGTCAGCTTGTCGGCCTTGGTCAGCAGGATGTGCATCGGCATGCCGCTGGCCTTGGCCCAGTCGAGCATCATCTTGTCGAAGTCGGTCATCGGATGGCGCACGTCCATCATCAGGATCACACCGCGCAGGCACTCGCGGCTGCCCAGGTAGGCTTCCAGGTGACGCTGCCAGTGCTGCTTGAGCGGAATCGGGACTTTTGCATATCCGTAGCCCGGCAGGTCGACCAAACGCCGTTCATCGTCCAGACTGAAGAAATTCAACAGCTGGGTGCGCCCTGGAGTTTTCGAGGTACGCGCCAGGCTGGCATGAGTCAGGGTATTGAGGGCGCTGGATTTGCCGGCGTTGGAACGGCCGGCGAAAGCCACCTCGTAACCCTGGTCGTCCGGGCATTGTTCGACCTTGGCAGCGCTGAGGGCGAATTTGGCTTTCTGGCAGAGGCCGAGGATGGGGTTCTTGACTTGCATGGGATTTCCGATGTGGGTGTTGCCAAAGCCTAGGCCGGCAAGCGGTGTCGTTTCCGTTTGGATGGCGGAAGTATATAATGCCCCAGTTTTTGTGTGCTCATTCTCCCAGCGAAGGAGAACGGGCATGGGGTGTCGAACAATAGCTCGCGCATCAGAACGCAGCGCGTCCCCCAACCCTGTCAGGTCGTTTCGCATGGCGAAATGGCTGCTAGCTGTCGGTATGTTCCTGCCGTTTTTCAGCGCACAGGCTACACAGGATCCCGAGGCGTTGTACAACCGCACATGTGCGGCCTGTCACGCCGGGCAGTTGCCACAGGCACCCAAGCGGGGTGACCGGGCAGCATGGGAGCCAAGGCTGGCGAAAGGCATGGAGGTACTTCAGGCGCATGTTACACAGGGTTTCAAGGCTATGCCGCCGCGTGGATTGTGCATGGACTGCAGTGCCGAGGACTACCGTTTGGTCATCCTTTGGATGAGCGGCAGTCCCGATACATAACATTTCACCCTTAGCCGTGTTGGATTAGCTGATGAACAAACTAGTCGTGAGTCTGCTGTTGACCATGGGTGTCGCCGGTGCAGCCACTGCTGCTGACCCCATCAAAGGCGATGCCGCCGCCGGCCAGGCCAAAACGGCCGTTTGTGGGGCCTGCCACAACCCCGACGGCAACAGCCTGGCGCCGAACTTCCCGAAACTGGCCGGCCAGGGCCAGCGCTACCTGGAGAAACAGCTGCACGACATCAAGTCGGGCAAGCGCACCGTGCTGGAAATGACCGGCATGCTGGCCAATTTCAGTGACCAGGACCTGGCCGACATCGCCGCCTACTTCTCCAGCCAGAAAGGCAGCGTGGGCGCCGCCGACCCGGCGCTGGTCGAGCGCGGCAAGGCCTTGTTCAACGGGGGCGACCTGGAAAAAGGCATGCCGGCCTGTATCGGTTGCCACTCGCCCAATGGCGCGGGCATCGCCCTGGCAGGCTTCCCCCACCTGGGTGGCCAGCATTCCCAGTACGTGGCCAAGCAGCTGACCGACTTCCGCGAAGGCGAGCGCACCAACGATGGCGATGCGGCCATCATGCGCTCCATCTCCAGCAAGCTGAGCAACAAGGACATCCAGGCGCTGTCCAGCTACATCCAGGGCCTGCATTAACATTCGGTTAATGCGCCAACTGTAAAGATGAAAGGGCGGCGCGGGCCGCCCTTTTTTCTGTCCGCAGCCGGTACACTACAGAACTCGGGCCCTTCCCGACCTGTCTGAACACAGGTCGCGTCGAGGCGACCAATGACTGCTCAGGAGTAAAGCATGCGTAAACTGATTCTCAGCGCTGCGCTGGTCGCTGCCAGCGTATTCGGTATGGCCGCCGTACAGGCAGCAGAACCTGCCACGGCCGGCAAGGAATACATCGAGCTGAGCAACCCTGTTCCGGTATCCGTGCCCGGCAAGATCGAAGTGGTCGAGCTGTTCTGGTATGGCTGCCCCCACTGCTACCACTTCGAGCCGACCATCAACCCATGGGCGGAAAAACTGCCCAAGGACGTCAACTTCAAGCGCGTACCAGCCATGTTCGGCGGCCCTTGGGACGCCCACGGCCAGATGTTCCTGACCCTCGAAGCCATGGGCGTCGAGCAGAAGGTTCACGCTGCCGTCTTCGACGCCATCCAGAACCAGCACAAGCGCCTGACCGACCCTAAAGACATGGCCGACTTCCTCGCCACCCAGGGTGTCGACAAGGACAAGTTCCTCGCGACCTTCAACTCCTTCGCCATCAAGGGCCAGGTCGCCCAGGCCAAGGAACTGGCGAAGAAGTATGAAATCACCGGTGTACCGAGCATGGTGGTCAACGGCAAGTACCGCTTCGACCTGGGCACCGCCGGTGGCCCGGACGGCGTGCTGAACGTCGCCGACCAGCTGATCGCCAAGGAGCGCGCCGCTAAGTAAGCGGCGAACCCCATGCGCCGTTTCCGATCCGCGCGTGGCATTGGCCTGCACCAGCCGCAGGTCAACGAGCATCACCTGCAGGCTCCCGGCCTGCCTGAGGATGGTCGCCTGCGGCTGCTCAGCTTCAATATCCAGGTGGGCATCAGCACCGAGCGTTATCGCCATTACCTGACCCGCAGCTGGCAGCACCTGCTGCCGCACAACGGGCGTGCCGGCAACCTGCAGAAGATTGGCGAGCTGCTTGGCGAGTTCGACCTGGTGGCCCTGCAGGAAGCCGACGGCGGCAGCCTGCGTTCAGGCTACGTCAACCAGGTCGAACATCTCGCCCACCTGGGGGCCTTCCCCTATTGGTACCAGCAGCTCAACCGCAACCTCGGGCGCTTCGCCCAGCACAGCAACGGCGTGCTCAGTCGCCTCAAGCCACAACTGCTCGAAGACCACCCCCTGCCCGGCCCGGCCGGCCGTGGTGCGATTCTGGTGCGCTTCGGCGAAGGTGAAGATGCGCTGATCGTGGTGATGATGCACCTGGCCCTGGGTGCCAAGACCCGCGCCCGCCAGCTGGCCTACATCCGCGAGCTGATCGGCGGCTACCGCCATCAGGTGCTGATGGGCGACATGAATACCCATGCCACCGACCTGCTCGACCATTCCCCCTTGCGCGACCTGGGCCTGATTGCCCCGCAGGTCGAAGCAACCTTCCCCAGCTGGCGCCCGCAGCGCTGCCTGGACCATATCCTGCTCAGCTCGAGCCTGACCCTGGAGCGGGTCGAGGTGTTGGCGCAGCCGATATCCGACCACCTCCCGGTCGCCGTGGAGATCCGATTGCCTGATGCACTGACTGTGGATACGCTGCCGGTCTTGCGCTAGATCAGCAAAAGCCGCCTGCACCCTCAAGTGTTCGGGGCGCGCGCCGACAGCGTGTCATCACGTCCCCCAGATGCATTACCCGTTGCGGATCCAGGCATGACCGAAGAAGCCGAGCGCTGGAAAGAAAAATACCTAAAAAGCATCGAACAGCAGGAAAAGCTCGAGCGCCGCTGGGCTGCCCGCCTCGACTTGCTGCGCCGTGGCCTGGTGCGCAGCTCCCTTGCCGCAGAAGGCAGCGACAAGGTCGTTGACCAGTGCATGAAGGAAATGCGCGAGGTCATCCGCACCGACAACATGGACGCCGGGCTTGCCGGGCTGATTCCACGCCTGGAAAAGGCCGTGCTCGACTCCGAGCAGCGCCGCGAAACGCGCATGAACCAGGTCAGCGATGCGCTGACCGCGTTGGTGACCCAACTTCAAGGCCTGCCGCTGCCCGGTGAGGTTTCCAGGCCGCTGAAGAAGCTGGCGAAAAAACTCGATGGGGGTGTCAGCCAGTCACGCGAGCTGCCCCCGCTGCTGGGTGAACTCAGCGGCCTGCAAGGGCGCGCGTTGGCGTCGCTGGGCAAGCCGGACGATCAAGCCAAGCCTGGGCTTTTGCAGCGCCTGTTCGGTAACCGCGAAGACGAGCCGCAGGAACCGAGCGATACCCACCCGGCGCCCGTGGTTGCCGATGCGCCGGCTGAAGCACCGCAGCGGCCATTGCCTGACGGCCCTGTGCTGGTGGACCTGCCGCCAAGGGATGCCGATGAGCTGAGCCCGCTTGCACCGCCGCCGCCAGAAGAGCCTGCACAGCCAGAGCCCGAGGCAGCCGTCGTGGAGCAGGCGGCGATCGTCGAGCCTGCGGCAGAAGAGCAGGCATTGCCCGAGGACGCGACAGCCGAACCTGAGGTCCTGGCGAGCCTTGAGGAAACCTTCGGCGAAGACGGCCCCTACTCGCTCCCGGACGCGGTCGAGCCGCCTTACAGCCAGGTGGCCGCGCATATCGAGCAGACGCTGATCGGCCTGCTGGATGACCTCAGCCTGCCCGAGCGCCACAAGGCCCAGGCCCTGGCGATGCGCGAGCGAGTGGCGCGCGGGCTGAACTGGTACGAACTGATTCCGGTGCTCGATGACCTGGCCGTGCTCATGCTGGCCATCACCGACAGCGGCCAGCACGAGTTCGAAACCTATCTGCAGCAGCTGAACGAGCGCCTGGAAACCTTCCAGAGCCACCTGCACGAAGCCAGCGCCGGCCATGCCGACAACAGCACCGCCGCGCGTGAACTGGACAGCCAGCTGCGCGAGCAGGTCGATGGCCTGCAGAGCAGCGTGCAGGGTGCGGCGGATGTCGACAGCCTCAAGCACATTCTGGAAAACCGCCTGGAAGGCCTGCTGGTCACCATGGATGACCACCAGCAGGAACGCGACCGCCGCGAGCAGGAACTGGCCGGGCGCCTGCAAGGTCTGGCCGAACGGGTGGCGAGCATGGAGCAGGAAGCCCTGGGCTATCGCGAGCACCTGGAAGAGCAGCGCCAGAAGGCCCTCATCGACCCCCTGACCGGCCTGCCCAACCGCGCTGCCTGGAGCGAGCAGGTCGAGCGCGAGATGCTCGACTGGCAGGAGCATGGCGGCCACCTGGCGATGGCGATTCTCGACCTCGACCACTTCAAGCGCATCAACGACAGCTACGGCCACCTGGCCGGCGACAAGGTGTTGAAGATCGTCGCCGATCAGCTGCGCAAGCGCCTGCGGGCACGCGACTTCATCGCCCGTTTCGGCGGCGAGGAGTTCGTCGTGCTGCTGCCGCAGACCTCGCCTGCCGCCGCCGCCCAGGTCGCCGAAGTGCTGCGTGCCGCGATCGAGGCCTGCCCGTTCCATTTCAAAGGCGAGCGCGTGGTCATCACCACGTCCATCGGCGTGAGCGCCTTCCGCTCCGGCGAGCGCGGCGACCAGGTGCTCAAGCGTGCCGACGCGGCGCTCTACAAGGCCAAGGACCTGGGGCGTAATCGGGTGGTAGACATGTAGCCCCTTCCTGGGCAGTGGCGAGCCGAGACTGGCTGGCCGGGTGTCGAGGCTTCGATGCCCCGGTTATCTACCCACTGCTTCAGGAGATTGATGATGAAAAAATGGTTTTTGGTGTTGCTGTCAGGTTTCGCCTTTCACTCCGCTGCGATGGCCAGGGACGTGCTCTGGACCGCGCACATCAATGCCGCTGGCGAGGTGGTGCGGGCATGGCCTGCATGGATCGAGCGGGTCGAGCACACCCCTCAAGACAACTATTTCAGCCAGTACAAGCTGCATTTCAACAAGCGCATCGTGCACCAGGACCCCGGCTTCTGCGCGGTGTCTGCGATTGACGCCAGCTCCGAGCAACACCTTGTGCATGGCCACGCCAAAGTAGTCGGCAAGCCAACCTACGAGAGCGTTACGGTCAATACGCAGCTGGTCGATGTCGACGGCCCCAGTGGCGACAATTCGATGGAGTTCCTGCTGATGTGCACGCGCTGATACAAGGATATCCAGAACACCGGGCAGGGGCTCGTTATACTGATGGGCACGCTTACTTCAAATCGACGTGCCCCTCCTGATGAAAACGCTTTTCACCGCGCTCGCTCTGCTGATCCTGACGGGCTGCTCCACAGGCCTGCGGATCGATCGCAGCCATCCTTCGGCCAACCAGGACAACCGCATCCAGTTCGTCGTCCTGCATTACACCAATGCGTCGCTGGAGCGTTCGCTGGCGCTGCTGACCCAGGGTGAAGTCAGCGCCCACTACCTGATCGGCGACGGCCCGGCCACGGTCTATCAGCTGGTCGACGAAAACCGCCGCGCCTGGCACGCCGGCGACAGCCAATGGCAGGGGCGCACCTGGCTCAACTCCAGCTCCATCGGCATCGAAATCGTCAACCCAGGGTTCGACGACACCCCCAACGGCCGCGTGTGGTACCCCTACAGCGAGGCGCAGATCCAGTCGCTGATCGCCCTGCTCAAGGACATCGTCAAGCGCAACAACATCGAGCCGCGGCACATCATCGGCCACAGCGACATCGCGCCGCTGCGCAAGCTCGACCCGGGGCCGCTGTTCCCCTGGAAGCGCCTGGCCGACGAGGGGCTTGGGGTATGGCCCGAGGCCAATGCCGTGGCCCGCCAGCAGGCCTACTTCAGCGCCAACCCGCCGAGCATCGGCTGGTTCCAGCAGGAGCTGGCGCGCTTTGGCTACGCGATCGAGCAGACCGGGGTGCTCGATGTCGCCACCCGTCACGTCATCGCGGCCTTCCAGATGCGCTTCCGCCCACAGCGCTTCGATGGCACGCCTGATGCCCAGACGGCAGCGATGCTGCAAGTGCTCAACCGCACCCGCTGACTCCTCCGCCCAACGGCCAGGGCAATCCTCCATCCAGTTGCTATACCTTGTATATCAACTGGATGCTGCCCATGTCGGCCCTGATAACTGCACTGCGCCAATTTTTTTACCAACCCTGGATGCTGGCCACCTTGGCAGCGGTGGCCAGCGCCGCAGTCTTGCTCACCGCCAGCATCGCCATTGCCCTGCAACAGATGAAGGAAAGCGAGAGCGCGCAGATGAACGCCCAGGGCGAGCGCTTTCTCGACCGCCTCGAGCAGGTGTTCGGCCAACTGCGCGAAGGCGTCGACGAGCTTCAGTCGCAGCCACTGCGTGGATGCAGCCCGGCCATGCTGGCATTGCTGCAACAGGTGGGCTTGGGGTCTCGCTTCATCTATGAGGCGGCTTATGTCGACAGCAATGTCGCCTGCTCCAACCGCGGCGGCGCCAGGGCCTTCGTGCCCACGCGGGCGCCGGATATCCAGGGCCCGACCTACAGCTACTGGCTCAACACCACCACCGAACCCAACGAGAACCTCGCCGCGCTGATGCTCGCGCGGGGCAATTTTCTGGTGTCCACCTCACGTGGGCACCTCACTGATGTGGTCGACCTGCCGCCGGGTGGCAGCCTTCTGGTGGTGCTCGACAATGGCACCCGGGCGATCCCGGTGCTGGGCCCGTCGCAGGTCTGGCCTCCGGCAAGCACCTGGCCGCCGCCCAGCAACAATGCGTTGCTCGAGCTGCATGACCGCCTGGTGTATCGCATGCCGACCAAATCCCCGGACTACCAGCTGGTGCTGATCGCGCCACGGGCCAGCCTGCCGCTGAGGATGAACGGCATGCTCTGGCTGCTGTTCCCCGGCAGTGTGCTGGCAGCCTGCTGCATCGGCTGGCTGGTGCTGCAGCTGATCCAGCAGCGCCGCTCGATGAGTTCAGAGTTGCAGACCGCGTTGCGCCGTGGCGAATTGCAGGTGCTCTACCAGCCCATCATCGAGCTGGACAGCCGCCGCTGCGTGGGCGCCGAAGCGCTGGTGCGCTGGCGAAGGCCGGACGGCACCCTGACCAGCCCGGATCTGTTCATCCCGCTGGCCGAGAACACCGGGCAGATCCGCCAGATCACCGATTTTGTCCTGCAGCGGGTGCTGGAGCAGTTGGGCCAGTTGCTGCGCTCGCACCGCAACCTTTATATCTCGGTGAACCTCGCCGCCTGCGATGTGATGGCGCCGCGCATCGGCCGGGTGGCGGCACGCTTGCTGGCACTGCACCGGGTAGCGGCCAGCCAGATCGCCTTCGAGGTGACCGAGCGCGGGCTGATCGATGTGGTGGTGGCCCGTGACAACCTGCAAGCCCTGCGCGCCGTCGGGCATCAGGTGCTGATCGACGATTTCGGCACCGGCTATTGCAGCCTGGCCTACCTGCAGACGTTGCCGGTGGACTGCCTGAAGATCGACAAGGCCTTCATCGATGCCCTCGGGCACGATGCCGCCAGCAGCGGCGTGGCCCCGCACATCATCCGCATGGCCCATGACCTGCACCTGCGGGTGATTGCCGAGGGCATCGAATGCGAGGCCCAGGCGGTGCTGCTCAACAGCGAAGGGGTCAATTACGGGCAGGGGTGGCTGTTCGCCCACCCGCTCAACGCCCGGCAATTCGCCGAGCTGGTCACCCGCGGCCGGCAAGTCGGGCGCCAGCGCCTGGACGACGAGCCCTGAGGGCGGCCCTCAGACCGGCAAGGCCATATAGAACTGCGTGCCCTGGCCCGGGCGCGAAAACACCCCCATGCGCCCGCCATGCAGTTGCACGATTTCCTTGCACAGCGCCAGGCCAAGCCCGGCCCCGCCCTTTTTGCGCCCGACCTGCACGAACGGCTCGAAGATCCGCCCCTGTTGCCCATAGGCGATGCCTTCGCCATTGTCCTCGACGCTGACGATCACCCGCTCGGCATGGCGCCGGGCATGCAGGCGGATGCGCCCGCCGCTGGCGGTATGGCGGATGGCGTTGTGCAGCAGGTTGTCGAGCACCCGGTCGAGCTGGGCGACATCGGCCTGAATCCGTGGCAGCGGCAGGTCCAGCTCCTTGACCAGCTCGATCTGCTTGGCCGCCGCCTGCTCGCTGAAGCGTGCCTGGGCATGCGCCAGCAGCTCGTCGATGGCGCAGGGGGCAAGCTCCAGCTTCTGCAGCCCGCTCTGGTAGCGCGAGAAGTTGAGCAGGTCGTTGATCAGCTGGGTCAGGCGCTGCATTTCCTCGCCAATGGTGTCCAGAAGGTCGCTCTCGCGGGCCTCGGGCGGGAACTTGATGCGCTCGCGCAGCAGGCCGAAGGCCATGTGCATGCCGGTGACCGGCGTGCGCAGTTCATGGGAGGCGCGCAGCACGAACTCGCTGCGCACGCGCTCGAAGGCGCGCTGCTCGGTGACATCGTGCAGCACCATCACCGCGCCCAGGATCGGCCCCTGCGGGTGGCTGACCGGGGTCAGGCTGTAGGTCAGCAGGCGCGATTCTTCATCGACTTCGATGCTCAAGTCGTCCGGCGGCCGGTCCAGGTTGCCGCCACGCAGCACCTGGCGCAGCTGCTGCTCCAGCTCCGGGCGCTGTAGAGCCTGGGCCAGGCCAGTGCCGACGCGGCTGTCGCTCCAGCCAAGCTGGCGCTGGGCAACCGGGTTGAGGTGTTCCAGGCGCCCTTGCCGGTCGATGATCAGCAAGCCATCGTCGATGCTGTCGAGCACCGCCTGCAGGCGCTGCTGGCCGGCCAGCAGTTCATCGACATTGGTGGCCTGGTGCTTGCGCAGGGCATCGGCCATCAGGCCAAAGCGCCGCGTCAGCTGGTTGAGCTCGACGGCCTGGGTCACCGGCAGGGTGACATCGAAGTTGCCCTGGCCGAGCTGGTCGGCCGCCTTGGCCAGGGCTTCGATCGGCTGGCCGAAGCGCCGGGCGATGTTGTGCGCGGTAATGAAGCCCAGCACCAGCACCACCAGGCCCATCAGGCCGAGCACACCGCTGACCAGCATGGCCCGGTCGCGGCTGATTTCTTCGCTGCGGGTAATCTGGTCGAGGGCCTGCTTGTGGGAATCGATCAGGTCGGTGCGGACCTGGTTGAAAGCGGCGCCCAGTGGTTGGTCGACGCCCAGGCTGACGGCTGGCGCCGGGCTGTCGCGGTAGGCCTGGAGGAAGGCCTGGTAGTTGCTGCTGGCCTTGCTGAAACCGGTGCGCTCGCCCCCTTGCTCCAGCCCTTGGTGAAGCAGGCTCTGAAAGTTCTGCTGCAAGGTTTGCAGGCTTTGCGGGGCCGTGTCCTGGTCGAGCATCAGGGTCAGCTGTTCACCCAGGTTCTGGCGCAGCTTCAGGCCGGTTTCCAGCGCCTGGGTAGTATCGCGCACCGACTGCTGCTGCATCGTGGCCATCTGCAGTACGCTCACCAGGCCCAGCAGCAAGCCCAGCAAGGCCACCGTGACCAGTGCCGAAATACTCAGGAAAAGCCGCGTGCGCAGCTTCATCGGCCATCTCATAAGTTGTACTGCTTGCGTTTGCGATAGAGGGTCGAGGCGTCGATGCCCAAGGTCTTGGCCGCCTGGTCGAGGGTATCGCTGGCCGCCAGCACCGCGCCGATGTGGGCGCGCTCCAGCTCATCCAGGCTCAGCGCCGCGCCCACGCGCGGGGCATTGCTGGCGGGCTGCTCGCCCATGCCCAGGTGGCTGATTTCGACCCGCTCCTGCGGGCAGATGATGCTGGCCCGCTCGATCACGTTGCGCAGCTCGCGGATGTTGCCCGGCCAGCGGTAGTTGAGCAGCGCGGCGCGGGCCTCGTCGCTGAAGCCTCGGGCCGGGCGCGAGTACTCCTTGACGAAGCGGGCGAGGAAGCGGTCGGCCAGGGTCAGGATGTCTTCGCTGCGCTCGCGCAGGGGCGGCAGGTGCAGGGTGATGACGTTGAGGCGGTACAGCAGGTCTTCGCGGAAGCGGCTTTCGCGCACCATTTCCTCGAGGTTCAGGTTGGTCGCCGCGAGGATGCGCACATCGGCGCGGCGGGTCACCGGGTCACCGACCCGCTCGTACTCCTTGTCCTGGATGAAGCGCAGCAGTTTTGGCTGCAATGCCAGCGGGAAGTCGCCGATTTCATCGAGGAACAGCGTGCCGCCGTCGGCCTGGCTGACCCGGCCAAGGGTGCTCTCGCTGGCGCCGGTGAAGGCGCCGCGGGTGTGGCCGAACAGTTCGCTTTCCATCAGCTCGGCATTGAGCGATGGGCAGTTGATGGTCACGCAGGCTTTGCGCGCGCGCTTGCTCCAGCCATGGATGGCCCGGGCCAGTTCGCCCTTACCGGTACCCGACTCGCCGAGAATGAGGATGTTGGCATCGGTGGTGGCCACCTGCCGGGCGGTTTCCAGCACCGCCATCATCGCCGGGCTGTGCGAGTCGAGGCCGTCCTTGGGTTTGCGCACCTCGCCTTCGAGGGCTTCCAGGCGCGCCGACAGCTGGCGCACTTCCAGCTGCTTGGCTGTGGCCAGGCGCAGTTGGTCGGGGCTGCAAGGCTTGACCAGGTAATCGGCGGCGCCGGCCTGGATGGCGTCGACCGCGGTGTCGATCGCCGAATGCGCGGTAACGATCACCACGCGCATCCAGGGCGCCTGGACGCGCATCTGCGCCAGTACATCCAGGCCGTTGTCCTCGCCCAGGCGCAGGTCGAGGAAGCACAGGTCGAACACCTGGCGCTGCAACAAGGCTTCGGCCTGCGCCGCACTGTTGGCGGTGGCCACGCTGTAGCCTTCGTCTTCCAGGCAGTAGCGGAAGGTGCGCAGGATCGCGGACTCGTCGTCCACCAGCAGAATGCGGCCTTGGTTGTCCTGGGCGGATTCCATTTTCCTGAGCTCCTTAGGGTAGGTCTTCAATTAGTGTGGGGAAAATCGGGCAAGTTGCATGGTCAATTCTGAAGGATTCTGTCCTTTGCATGCTAGCCAATGGCCAAACAGCCCCCGCAAGCCCCGATATCTCGATGATTTCGTTAGAGCTTGGCGATGGCACATTGGTTGCGACGATTTATGGATTTTGCCCACAAAAGGAGTGCAACCATGCCCTTTTCCATCCGAACGGCCGCATTGACGGTCGGCCTCCTGTCCATTTGCACCACTGCCATGGCCGACCCGGTCAAGGACGCGCGCCTGGAGGGCTCGTTGCAAACGGCGCTTTCGCTGAACCAGATGCTCAACCCGTTTCGAATCCAGGTGGCGGTCGAGGGGCCGACGGCGCGCCTGTCGGGCGAGGTGGAGAATGAGGTCGAGCGCCACCTGGCTGAACAGGTCGCGTTGGCCACCCGCGGCATCGAGCAGGTCGACAACCAGCTGCGGGTCAACGCCCAGCTGGTCGAGCGGCCGCTGGAGTCGCGGGCCTACGCCCAGCGCTTGAGCGATGCCACCTTGGCCGCGGTGATCCGTGCGCGGCTGCTGTGGAGCCGGATCACCGAAAAGGCCGCCATCGAGGTGCAGAGCAGCGAGGGCGTGGTGACCTTGCGCGGCAAGGTCGACAGCGCCGAAGCCAAGGAGCTGGCCGGTGTGCTGGCACGCACCACCGATGGCGTGCACCTGGTCAACAACCTGGTGAGCCTGGATACCGTGGCCATGGCCAAGGCCCGCGAAACCCCGGTCGATGCCCCCACGGGGCCGCAGCCCAGTGATGGCTGGGTGGTCGACAAGATCCAGAGCAGCTTCCGTTTCAGCCGCAACCTGGACGGCCTGAACATCAAGGTGGCCAGTGAAGAAGGCATGGTGCGGCTGTCTGGCGAGGTGGTCAGCAGCGAGCAGAAAACCATCGCGGTAGAGATCGCCCGGCAGATCATCGGCGTGCGCGGTGTGGATGCCGACCTGCTGAAAGTGGCTACCAAGGTCGAGGGTTGAATCGTGCAATTCGCACGACGCCAAATCGGTCATCGTGCAGGATACGTCCTCAAGTGCTATGCGGAAATTACGTAACTACATGATTTTAAAGGATTTTATTTGATGTAAATGGCTGGCACGCAGGCTGCAATTATCCCTTCAGGTTTGAAGAAAAATTACAGCAGGAGAACCGGCATGAACCGCCAACACGTCAACCGCTCGCAAAATGTCGCACTCCCCCTGCGCCAGGTCCTGTTACTTGGGATGGCGATGCTGCTGACCTTGGCCGCCGGCCTCTTCTACTACAGCGTGCAAACCGCCCGGCTGGCCGATCAGGTCGCTGCGCAGACCGCACTGCTGACCCATATGCAGGCAACACGTGCCAATACCTTGGTGAAGGCAGCCCAACCGCTGCCGACTGCCAATACCTCGCCGGCCACCGTTGAAAATGTCGTGCCGCAAGAACGCTGGGTGTTCTGACGGCAAGGCCGGACTGATCTCAAAAAAGAAAGGAGAAGCATCATGCTGAGCTGGGCTATCACTTTCCTCATCATCGCCATTGTCGCTGCCGTACTGGGCTTCGGTGGTATCGCTGGCGCCGCCACGGGTATCGCGAAGATCCTGTTCATTGTCTTCCTGGTCCTGTTCGTAGCCTCCTTCTTCTTTGGACGCAATCGAGGTTGACGATGAGCAGGATGCTACGTACTGCCCTGGCTACCGCCCTGCTGTTGGGCGCTAGCGCAGGGGCCATGGCGGCCAATGACGGCCAGGTCCGGGTCGACCAGTTGCTCGGCTCGGACCCTGAATACCGGGAAACCTGGCAGCACACGATCAAGGGCGAGGAGCGCCTGCCCGAGTGGGTGATCAACCTCACCGGCAGCGCCCAGGAGCAAATGTCGGCAGTCACCGAAGATGGCGACAAGTACCTGGTCGGCCCGCTCTGCGAGTCCCAGGACAACTGCACCTACAAGCGCCTGATCGTGGCTTTCAGCTGGGACAAGGACGATGCCTACGGGATGCTCGTGGAAGTGCCCGAAGGCCTGCCCAGCGACAAGTCGCCGACCCGCCACGCCCAGTACCGCTGGCTGGGCAAGCCGGACGACGGCATGAAGGCCATGCTGCAGGAGCAACTCAAGCGCGACCCGAAGTGGTATTGAGCGTTACTGACCAGCGGTCGCGCGCTGTCATGTAATAGAAGCGGAACCTTTCTATTGTTCTCGCTTCTATGATGCGCCGCCCCGAGGAGGGGCGACACATGACCAAGGGGCCGGGCTGTTCTGATTGTTGCAGGATCGGAGTGGCCTAGGGGTACAGGGAGTGCCTCCAGAATTGGGCCGGGTCAGGAAAAGGCAGAATCGGAAGCTTTAGGTCAGGTGCGGGTGATCCCACACTATTGAGGCCTGGCTTCCGAGGCGCCATGTCCATCTTTCCATCCTCCTTTCAGGAATTTGCTGTCAGGACACATTTTGTCTTGACCGTACATCAATTTTTTTTCGTCCAATCGAGTGGCCGCGCAAGCGGCATTTATGCCATTCGGATTGTCGAACAAGCCATCTCTGCCACCCTTTCCGCCCTGCCATATATGCCTAAAAATGGCGCTTTGGCCCTGTTCGGGAATCCGAACGTTATAAATCAAGGGCTTGCGAGTGCCTCATTTTGACGCAGATCAGTATGCATAATCGGTATGGGGTATACGCTTCCGGCATTAGATTTCATGCTTTCCCATCGCAATAGTTGCCGCCTTTTCGCTGGCCCGAGCGCTCAGTCGCTCGCTCGCGGTATCCCTACATGGGGTCTCCGGACGGAAGCTGCATGCTGCCCGTGACGTTGCCAACGGCTCTGTTACGCGCTTTTCCGGTCGGTGCCCGTGACCACTAGAACAAAGGGTAAAGACATGAAGAAGGCAAAACTGAGCCTCGCCTGGCAGATCGTCATCGGTCTGGTCCTGGGCGTTGCAATCGGCGCGCTGCTGAACCACTTCAGTGCGGAAAAGGCATGGTGGATCAGCAACGTTCTCCAGCCTGCCGGTGACATCTTCATTCGCCTGATCAAGATGATCGTCGTCCCGATCGTGATTTCGTCGCTGATCGTGGGCATCGCCGGGGTTGGCGACGCGAAGAAACTGGGCAGTATCGGCCTGAAGACCATCATCTACTTCGAGGTGGTGACCACCATCGCCATCGTCGTCGGCCTGGTGTTGGCCAACGTGTTCCACCCAGGTGCCGGCATCGACATGAGCACCCTGGGCACCGTGGACATCTCCAAGTACCAGGCCACCGCGGCCGAGGTGCAGCATGAGCATGCGTTCATCGAGACCCTGCTCAACCTGATCCCGTCGAACATCTTCGCGGCGCTGATGCGTGGCGAAATGCTGCCGATCATCTTCTTCTCGGTGCTGTTCGGCCTGGGCCTCTCCAGCCTGCAGGCAGACCTGCGCGAGCCGCTGGTACGTACCTTCCAGGGCGTGTCGGAGACCATGTTCAAGGTCACCCACATGATCATGAACTACGCCCCGATCGGCGTGTTCGCCCTGATCGCCGTGACGGTCGCCAACTTCGGCTTCAGCTCGCTGCTGCCGCTGGCCAAGCTGGTGCTGCTGGTGTACTTCGCCATCGCCTTCTTCGCCTTCATGGTGCTGGGCCTGGTGGCGCGCCTGTTCGGCTTCTCGGTGATCAAGATCATGCGCATCATGAAAGATGAGCTGATCCTCGCCTACTCCACCTCCAGCTCCGAAACCGTGCTGCCGCGCGTGATCGAGAAGATGGAGAAGTACGGTGCGCCGAAGTCGATCTGCTCGTTCGTGGTACCGACCGGCTACTCGTTCAACCTCGACGGTTCGACCCTGTACCAGAGCATCGCGGCCATCTTCATCGCCCAGCTCTACGGCATCGACCTGTCCTGGAGCCAGCAGCTGCTGCTGGTGCTGACCCTGATGGTCACCTCCAAAGGCATCGCCGGCGTGCCGGGCGTGTCCTTCGTGGTACTGCTGGCCACCCTGGGCAGCGTGGGCATCCCGCTGGAAGGCCTGGCCTTCATTGCCGGTGTCGACCGCATCATGGACATGGCGCGTACCGCTTTGAACGTGATCGGCAACGCCCTGGCGGCCCTGGTGATCGCCCGTTGGGAAGGCATGTACGACGCGGCCAAGGGCGAGCAGTACTATGCCTCGCTGATGGCCGACAAGCAGGAAACTGCAGCGGTAGGCGAGCACGCCAAGCGCTGAGCCTGACGTATTGAACGAAGAGCCCCGACCTGTCGGGGCTTTTTGTTTTCGGCTGAAGCCCAGCGCTATACCTGTGGGAGCCGGCTTGCCGGCGATGAGGCCGGTACAGCCCAAACCAGTTATCATTCGAGCATTTTTCAGGGGGATCACACGGATGCTAAACGGCCTTTGGCTCGGCTTTTTCCTGGTGGCGGCCGTCTCCGCCCTGGCCCAATGGCTGGTCGGCGGCAACGCCGGCATCTTCGCCGCGATGGTCGAGAGCATCTTCGCCATGGCCAAGCTGTCGGTGGAGGTGATGGTCCTGCTGTTCGGCACCCTGACCCTGTGGCTGGGCTTTCTGAAGATCGCCGAACAGGCCGGCATCGTCGAATGGCTGGCCAAGGTGCTCGGCCCGCTGTTCGCCCGGCTGATGCCCGAGGTGCCGCCCGGCCACCCGGCCCTGGGCCTGATCACCATGAACTTCGCCGCCAACGGCCTGGGCCTGGACAACGCCGCCACGCCGATTGGCCTCAAGGCCATGCGTGCCCTGCAGGAGCTCAACCCCAGCAGCACCACGGCAAGCAACGCGCAGATCCTGTTCCTGGTGCTCAACGCCTCGTCGCTGACCCTGCTGCCGGTGACCATCTTCATGTACCGGGCGCAGCAAGGCGCCACCGACCCCACCCTGGTGTTCCTGCCCATCCTGCTGGCCACCAGCGTGTCGACCCTGGTCGGCCTGCTGTCGGTGGCGGTGATGCAGCGCCTGCGCCTGTGGGACCCGGTGGTGCTCGCCTACATGATCCCGGGCGCGCTGCTGCTGGGCGGTTTCATGGCTTTTCTCGGCACCCTGTCGGCGGCGGCGCTGGCCAGCCTGTCGTCGATCCTCGGCAACCTCACGCTGTTCGGTGTGATCGTGCTGTTCCTGGTGATCGGCGCGCTGAAACGGGTGAAGGTCTACGAAGCGTTCGTGGACGGCGCCAAGGAAGGCTTCGACGTGGCCAAGAGCCTGTTGCCCTACCTGGTGGCGATGCTGGTGGCGGTGGGCGTGCTGCGTGCCTCCGGGGCGCTGGAGCTGCTGCTGGACGGCATTCGCCACGCGGTCAACTGGCTAGGCATGGACACCCGTTTCGTCGAAGGCCTGCCGACGGCGCTGGTCAAGCCGTTCTCCGGCAGCGCCGCCCGGGCGATGCTGATCGAGACCATGCAGACCCACGGTGTCGACAGCTTCCCGGCGCTGGTGGCAGCGACCATCCAGGGCAGTACCGAAACCACCTTCTACGTGCTGGCGGTGTACTTCGGCGCGGTGGGCATTCAGCGGGTGCGCCACGCCGTGGGCTGCGCCTTGCTGGCCGAGTTGTCGGGCGTGATCGCGGCCATCTGCATCTGCTACTGGTTCTTCGCCTGAGCCTGGGTTCCCTGGGCCACGGTCCAGTCGATGACCTGCCCGGCCAGCCTGTCGCTGGCCGCGCCAAAGCCCGCCACCACCGCGGCCACCTGGCGGTCGGCCAGCGGCTGGTGCACTTCGAAGCGCTTGCTGGCGAGAATGCGCTGGCTGCGCCCCTGGACCAGGCGCGCGTCATAGCGGACCACCACTTCCACCGCGCCGCCTGAGCGGTACTCGCTCTGGAACGCCTGCAGCTCGCCCACCAGTTCGTAGTCGGCCTGCAGGTTGCTGTCGTCGGCGCTCAGGCGCTGCACCCGGCCATCGCGCTGGAACCCATCGAGCAGGCGGTTGCGCACCAGCAAGGGCACCGGGTCGCTCCAGCGCGCGCCTTTGTAGTTGCTGATCACGTCACCCTCGGGCACCACCGCGATGCGCGGGCCGCTCAGTGCTTCGCTGGCCAGCGGCTTGTTCAGGCGCAGCGACCAGTCCAACGGCGCTGCGTTGCGGCTGGCCTGGTTGACCGGCAGCCGGTACATGTCCACCGGCGCCGGCTGCGGCAGGATCGAGCAGGCGGCGGCCAGGCTCAGGGCGGCCGCCAGGGCCAGCAGGCGCAGCGACGGATTCATGGCTGGAACTCCTTGTTGGTGTCGCGGCCGAGCAGGTAGCCGCTCGGGTCGGCCTCCAGGCGCCGGGAAATGCCCTTGAGCGAATTGAGTGTCTCGCGCAGCTCGCGGATGGCGGGGGTCAGCTGGTTCAGCCCTTGCGCGCCGTCGTCGATCGACTGGCGGTTGTCCTGCAGCAGGCTGTTGATGGTTGCCGTGCTTTGCGCCAGTGACTGCATGGCCTGCTCGGCGCTGCCGATGGCCTGCTTGCCCTCGTTGCCGAGCAGGCCATTGGCGTTGCGCATCAGCGCCTGGGTTTCGGCCAGGGTGGCATTGGCCTGCTTGCCGACCTGGGCCAGTTGCTCGATGGCCGCGCCAATGCCGCCCTTCTGGTTGGCGAAGGCGCCGGTGGTTTGCTCGAGGTTGGCCAGGGTGTTGCTCAGGCGCTCGATATTGCGCTCGGAGAACATCAGGTTGGCGTTGTGCAGCAGCAGGTTGATGTTGGTCACCAGGTCGCTGCTGTCATTGAGCAGGCGCGAGATCGGCGAGGGCGAGGCGACGATCACCGGCAGGTGCCCATCCTTGCTCTTGAGCTCCGGGCTTTGCGGGGTGCCGCCGCTGAGCTGGATGAACGAGTTGCCGGTGACCCCGGCCAGGGTCAGCTTGGCCTGGGTGTCTTCCTTCACCGGGGTGTCGCCGCTCAGGCGCACACGCGCCAGCACCCGGCGCGGGTCCTTGGGGTCCAGGCGCAGGCTGGTCACATCGCCCACCTTGATGCCGTTGTACTGTACCGGGCTGCCGCGCGACAGGCCGGAGACGGCCTCGTTGAAGACCACTTCGTAGTCCTTGAAGGCGTCGTCGACACTGGACTTGGTCAGCCACAGGCCGAACAGCATGGCACCGACCACCACCACCACGGTGACCAGGCCGATGAGAACGTGATGAGCTCGGGTTTCCATCGTTCAGCGCTCCTGCCCGGCGTTGGCGGCGGCCTGTTCGGCAGCGCGCCCGCGTGGGCCGTGAAAGTATTCGTGAATCCACGGGTCGTTGGTTTGCTCGACCTCGGCCAAGGGGCCGGCGACCAGCACTTTTTTCTGCGACAGCACGGCGACGCGGTCGGTGATGGTGTAGAGGGTGTCCAGGTCGTGGGTGATGAGGAACACGCTCAGGCCCAGGGCGTCGCGCAAGGTCAGGATCAACTGGTCGAAGGCGGCGGCGCCGATCGGGTCGAGGCCGGCGGTAGGTTCGTCGAGAAACAGGATGTCCGGGTCCAGGGCCAGCGCCCGGGCCAGTGCGGCGCGCTTGATCATGCCGCCGGACAGCGACGACGGGTACTTGTCGGCAGCCGACAGCGGCAGGCCGGCCAGGGCCAGCTTGACCCCGGCCAGGTGCTCGGCATCGTCGCGCGACAGCCCGGCATGCTCGATCAGCGGCAGGGCCACGTTCTCGGTGACGGTCAGCGAGGAAAACAGCGCGCCCTTCTGGAACAGTACGCCAAAGCGCCGCTCGACCTGCGAACGTTGCTCCTCGCCCAGGCTCGCCAGGTCTTCGCCGAACACCTTGATCAGCCCCTCGTTGGGCCGGCGCAGGTCGATGATGCTGCGCAGCAGCACCGACTTGCCGCTGCCCGAGCCACCGACCACGGCGAGGATTTCGCCACGGTACAGGTCCAGGTCCAGGTGCTCGTGCACGACCTGGCTGCCGAAGCGGTTGCAGATGCCACGCGCCTCGATCACCGCTTGTTGGCCCGTCACCAGCCCATCTCCATGCAGAACAGCGCGGCCACGGCATCCAGCACGATGACCACGAAAATCGATTGCACCACGCTGGAGGTGGTGTGGGCGCCGACCGACTCGGCGCTGCCGCTGACCTTGAAGCCTTCCAGGCAGCCGATGGCGGCGATCAGGAAGGCGAAGAACGGGGCCTTGGCCAGGCCGACCAGAAAGTGCTGCACGCCGATGTCGCTCTGCAGCAGCGAAAGGAACATCGCCGGTGAAATATCCAGGGTCAGGGCGCACACCACCGCGCCGCCGACGATGCCGCAGATCATCGCCACGAAAGTCAAAAGCGGCAGCGAAATCAGCAGCGCCAGCACCCGCGGCACCACCAGCAATTCGATGGGGTTCAGGCCCAGGGTGCGGATGGCGTCGATCTCTTCGTTGGCCTTCATCGAGCCGATCTGCGCGGTGAACGAGCTGGCGGTGCGCCCGGCCATGAGGATGGCGGTCAGCAGCACGGCGAATTCGCGCAGGAACGAGAAGGCCACCAGGTCGACGGTGAAGATGGTCGCGCCGAAAGCGGCCAGCACCGTGGCGCCGAGAAAGGCCACCACCGCGCCCACCAGAAAGGTCAGCAGGGCGACGATGGGGGCGGCGTCGAGGCCGGTCTGCTCGATGTGCGCGACCACCGGGGTGACGCGCCAGCGGTGGGGCTGGAACAGCCGGCGCAGCAGGGTTTCGAGGATCAGCCCGACGAAGCCGAGCAGCTGCATGCTGTCTTGCCAAAGCGTGCCAACCGCGGAACCGATGCGCTCCAGCAGTTGCAGCAGCACGTTGCGTTCGGGCGCCTTGACCGGGATGCAGTAGTCCTGCACCGAGGTGTAGACGGTCTTGAGCAGGGCGCGGCTGGCTTCGGGCAGCTCGTTGGTGCAGTGGTTCAGGCGCTCAGTGCCGAGCAGCTCGGCCAGCAGCGCGGCCCCGGCGGTGTCCAGGCGGCCCAGTTGGCTGAGGTCGGCGATGGCGTCGCCTGTGGCTTGCGCGCGCAGCTGTTCGCTGTCGCGCCTGAGGCTGGCGTAGTGGGCCAGGGTCCAGTCACCGGCGATACGCAGGCAGGCCGGTTGGCAGCTGGTGTCCAGGGTGGCGCTGGGAGTGGTCATAGGCTCCATGCATCTGACAGCCCGTGGGGGCGTAGAGGCTGATCATAGCGCAGCGTGCCTGTCTTGGCCCCATCGCCGGCTTGCCGGCGATGGGGCTGCAAAGCAGCCCTTTTGCATCAGCCCGCCGGGGCGTCGTCGACCACCTTGAAGCGCAGCACGCCGATCACCTGGCCATCCTCGGTCAGCACCCGCACCTGCCACTTGCCCACCGGGTTGGGCGGGAAGTTCTGCTTGTGGGTCCAGGCCCGGTAGCCTTCCTTGCGCCCGCCGTGGATATCCAGGGCAATGCGGTCGACCTCCTGGCCGTCCTTCTGCCACACGTGGTAGATGCGCTCGTTGAGCCCGCGCGGTGCGTTGATGGCGGTATAGGCATACAGGCCGGCGCTGCGGATGCGGCTGGCGGCGATTTCTTCCAGCGACTCGCCGGGCTGGCGATTGAGCACTTCGGTGCTGACCGCCACCTCGGTCATCCACAAAGTCGCCGGCGGCACCCACGAGCGCAGCAGCCAGCCGCCGCCGCCCACGGCCAGGGTCACCAGCACCAGCGCCACGCCACGGCGCCAGGTACTGATCGGGAAGCTGCTGATCAGGCTGGGGAACGACAGCGCCATCGCCGCGATCAACGCCAGCTTGAAGCTTTGCGCGGTGGTCAGGTGCAGGATGATCGGCAGCGCGGTCAGCAGCGCCGCGAACAGCGTCAGGGTGTGAAACGCCATGAACAGCCAGCGCCGCGGCGCCAGCCACTTGTAGTACAGCGGGTCGATGATCGACACCAGCCCGGCAGCGCCGAGCAGGCCGGTGAACACCAGCTGCAGGCTGTTCCAGGTGGTGGTGATGAAGAAGAACGGCAAGACGAAGAACAGGCTTTCCTGGTGGATCATCTGCGTCGCGTAGCGCAGCAGCGGTTGTGGGATCTCGCGTTTGAATGTGCGGGCGAACAGGCCGGTGAGGGCGTTCTCCAGCATCAGCCAGACCCAGCTGACCAGCAACAGGATGGCGACCCAGCTGGCCAGGCCGGCCTGGCGGTCGACCAGGATGAAGCTGCCGATGCCAGAGAGAAAACCGCCGAGGGCGATGACGCCGGGGTAGCGTTTGAGCAGTTCGATGACGCGCTGGACGAAATGGGGGATAGGGGGCATTGGGGCTGCAACGATTTTAGGGAAAGGCTGCCGGCCCTATCGCTCGCAAGCCAGCTCCCACAAAACGCCACTGCCTGTGGTTTTCCCTGTGGGAGCCGGCTTGCCGGCGATAGGGCCGGTACTGGCAAAAGGATACCGCCGAACTACCGCTCCCGTGTAGCACCACTCGGCCGTCGGGGCGTGTGATGCCGCCAGCGCAGCAGCCCAGCCGCGAGGATCACCCCCACCAGCAGCGCAATCAGCCCGTACAACTCGTCATACCCCAGCAATGGCTTCTCGATCCGCAGGTAGCCCTGGTCCTTGAGCAATTGCTTGAGCGCATCGTTGGCCTGGGCCAGGCTCACCTGGCGCAGCTTGCGCGCCGGGTCGGTAAAGCGCCCGTTGCTGTAGTCGTTCAGCGCGCCCCAGTAGTAGTCGGCCAGCGCACTGTTGCCCTGGCTGCTCCAGCTCTCCTTGGCCACGGCGGCATCCTTGATGCGGGCGAAGGTCTCCGGGTCGAGGCCTTGCTCGCGCAAGTGGTCGAACAGTTGCTGCATCACCTTGACCGCTGCATCGATGTCGTCGCGTTCGAGGTCGGCATTGAAACTGAGCATGCCGCTGTCGCCAAAGCTCTCGCGCTGCACCGAGGGGCCATAGGACAGGCCGTTGCGCAGCCGCAGCTGGTCGTACAGCGCCCAGTCCAGGTAGCGCGAGAGCAGGTCGAGGGTCTGCTGGTGGTCGTTGTCCAGCACCGGCTCGATGAACAGCCAATGCAGCTTGGCGCTGTCGCCCAGCACGCCGCGGCTCAGGTCGCGGCGTTGTTCGGCCTGCTGGCTGATGCTTTCGAGGTTGCGCCGCTCTTCAGGCTCGGTGGCCGGTAGTTCGCCATAGGTGCGCTCCAGGTAGGCCGGCAGCAGGCGGTCGAGGCCGCCGACCATGATCAGGGTCATGTTGTTGGCGGCATACCAGCGGTCACGCAGGGCCTGCACCTGCTCCAGGGTCATGTCGTCGAGGTTGGAGCGCTCGGGGCATTTCAGGCCCAGCTCGGTGGCCAGCTGGTCACTGGCGGGGTGGCCGATGTCCTGGCGGTCGAGCCAGCGCTGCAGGTGGCCGTAGTGGCCGCCATCCTCGCGCTCGATGATGCGCTTGGCGGTGGCCAGGCTCTTGGCGTCGATGCGGGTATCGCGAAGCACCGCCAGCAGCAGGTCGAGGACCTTGCGCTGGTTGCGCGCCGGCGCTTCGATGACGAAGGTGGTGTCGGCGCTGCTGGTGTAGGCGTTCCACTCCCCGCCCAGCGACTGCAGGCGCTCTTCGAGGCCGCCTTCGCCGGTTTCGTCGATGCCGCTGAACAGCAGGTGTTCGAGCAGGTGCGGCAGTTCTTTCTGCTCGCAGTCGAAGTCGTCCAGGCCAACCCCCACCACCAGGCGGATGGCGACATGGTCGCGCTCGTAGCCGGGCTTGAGGATCACCTGCAGGCCGTTGGGCAACAGGTAGCCCTCGACCCGCGAACGATCGAGGGCAAGCGTGGGCAGGCTGCAGATCAGCAGGCAAACGAACATCAGGCAACGCATGGGCGAGCGTGTGTCTCCGGGTAGGCAGGGTCAGGACAGGCGGGCTTCGTCCGGTACCGCGTCGAGCATCAGCCCGCCGGTGTCCGAGCCACCCAGTACCACATAGGCACTGCTGCAGAACAAAGAGTTCAACCGCTTCATGTCGGCGATCAGCTCCAAGTGTAGCGAACTGGTCTCGATACTCTGCACCACCTTGCGTTGCAGGCGGCTGACATGGGCGTGCGCCAGGCGCCGCTCCTGGGCGCGGAAGCGGCGTTTTTCGCGCAACAGCAGCTGCGCGCTCTCGGGGTCGGCGCTGAGGAACACCGACAGGCCCAGGCGCAGGTTGGCCAGCAATTGCTCCTGCAGGCCGGTGAGCTCCTCCAGGCCGACCTGGGAAAACTCCCGGCGCTGGCTGGTCTTCTGCTGCTGCACCTTGCGCAGCATGCGCTCGATCAGGTCGCAGGCGAGCTTGAGGTTGATCGCCAGCTCGATGATCTCGGCCCAGCGCCGGTTGTCCTGGTCGCTGAGGTCTTCCCGGGGCATCTGCGCCAGGTACAGCTTGATCGCGCTGTACAAGGCCTCGCCGTCCTCGCCCAGGGCGCGCACCTGCTGCGGCATGGCGGTGTGGGTGCCGCGCAGGGCGCCGAGCATGGCTTCGAGCAGGCTGTCGACGATATCGCCCAGGCGCAGCGTTTCGCGCGCCGCGTTGGCCAGGGCCAGGCTCGGGGTGGTGAGCGCCGAGGCATCGAGGTGGCGCGGGCGCACCTGGCCGTTGCCGACTTCGCGCTCGGGCAGCAGGCGGTTGCACAGGCGGCCCATGGGGTTGACCGTGGGCAGCATGATCAGGCAGCGCAAGGTGTTGTAGAGCAGGTGGAAGCCGATCACCAGCTCCTGCGGGCTGAAGCTCAGCGAATCCATCCACTCCACCAGCGGGTGCAGCACCGGGATGATCAAAAGCAGCCCGATCAGCTTGTACAACAGGCTGCCCAGGGCCACGCGGCGGCCGGCGGCGTTCTGCATGCTGGTGCTGAGAAATGCCAGCAGGCCGCTGCCGATGTTGGCGCCGACCACCAGGCCGATGGCCACCGGCAGGCTGATCACCTCGGCGCCGGCCAGGGTCGCGGTCAGCAGCACTGCGGCAAGGCTCGAGTAGGAAATCATGGCGAACAGCGCGCCGACCAGGGCATCGAGCAGGATGTCGCCGGTCAGCGAGGCGAACAGCACTTTCACGCCCTGGGCATGGGTGATGGGCGCGGCGGCCTGCACGATCAGCTGCAGGGCCAGGATGATCAGGCCCAGGCCGATGGCCACCCGCCCCAGCTGGCCGGCACGCGTCTGCTTGCGCGAGAGGAAGAAGATCACGCCAAGGAACACCAGCAGCGGCGACAGCCACGACAAGTCCAGGGTGAGCACCCGCGCCATCAGCGCGGTACCCACGTCGGCGCCGAGCATGATCGCCAGGGCCGGGGTCATGGCCATCAGGCCCTGGCCGACGAAGGAGGTCACCAGCATCGCGGTGGCGTTGCTGCTCTGCACCACGGCCGTGACCACGATGCCGGCGATGAACGCCAGTGGCCGCCGGTTCATGTTCTGGCCGAGCACCCGGCGCAGGTTGGAGCCGAACACCCGCAGGATGCCGGTACGCACGATATGAGTGCCCCACACCAGCAAAGCCACGGCGGAGAGCAGGTTGAGCAGGGTCAGCATGGTCGAGCCCCCCTTTTTATCCGGGCTCCAGAAGCGGAGCCAAATGGGTGAAGCCGTGAGCCTGGCCCGGGGGTGGGCGTTTTTATCCAGTGCTCACTCAAGCTTTAGTTGTTTTGCGGACCTCGCGCCAGCTTGGCACGCTCTGCAGCTATTTGAAATATTTCCGTCATGAAGCTTGTGATGAAAACCCGGGCATGAAAAAAGGCCCCGAAGGGCCTTTTTCTGCAGCGCTTCCAGGGCTTATTGACCTGGAATGTCCTTGCGCAGTTTCACCGGGTCGTGGTCCTTGCCCGCTTTACGCGCCATGGCCGTGCGCATCTTGATGTTGATCGCCTCCACCGCCAGCGAGAACGCCATGGCGAAGTACACGTAGCCCTTGGGCACATGCACGTCGAAGGCTTCGGCGATCAGCACGGTGCCGACGACGATCAGGAACGACAGCGCGAGCATCTTCAGCGACGGGTGCTTGTCGATGAAATTGCTGATGGCGCCGGCGCACAGCATCATCACCAGCACCGCCACGACGATCGCGGCAATCATCACCGGCACGTGCGAAACCATGCCCACCGCGGTGATCACCGAGTCCAGCGAGAACACGATGTCGATGATGGCGATCTGGATGATGGTGTAGAAGAACTTGCCGCCCGCGCCCTTGGGCGCATCGCTGCTTTCGTCTTCGCCTTCCAGGCCGTGGTAGATCTCCTGGGAGCTTTTCCACAGCAGGAACAGGCCGCCGAAGAACAGGATCAGGTCACGCCCGGAAATGCCCTGGCCGAAGACCACGAACAAGTCGGCGGTCAGGCGCATGACCCAGGTGATCGACAGCAGCAGCATGATGCGGGTGACCATCGCCAGCGCCAGGCCGAAGATCCGCGTGCGCGGCTGCATGTGCTTGGGCATGCGGCTGACCAGGATCGAGATCATGATGATGTTGTCGATACCGAGAACGATCTCAAGCGCTGTAAGGGTAAAAAAGGCAACCCAGATTTCCGGGCTGGTCAGCCATTCCATGTGTACTTCCTTCGAACGGTAATGGCGAAACGCCCAGGAACGGGCGTTTCGCGTTGGGGTGGTGCGTACTTGATTAAAGACTACTGAACAGCGGGAAAATGCCCATCATCAGCGCGGCGGCCATTATGCACAGGCAGACCAGCACTGCCCACTTGAGGGTGAAGCGCTGGTGGTCGCCGAATTCGATACCGGCCAGGGCTACCAGCAGGTAGGTGGAGGGTACCAGCGGGCTCAGCAGGTGTACCGGTTGCCCGACGATCGACGCGCGGGCCATTTCCACCGGGCTGATGCCGTAGTGGCTGGCCGCTTCCGACAGCACCGGCAGCACGCCGTAGTAGAACGCATCGTTGGACATGAAGAAGGTGAACGGCATGCTCACGATCGCGGTAATCACCGCCAGGTAAGGGCCCAAGGCTTCCGGGATGACTGCCAGCAGGCTCTTGGACATGGCTTCGACCATGCCGGTACCCGACAGGATGCCGGTGAAGATGCCGGCCGCGAAGATCAGCCCGGTCACGGCCAGCACGCTGCCGGCATGGGCGGCGATGCGGTCTTTCTGCTGTTGCAGGCAGGGGTAGTTGACGATCATGGCGATACTGAAGGCGATCATGAACAACACCGGCAGCGGCAGCAGGCCGGCGATCAGCGCGACCATCAGCACCGCGGTCAGTGCGCCGTTGAACCACAGCAGCTTGGGCCGGCGCGCTTCGGGGAACTGCGAGACGCTGATTTCACTGTGGTCGATGTCGTCGGTGGGCAGGTGCAGCTCGCCCAGGCGGGCGCGCTCGCGCTTGCCGTACAGGTAGGCGATGCCCAGGATCGCGACGACGCCGAACAGCATGGCCGGGATCATCGGCACGAAGATGTCCGACGGGTCCACGTGCAGGGCGCTGGCGGCGCGGGCGGTCGGGCCGCCCCAGGGGGTCATGTTCATCACCCCGCCGGCCAGGATGATCAGGCCGGCCATGATCCGCGGGCTCATGCCCAGGCGGCTGTACAGCGGCAGCATGGCGGCGCAGCAGATCATGTAGGTGGTGGCGCCATCGCCGTCGAGCGACACCACCAGGGCCAGCACGGCGGTGCCGACCGAGACTTTCAGCGGGTCACCCTTGACCAGCTTGAGGATCTTGCGCACGGCCGGGTCGAACAGGCCGGAGTCGATCATCAGGGCGAAATACAGAATGGCGAACATCAGCATCACGCCGGTGGGCGCGAGCTTGCTGATGCCTTCGAGCATCATTGGGCCGATCTTGGCGGAAAAACCACCGAACAGGGCGAACAGGATCGGTACCAGGATCAGCGCGATCAAGGCCGACAGGCGCTTGGTCATGATCAGGTACATGAAGGTGATGACCATGGCAAAGCCGAGGAAGGTCAGCATGGCAGTACTCCAGGCGTGGCGCGGCGAAAGAAAAGGCTGTTCGGGCGGATCAGCGCGAGGGGCGCTGCGCAGGGAGCACGCGGAGGGAGGCTGCGAAAAGGCGGGCACAGAAGAACATCGGAATCACCATTGTTGTTGTTGATTGGGCCGGGCGCGGAAAAATCCGGGTGCCCTGGCTAACCGGTCTGCTGCCGGTGGTGGCGGCTATCCTAGGGGGGCAAGCTTTCAGCCAGCTTTCGCCGCAAAAAGGGCGACAGGAGGTAGTGATGCCGGATGTAACCGAGGGAGGCTGCCATTGCGGCGCCTTGCGCTATCGGCTTCAGGGCGAGTTGACGGACATCGCCCATTGCCATTGTTCGATCTGCCGGCGGGTCAGTGGAGGGCTGGTGGTGACCTGGCTCACCCTGCCCCGCTCGGGGTTTCGCTGGATGGCTGGGCGGCCGCAATGCTATGTGGCGCCGGCCAGCTGCAAGCGCTATTTCTGCGGGGAATGCGGGGCGCATGTGGCGTTGGTGACCGAGCACAGCCCGGGCAGCATCGATGTGACGGTGGGGACGCTGGATCATCCTGAGCAGGTGCGGGCGGCGCGGCATATCTGGACCAGCAGCCGGTTGCCCTGGGTGCATCTGGATGAGCAGTTGCCGGGAGAGGCCGAGGAGCAGCTGTAAGCCTTGTGGTGTGCTCTCGGGCTCCATCGCCGGCAAGCCGGCTCCCACGATCAAGGCACCTGTGGGAGCTGGCTTGCCAGCGATGGGGCCAGAACAGGTACTACGGCAGCTCCAGGCCTCCAGCTGCCTTGTGCAGTGCCCGCAGGTGCTCGCCGACCATCTTCACATTGGCCTCGACGGCAGCGATTTCCTTGGCCCGCGAAGGCTCCAGCAGCGCCCTCACCTCTTTGTCCAGGTCGGTGCTCAGCCTCAGCAACTGCGCCTGGCGCTCGCTGCTGACCTTCTCCAGGTGCTTGCGCTCATCCGGCTGCGGCAGCCCATAGCCGCCAGCATCGAGCAACTCTGCCGGGCGGCTGAGGAAGCCGCTGTTGGCGAGCATCTGCTGCAGGGTGTCGTTGGCCTTGTCGATGGTGCCGTCCTTGAGCGCGGCGGCATTCAGGTAACGCTGCTTCACTTCGTCCTGGGCCAGCAGCAACTGCCTGCGCAGGCTCGCCTGCTCCAGCAGCAGCAACGCCGCGCTGGTGCGCAGATTGGCCTGGGCGAACCAGTTGCGGCGCTGTTCGGCGCCCTGCTCCAGCCAGTCCTCGACCTTGTCCTGCTTGATCGGCAGCTGCTGCTTGAGCACCTCGAACATGGCCTGGTAACGGTCACGGTAGGAGTCGAAGCGGTAGCCCAGGCGCAAGGCCTCGCGCGGGTTGTCGAGCACGCTGGTGTCGGCCAGCCCCCTGGCCTTGAGCACCTCGAGCAGGCCATTGGGCATGATGCTGTCGAGGTCGTTCAGGCGCGGGTTGCCGGTGCCGCTGCGCAACAGCTTCAACGACTCCACCGCGCAGTTGTTGGACAGGAAGTAGTAGTTGCCGTCGTAGCTCCAGTGCATCTCGGCGGCCTGGCGCACCAGGTTCTCGATTTCGCGGCGGTCGAGTTTCAATGGAACCGATGCGAGGCTGCGCAGTTCGGTCTTGGTGTATTCATCGATGACCTGGTTGAGGGGCAACACGAACAACCGCGACGGGTAGGAGCCGACCAGGCCGTCCCAGCTGGAGAGCTGCACATCGTTGACGAAGGCGCGGTACGACAGCACCAGGTGCTGGTCGAGGTCCAGGCGGCAGTCCGGCCCGCGTGGCCGGCCGGGCTTGCAGATGACCAGGCGCAGCATGCTGTGGCCCCAGCGGCTGACCCAGTTCTGGTTGGCCTCGGCCAGCAGGTAGTCCACTTCATAGACCCGCTCGGGGTCGATCTCGCCCAGCGGCTGGCGGGCGAAATCACTGCCAGCGTTGAGAAATGGCAGGCCCTTGGCGCAGCTGTCTTGCGCGGGCGCCCAGCCGAAGTGGTCGCGCAGGTACTGGTTCAGGGCCGGGCGGCGGCAGCCGTAGCTCGGGTCGAGGAGGAAATACTCCATGTTGACCGCGATGAATTCCTTGGGGCTGCTCAGCTCGTAGCTGTCGGGGCTGCGCACGAACTGGCCATTGTGCTGCTCGCGCTCGCCGCGGCGGCCGACGTATTGCTGCCATCCGGCCAGGTCGAGCAGGCGTGGGTCATCGCTGAGGGTGAAGCGCCGCTCGGCCTGGCCGCGGCAGTCTTCCGGCAGCCCGACCCTGCCCAGGGTGCCCTGCTGGCGCATGCAGCGGGTGATCTTCGAGCGTTCGGCGCCGGGCCACAGCCGTGCGCGGTCGTAGATGTGGGTGAGTTCGTGCAGCACGGTGGCCAGCAGCTCCTGGCGGACGGTGCCGTGGGGACGGCCGGTGGCCTGCGTCGCTGCGCTGCCGTCAGCCAGGCTCGGCAGCAGGCGGCGGTTGAGCTCAAGGGTCGAGACCAGCGACGCCTGGCCATAGGCGTCGGCGGGCATCTTGTCGGTCCAGCTGACCTGGATGCGCCGGTCCAGCTGCTGCTTGAAACGCGGCGGCAGCTTGCTCATGGCCTCGTCGAGCAGGGCCTGGGAGGCTTGCACCTGTCGTGGGTCGAGGCCGGACGCCTGCAGATCGAGCTGCAGGTCGGCCAGGGCGGGCGTGCCCAGCAGCGTGAGCACGCAGCCGAGCAGCCAGGCACGCACGCGGGTCACAGCGCCAGGATGGCTTCGGCCAGCACTTGGTCGCTGGCGCCACGCGCTTCAGGCACGCGCTCGCGCAGGGTGTCGAAGGCCGCTTCCAGTTGCGCGCCGCGGATGTCGCCGTTGCTGGCGACGAAGCTGGCGGCATCGTCATGGGCTTCGCGCACCACTTTCGAATCGCGGATGGAGGTGGTGGTGTCGGACGTGAAATCGATCGAGCGACCAAAGGCACGCACGATGATGTTGCTGGTGGCCACCAAGGTCTGTGCATGGGCCAGGTCGGCCAGCAACAGCATGCCGAGGGAAGCGGCGATCAGCGGTTTACGCATGGAGCATCTCCGAAAAATACAGGGAGTCAGGTGTGGTCATTGGACGAGAATTGCTTGCGCCAGTTCAAGGTCGCCGACGGAGTGCCGGGCACAGTTGTGGCGCAGCGCATCGAGTGCCGCCTCCAGGCGCGCACCGCGGATCAGGCCATCGGTGGCCACGAAGGCGGCGGCATCGTCGCGGGCTTGGCGAAGCAGCTTTCGGTCGAAGGGCGCGGTCGTCACCTGGCTGGTGACGTAGCCTGTGATGACCAGGCCTTGGGTAGTGGTGTCCATGGCATGGGCATTGCCCATGGCAACGGCGGCGAACAGCATCGGCAACAGATAACGCATGGGGCTACTTAACGACTGCGACTGGGCTGCTAAGGCTAAAACGAATGCGCCGGCCGCAGCCAGCGCATTCGTTTTACAGCCTGTTTATCAGATGGCTTGTCAGATAACCAGGATGGCCTGGGCCAGCTGCGCATCGCTGGCCTGCAGGGCCGGCAGCGTCGAGCGGATGTGCATGAAGGCGCTTTCCAGCTTGGCGCCGCGGATGGCGCCTTCGCTGCCGACGAAGCTGGCGGCGTCGTCGCGGGCGGCCTGGACGATCTTGTCGTCACGGAACGACGAGGTCAGGTCGGAAGTGGCGTCGGTGGATGCTGCAAAGGCGCGCACTACGGCATCGGTGGTGACGACGAAGCTGCTGGCGTGGGCGGTGCCGGCCAGGCCTAGCAACAGGGCGGCGCCGATCAGGTGTTTGCGGGACATGGTCGTGGACTCCTGGAAAAGGGTCGAGTGAATCTGCTTATCGGACGTTCACACGGTTCGTCACGGTACAGGGACAACTGGTTTTCACCAGACTGTTTAAGCCAAGCGTATCACGCGGCAGTACGTGCGGAGGTCGGCGAACGACGCTCAAAGCAACTGTATTGGTTGTTTTAGATTTTTCTAAAACTGTACCTGTAAAGATTTGCGGCGCTCTAGCACGGGGGCCGGGCAATAAAAAACCCGTTGCAGCGTCCTGCAACGGGTTTGGAATTTCGCGGTGCCAGCCGAAGCCGGCGAACCGGAGCTTAGCGCCAGAACGGCTTGCTGAGCTCTTCGTAGCGCTGCGACTCGCTGATACCGGCGTCGGCCAGCAGGCGGGAGTCCAGGCGAGCCAGTTGGCGGCGGCTGGCCATGCGGCGCTGCCACAGGAGCAGGGTCGACAGGGCGCGCAGCGGCAGCGAGGCGTTGGATTGCTGGGCGTTGCTTTCAAAAACCAGACCGGAACTGAGGGTACGTTCCATGATGCTTCATCCTTCCGCTTGTGGCGGGATTAGGTAGTGATTTAACTGGTGCCCATGATCCTCCTGTGTTGTCCATAACAGTAGATACAGTTCATGTGAAAGACGATGGCTCAGTTAACTGTGTAACCCTACTGTTGCACTCGAAATTGGCGCAACTGTACTGGTCTGCACTGTTGTAGTGCATTTTGTGGGGGTGAGGGGATTTTTCGAGGAGGAGACTGGGGTTGATACCAGTACAGTAGAACAGTTTTTTCTAGTGGAAGCTTATCGCCGGCAAGCCGGCTCCCACAGGTACAGCTTTGTCCTTGTGGGAGCCGGCTTGCCGGCGAAAAGTACTGCGTGGATCAGCTAGCCAGCATGCGGCCGCTTTCTTCCAGATTTTCGTGCCAGCTCAACGCCTCGCGCAGGATGTGCGGGGTGTGGCCGCCACGTTGGCAGGCGCGCTCGAAGTAGTCGTTCAGCGCTGCGCGGTAGTCTGGGTGCACGCAGTTGTCGATGATCGCCCGGGCACGCTCGCGAGGCGCCAGGCCACGCAGGTCGGCCAGGCCTTGCTCGGTGACGAGGATGTCCACGTCGTGCTCGGTGTGGTCGACGTGGCTGACCATCGGCACCACGCTGGAAATCGCGCCGCCCTTGGCGATCGATTTGGTGACGAACACCGCCAGGTGAGCGTTGCGAGCGAAGTCGCCGGAGCCGCCGATGCCGTTCATCATCCGGGTGCCGCACACGTGCGTGGAGTTGACGTTACCGTAGATGTCGAACTCCAGCGCCGTGTTGATGCCGATGATGCCCAGGCGGCGTACCACTTCAGGGTGGTTGGAGATTTCCTGCGGGCGCAGTACCAGCTTGTCCTTGTAGCGCTCGAGGTTGCCGAACACGTCCGCATTGCGGCGGCTCGACAGGGTGATCGAGCTGCCCGAGGCGAAGCTCAGCTTGCCGGCGTCGATCAGGTCGAAGGTCGAATCCTGCAGCACTTCGGAGTACATGGTCAGGTCTTCGAACGGCGACTCGATCAGGCCGCACATCACCGCGTTGGCAATGCTGCCGATACCGGCTTGCAGCGGGCCGAGCTTGTTGGTCATGCGGCCAGCCTGCACTTCGTTCTTGAGGAAGTTGATCAGGTGGTCGGCGATACCCTGGGTTTCGTCGTCCGGCGGCAGCACGGTGGACGGCGAGTCGGGTTGGTCGCTGATGACGATACCGACGATCTTGGCCGGGTCGATCGGGATGGCGGTGCTGCCGATGCGGTCATCGACTTTCACCAACGGGATCGGCGTGCGGGTCGGGCGGTAGGTCGGGATATAGATGTCGTGCAGGCCTTCGAGGTTGGCGTTGTGCGACAGGTTGATCTCGACGATCACTTGCTTGGCGAAGATCGCGAAGCTGGCCGAGTTGCCCACCGAGGTGGTCGGCACGATGTGGCCTTGTTCGGTGATGGCCACGGCTTCGATGACCGCGATGTCCGGCAGCTTGAGCTGCTGGTTGCGCAGTTGCTCGACGGTTTCCGACAGGTGCTGGTCGATGAACATGACCTGGCCGTCGTTGATGGCCTTGCGCAGGGTGCTGTCGACCTGGAACGGCATGCGACGCGCCAGCACGCCGGCTTCGGTCAGCTGCTTGTCGAGGTCGTTGCCCAGGCTGGCGCCGGTCATCAGGCTGATTTTCAACGGCGACAGCTTGGCGCGTTCGGCCAGGGCGTGGGGCACAGCCTTGGCTTCGCCGGCGCGGGTGAAACCGCTCATGCCGACGGTCATGCCGTCCTCGATCAGGCCAGCGGCATCAGCCGCACTCATTACCTTGCTGTGCAGGGAGGACAAGCGGATACGATCACGGTACATGGATTGTTATCTCGGGCTACAGAGGCTACTGCAGCGCAGTCTAGAGATTTCGCCCGTCGCCGTCCCACGACCATGGTCGTATGAGAAGCCTGGAAATAGAGCCGTTGATCTGGATCAGTGAAATGAAAAACCCCGGGGAATATCCGCCGGGGTTTTCATATCCGCAACGTTCGATCGCAACCTACTCGACCGCTTTGACCATATCCTCGATGACCTTCTTCGCGTCACCGAACACCATCATGGTCTTGTCCAGGTAGAACAGTTCGTTGTCCAGGCCGGCATAGCCGCTGGCCATGGAGCGCTTGTTGACGATGATGGTCTTGGCCTTGAACGCCTCCAGGATCGGCATGCCGGCGATCGGCGACTTCGGATCGTTCTTCGCCGCGGGGTTGACCACGTCGTTGGCGCCCAGCACCAGGACCACGTCGGCCTGGCCGAACTCGGCGTTGATGTCCTCCATCTCGAACACCTGGTCATACGGCACTTCGGCCTCGGCCAGCAGCACGTTCATGTGCCCGGGCATGCGCCCCGCCACCGGGTGGATCGCATACTTCACGGTCACGCCGTTGTGGGTCAGCTTCTCGGTCAGTTCCTTGAGCGCGTGCTGGGCGCGAGCCACCGCCAGGCCGTAGCCCGGCACGATGATCACGCTGTCGGCGTTGCTGAGCAGGAAGGTGGCATCGTCGGCCGAGCCGGATTTCACCGGGCGCTGCTCCTTGGCGCCTTGCGCCGCGCCGGTATCGGTATCGCCGCCGAAGCCGCCGAGGATGACGTTGAAGAACGAGCGGTTCATCGCCTTGCACATGATGTACGAGAGGATCGCACCGCTGGAGCCCACCAGGGAGCCGGCGATGATCAGCATCGAGTTGTTCAGCGAGAAGCCGATACCGGCCGCTGCCCAGCCCGAGTAGCTGTTGAGCATCGACACCACCACCGGCATGTCGGCGCCACCGATCGGAATAATGATCAGCACGCCCATGACGAAGGCCAGGATCAGCATCAGGGTGAAGGCGCTGTAGTGGCCGGTGAAGGTGAACAGCAGGCCCAGGGCGATGGTGGTCAGGCCGAGGATCAGGTTCAGCTTGTGCTGGCCGGCAAACTGTACCGGTGCGCCCTGGAACAGGCGGAACTTGTACTTGCCCGACAGCTTGCCGAAGGCGATCACCGAACCGGAGAAGGTGATGGCACCGATGGCCGCGCCCAGGAACAGTTCCAGGCGGTTGCCGGTGGGGATCGGGTCGCTGATGGCGGCGACGATGCCCATCGATTGCGGTTCGAGCACGGCGGCGATGGCGATGAACACCGCGGCCAGGCCAATCATGCTGTGCATGAAGGCGACCAGCTCGGGCATCTTGGTCATCTCGACACGCTTGGCCATGATCGAGCCAGCCGTCCCGCCAACCAGCAGGCCGACGATGACGTAGCCGATGCCGGCGGTTGCCAGTTCGGCGCCGAGCTTATAAATGAGGCCCACCGTGGTGAGGATGGCCAGCCCCATGCCGATCATGCCGAACAGGTTGCCGCGCCGCGAAGTGGTCGGGTGCGACAGGCCCTTGAGCGCCTGGATGAAGCACACCGAGGCGACGAGGTAGAGGAGCGTTACCAGATTCATGCTCATGCTTACTTCTGCGCCTCGTTCTTGGTTTTCTTCTTGAACATCTCAAGCATGCGACGGGTGACCAAAAAGCCACCGAACACGTTGACCGCGGCCAGGGCCACCGCCAGGGTGCCCATCAGCTTGCCGGCCGGGGTCACGGTCAGGGCGGCAGCCAGCATGGCACCGACGATGACGATCGCCGAGATGGCGTTGGTGACCGCCATCAGCGGAGTGTGCAGCGCCGGGGTGACGTTCCAGACCACGTGGTAGCCCACATAGATGGCCAGCACGAAGATGATCAGGTTGTAGATGCCGTGGGAAATCAGCATGTCTTCCATTGTCGTGCTCCTTAGCCGTTCTTGCGCACGACCTGGCCGTCGCGGCACATGAGGCACGCGGCGACGATGTCGTCTTCGAGGTTGATGACCAGTGCGCCGTCCTTGTCGAACAGCAGCTTCATGAAGTCCAGCAGGTTGCGCGCATACAGCGCCGACGCATCGGCGCCGACCTGGGCCGGCAGGTTGGTCGGGCCGACGATGGTCACGCCGTTCTCCATTACCACCTGGTCAGCGACCGTCAGTGGGCAGTTGCCACCTTGGGCGGCAGCCAGGTCGATGACTACCGAGCCGGGCTTCATCTGCGCCACGGTTTCGGCGCTGAGCAGCGTCGGCGCCTTGCGCCCCGGAATCAGCGCGGTGGTGATGACGATGTCGGCCTGCTTGGCGCGCTCGTGCACGGCCTGGGCCTGGCGTTGCATCCAGCTGGCGGGCATCGGCCGGGCATAGCCGCCGACCCCTTCGGCGCACTCGCGTTCTTCATCGGTTTCGTAGGGCACGTCGATGAACTTGGCGCCGAGCGATTCGATCTGCTCCTTCACCGCCGGGCGCACGTCCGAGGCTTCGATCACCGCACCCAGGCGCTTGGCCGTGGCGATGGCCTGCAGGCCCGCAACCCCGGCGCCGAGGATCAGCACCCTGGCGGCCTTCACGGTGCCGGCGGCGGTCATCAGCATGGGCATGAAGCGCGGGTAGTGGTGGGCTGCCAGCAACACGGCCTTGTAACCGGCGATGTTGGCCTGCGACGACAGCACGTCCAGGCTCTGGGCCCGGGAGGTGCGTGGCGCGGCTTCCAGGGCGAAGGCGGTGATGCCGCGCTCGGCCATCTTGCCGATCAGCTCGTTGTTGAAGGGGTTGAGCATGCCGACCAGAAGGCTGCCGCCGTTGATCTGGGCCAGCTCCTGGTCGTTGGGTGCGACCACCTTAAGAACCAGCTGGGCGCCGAAGGCATCGGCAGCGCTCCCCAGGGAAGCACCCACGGCCTCATAGGCACTGTCCGGAATGCTGGCGTTGAGCCCTGCCCCCCGTTGGACGGTGACCTGATGGCCCTGGCCAATCAGTTTCTTGAGGGTTTCTGGGGTCGCAGCGACCCTTGTCTCACCGGTCTGCGTCTCGAGAGGAACACCAATGTGCACGACTATTTCTCCTGCGGTGACCTTTATTGTCTTTATAAGAGCCCGCGCACTTCGGGTGGTGCGCAGGGTTGGCTGTTAGGCGCCAAGCCCGCCGAATCCTGGGCGGGCCGAGCATTTTGCAGACGAACCCAGGGCCCTACAACCGGTTCTGGAGCGAAACGAAGTTAAAACTACAAGTCACCCTGTGACCGTATGTCGCAACGATCTGGCCGCAGCCCGTCAAGCATGGGCTATTGGCAGATTAGGGGATTTTTTGAAATTTTTTGCGTTGATTTCGCGGATGGGCTCGCGAGTGTCGTAAAACCCTCTGAAAGCCGCGTGTTTGGCGGCTTTGGCGGGGTTTTTCGATTCACCTGAACAGTTTGTCTGTATGCGACAAAAACGTATATCTGTAGGTGTTTAAAATAATTGACTACAGCAGTCGGGAAGGCGTTGCAGCTTGGCGCGACGCGATGTACTGCTGTGCCTGTACTGCCAGCCAGTCACGAAAGGCGCGCAGGGAGGCGGATTCGACCTTGCGCTCGGGAATCATCAGATAGTAGGCCTTGTCGCTGGACAGCACGTGCCTGTTAGCGACCACCAGCCTGCCCTCCTCCAGTTCGCGCTGGATCAGGAACGGTGGAATCAGCGCCACGCCCATCTCGTGCATCGCGGCCTGGGCAAGCATGGAGAATAGTTCATAGCGCGGCCCTGTCATGTCGCCTGGCACATTCAGGCCCTGGCCGTTGAACCACTGGCGCCAGGCGTAGGGGCGTGTGGTCTGTTGCAGCAGCGGCAGGCTGGCGATGCGCTTGGCATCGAGCAGGCCCTCCCCGTCCAGCAACGCCGGGCTGCAGACCGGCAGCGGGTTTTCGCCCATCAACCATTGGGACTGGGTGCCGGACCAGTCGGCATCGCCGTAATAGATAGCCGCATCGAACGGCGTGTCGGCGAACAGGAAGGGCCGGGTGCGGTTGGTCAGGTTGACGGTGACTTCCGGGTGGCGCTGCTGGAAGTCCTTGAGCCGTGGCAGCAGCCATTGCGTGCCGAAGGTGGGCACCACGGCCAGTTCGATCACGTTGGCGCCCTGCTGGCGCATCACCGAGAGGGTGTCGCGCTCTACGGCATCTAGTTGCGTCGCGACCTGGCGGCTGTAGGACAGCCCGGCCTCGGTCAGTTTCACCCCGCGCCGTGAGCGGCGGAACAGTTCCACATTGAGGAAGTCTTCCAGGCCGCCAATCTGCCGACAGACGGCGCCCTGGGTCAGTGCCAGTTCCTGGGCGGCCTTGGTGAAGCTCTCGTGGCGGGCGGCTGCCTCGAAGCAGACCAGGGCGGTAGTGCTGGGGATCTTGCGGCGCATGTACGTCTACCTCACTTGTGGGGTTCGCCAATGCTGGGTTCTTTTTGTTTTCGAAGTGACAAAATATCACTAATGCGTGCGCATTCCTCGTTTGTCCAGGTGCCATAACAGGCCTAGGATCAATGGGCACAAGAACCTGCTCCCTATTACGAGGATTTCGCTCATGGCCGGTAAAGCAAGCTTCCACTGGATCGACCCGCTGCTGCTGGATCAGCAGCTCACTGAAGAAGAGCGCATGGTGCGTGACAGCGCTTATCAGTTCGCCCAGGACAAGCTGGCGCCGCGCGTGCTCGAGGCTTTCCGCCATGAGCAGACCGACCCTGCGATTTTCCGCGAAATGGGCGAAGTCGGCCTGTTGGGCGCGACCATCCCCGAGCAGTACGGCGGCAGCGGGCTGAACTACGTGTGCTACGGCCTGATTGCTCGCGAAGTGGAGCGTATCGATTCTGGCTACCGCTCGATGATGAGCGTGCAGTCGTCGCTGGTGATGGTGCCGATCAATGAGTTCGGTACCGAGGCGCAGAAGCAGAAGTACCTGCCCAAGCTCGCCAGTGGCGAGTGGATCGGTTGCTTCGGCCTGACCGAGCCTAACCATGGCTCCGACCCAGGTTCGATGATTACCCGGGCGAAGAAGGTCGATGGCGGCTATCGCCTGAGCGGCAGCAAGATGTGGATCACCAACAGCCCGATCGCCGATGTGTTCGTGGTCTGGGCCAAGGATGATGCCGGCGATATCCGCGGCTTCGTCCTGGAAAAGGGCTGGCAGGGCCTCAGCGCCCCGGCCATTCATGGCAAGGTCGGCTTGCGCGCTTCGATCACCGGCGAAATCGTCATGGACAACGTGTTTGTCCCTGAAGAGAACATCTTCCCTGACGTGCGTGGCCTCAAAGGCCCCTTCACCTGCTTGAACTCGGCGCGCTATGGCATCTCCTGGGGCGCCCTGGGTGCGGCGGAAGCCTGCTGGCACACCGCGCGCCAATACACCCTGGACCGCCAGCAGTTCGGCCGCCCGCTGGCAGCCAACCAGCTGATCCAGAAGAAGCTGGCCGACATGCAGACCGAAATTACCCTGGCCCTGCAAGGTTGCCTGCGTTTGGGGCGCATGAAGGATGAAGGCACTGCGGCCGTTGAAATCACCTCGATCATGAAGCGCAACTCCTGCGGCAAGGCCCTGGATATCGCGCGCATGGCCCGTGACATGCTGGGCGGCAATGGCATCTCCGACGAGTTCGGCGTGGCGCGCCACCTGGTCAACCTGGAGGTGGTCAATACCTATGAAGGTACCCATGATGTGCATGCGCTGATCCTGGGCCGTGCGCAGACTGGCATCCAGGCCTTCTACTAATAAGGAGACCGGCCATGGGTGCGCTCTCTCATCTGCGGGTGCTCGATCTCTCTCGTGTGCTGGCGGGGCCTTGGTCTGGCCAGATCCTGGCTGACCTGGGCGCTGATGTGATCAAGGTCGAGCGCCCTGGCAGTGGCGACGACACCCGTGCGTGGGGGCCGCCCTTCCTCAAGGATGCGCAGGGCGAGAATACCAGCGAGGCGGCCTACTACCTCTCGGCCAACCGCAACAAGCGCTCGGTGACCATCGACTTCACCCAGCCGGAAGGCCAGCGCCTGGTGCGCGAGCTGGCGGCCAGGTCGGATATCGTCATCGAGAACTTCAAGGTGGGCGGGCTGGCCGCCTACGGGCTGGACTACCAGAGCCTGAAGGCGGTGAACCCGAAGCTTATCTATTGCTCCATCACCGGCTTTGGGCAGACGGGCCCCTATGCCAAGCGAGCCGGCTATGACTTCATGATCCAGGGGCTGGGCGGGCTGATGAGCCTGACCGGGCGCCCGGATGGTGAAGAAGGTGCGGGGCCGGTAAAGGTCGGGGTGGCGCTGACCGACATCCTTACCGGGCTGTATTCGACCGTGGCGATCCTGGCTGCCCTCGCCCATCGTGACCAGGCCGGCGTTGGCCAGCACATTGATATGGCGTTGCTCGACGTGCAGGTGGCATGCCTGGCCAACCAGGCCATGAACTACCTGACCACGGGCAACCCGCCGCGGCGGCTTGGCAATGCGCACCCCAATATCGTCCCTTATCAGGACTTCCCGACGGCGGATGGTGATTTCATTCTCACCGTGGGTAACGATGGGCAGTTCCGCAAGTTTGCCGAAGTGGCTGGCCAGCCGCAGTGGGCGGACGACCCGCGCTTTGCGACCAACAAGCAGCGGGTGGCCAATCGCGCCGAGCTGATTCCGTTGATCCGCCAGGCTACGGTGTTCAAGACCACGGCTGAGTGGGTGCAGCAGCTGGAGGCTGCAGGGGTGCCCTGTGGGCCGATCAATGACCTGGCGCAGATGTTTCAGGACCCCCAGGTGGTAGCGCGCGGCTTGGCGGTGACCTTGCCGCATGTGTTGGCGGGCAGCGTGCCGCAGGTGGCTAGCCCTATTCGGCTGTCGGAAACCCCTGTGGAATATCGGCATGCGCCACCTTTGCTGGGTGAGCATACCGAGGTGGTGCTGGCCGATGTGCTGGGGCTGGATGCCGGTAGCTTGCAACGCTTGCGAGATGCTGGGGTGCTTTAGCTTTATAGGGATGTACTGAAAAGCCGGGAGGCCGTCAGGCCTCCCTGCTTCGCTTTTCAGCGATATTGAGGTTTCTTGGAATTAAGCCTTGACGGGCTTTCGAATCCCCTTATAATGCGCCCCACTTCCAGCGTAGTCGGAACGAGAAACTCCTTGAGATTCAATGAGTTACTT